>JANQQB010000048.1 GCA_028285165.1 Rhodobiaceae bacterium
TTGAGCTTCTGGCTGCAATCGGATGCCGCCGAGGCCTGCTGCGCCTTCCGTGGCGGGGCGTATTTCGACGAGACCTATTTTGGACGCGGGCTGGCCATCGCCGTTCCCGAAGAAGCGACCGCCTTGCGCTCGACGCTCAACTACGCGCTGCAGCGCCTGGTCGCGAACGGCAAATTCGCCGAATTGTATCTGCGGTACTTTCCGGTCTCGGTCTATTGACAGCCAGGTCCGCCGAAGCCGTCAAAACGTCTTTGCCCCGTTCACAGCCAGCATGACCGCATAGACCGAACGCGTCGCGGTGATGAACAATCGGTTGCGCCGCGCCCCGCCGAAACACACGTTGGCAACCCGTTCCGGCACCAGCACCTTGCCGATCAGGCTGCCGTCGGGGTGATAGCAATGCACGCCGTCCGTGGCGCTCGACCAGATGCGCCCCTCGGTATCGAGGCGAAAGCCGTCGAACAGGCCGTTGGTGCACGTCGCAAAGACCGCGCCGCCGGAGAGCGTCGCGTCGGCACTGACATGAAACGCCCGAATATGCCGAGGCCCGTCCGGCTGATGCGTCGCGCCGGTGTCGGCGATGTACACCATGGATTCATCGCTCGAAAAGGCCAGGCCGTTCGGGCGCACGAAATCATCGGCGACAATCCTCAGCGATCCGTCCCGAGGATCGGCGCAAAAGACGTAGCAGCCGTCCAGTTCGGGATCGGCGCGGAACCCTTCGTAATCGGAATCGATGCCGTAGGCCGGGTCGGTGAACCAGATCGTACCGTCGGACCGGACCACAACGTCGTTCGGAGAATTCAGGCGCTTGCCGTCGTACCGGTCGGCGATGACGGTGATCGATCCGTCGTGTTCGGTCCGGGTCACTTGCCGCGTACCGTGCTCGCAGGATACGAGCCGCCCTTCCCGATCGACCGTATTGCCGTTGGTGAATGCGCCAAGCCCACCGCGCAACACGCCTGCCTGGCCGGTCGTCTCGTCCCAGCGCATCAGACGATCGTTCGGGATGTCGCTCCACACCAGGCTTTTCAGGGCCGGAAAGTAAGCCGGGCCCTCCGTCCAGCGGCCGTCACTCCAGAGGTGGTCAAGGCCAGCGCTCGTCTTGACGCAAAGGCGAAACCGTTCGTCCAGAAGCTCGAAATCGCGCTCGGGCATCGTGCGTTCCTTCCCCTTGATCTTTTTTCCGGCAAGCCGAGCGGAGCGGATGCCCCGATCATGCGCCGCCACTTTGCGGGGAAGAACCGGGACTTGGCAAGCGTGACGACGCATGGTCAGATGCCTCGCAAAATCGACAGCAAACAGGAAACGATATGGGCGGGCGTCTGGACGGGAAAGTAGCGGTCATAACCGGTGCAGCGGCGGGCTTCGGCGAAGGCATGGCCGATTTGTTCGTCGCCGAAGGCGCGCGTGTCGTCGTCGCCGACATCAACGCGGCAGGCGCCGAAACCGTGGCGGCACGGCACGGGGACCGCGCAAGCGCGATCGCCGCGGACGTCACCCTCCAGGCCGATGTCGATGCCATGATCGGCCAGGCGGTCAGACGGTTCGGTCGCCTCGACATCCTCATCAACAATGCGGGCTACACCCACCGCAACGGTCCGCTCGGCGACGTCGACGAAACCACGTTCGACCGGATCTACGAAGTCAACGTCAAGGCGATCTATCTGGCTTGCCTCGCCGCGCTTCCGCATCTCAAGGTAAGCGGTGCCGGGGTGATCCTGAACACGGCGTCGACCGCCGGGCTCAGGCCGCGTCCGGGCCTGACCTGGTACAATGCCTCGAAAGGCTGGGTCATCACCGCGACAAAGTCCATGGCGGTGGAACTCGCACCGGACGGAATCCGCGCCAATGCGCTCTGTCCGGTGGCCGGCGAAACCGCCATGCTGGCTGACTTCATGGGCGAAGACACTCCGGAAAAGCGCGCGCAATTCGTCGCGTCCGTTCCCCTCGGCCGCCTGTCGCAACCGCGCGACATCGCTCAGGCCGCCCTGTGGCTCGCCTCCGACGAGGCGTCCTTCATCACCGGAGTTGCACTGGAAGTCGATGGTGGGCGATGTGTCTGAATACCGTGCGCAACCAATGTAAATTAACTTTATTGGCTATTCGACCTTGTAATACACAACATGGTTATCAAATCTATTGCGGAGGAATAATGAAGACTTGTTTCCTCAAAGTCACGGATAGGTTACACTAAATTTATGAAATCCGTGCCATAGATTTTGATCAAACCCTGGGCGTAGATTTCTGTGGGGGTATCAGTGCGCGTTTCACATCGACTTCTTTCCGCCGCTACCGGGATGGCGGCATTCCTTTCGATTTCAGCCGGATTTGCCGGCACGGCGCTGGCAACAGACGCATCGCCGTCGGGATATGCCGAAGCGGCCCGAACCGGCGCGTCGATCCAGGTCCTGTCGCGCGACCACACGACGCCCCGACCGACCGTGCTTGCCGCCCGGAAACAGGAAACGCCGAACGCCCGCAGCGATGAGCCCTGGTGGCGCGCCCGCCGGGACGACGAACCCATCCAGGTCGTCGTGTCGCTCGATGACCAACGCGCCGTGGTCTATGCCGGCGGCCGGCCCGTTGCCGAAACGCATGTGTCGACGGGCAAGTCCGGCCACACCACACCGACAGGCGTGTTCAGCATTCTGCAAAAGGCGCGGCATCATCGCTCCAACATCTACAGCAATGCGCCGATGCCGTTCATGCAACGGCTGACCTGGTCGGGTATCGCGCTGCACGCCTCCAACAGCGTGCCTGGCTATCCGGCCTCGCATGGATGCGTTCGCCTGCCGCACGGATTTGCCGGCAAACTGTTCAAATTCACGGAGATCGGCGCCCATGTCGTGATCACCCGTCGGCCTGTTCAGCCGCGCGGCTTCGATCATCCGGGCCTGTTCCGGCCGGCAAGCACGTCACAGACGCCGGTGGCTGCTGAGCCGTCCGGTGCCGCCGGAAGCGGTGTGGCGCCGCTCTCGGAAAAGAGCCGGCTCTCGAAACGTGTCATCCGCTCGCTCGATGGGCCGGAAGGAGCCAATCCGAGCCAGATGCAGGCCGAGGTCCGCCAGGCGGAATTCGACCGCACGATCACGCTCGCCTCGCTGCGTTTGAGCCGGAACGATGCTGAAGACCCGCTGATATCGACTGCGGTCGAGACCTCGTCCTCGCCGATCCGCATTCTGGTGACCCGCCGGACCGGACGGGAACTCGTGAAGGATGTGCAGGCGCTGTTGAACGGCCTTGGCTACGACGCCGGTGAGGTCGACGGCTGGATGGGCGCGGTGACAGGCGCGGCGATCCGGGCCTTTCAGAAGGACAACGGGCTCGACGAGACCGGCGCGATGTCGCCGGACCTTGTGACAGCGCTGCACCGGGTTGCCGGCAAGGGACCGGCCCGCCTTGGCCATATCTACGTGCGCCAGGATTTCAAGGAATTGTTCGACATGCCGATCGCCCTGAAGGACGCCGGCAAGGCGCTCGGCACGCATTTCTTCACGGTCATGAACAAGGATGAGACCAGCGACGCCCTGCGCTGGAACGCGGTCTCGCTGAACGACCGGCCGAAAGTGTCGAACTTTTCGTTCTTCAAGACGCTTGAGGAAGACGGCCGAGCGATGACAGCCCGCGCCGCGCTCGACCGCATTGTCATCCCGCCGGAGGTCAACGACAAGATCGCCGGGCTCCTGACGCCGGGATCCTCTTTTGCAGTCACCGACAACGGCCTCAGCCGGGAAACCGGACGCGGCACCGATTTTGTGGTCCTGACCCGCGATCGGTAAGAGAGATTATCTCGTCTGGCGCCGGGACATGAACCGGCCGCGGAACGGCATCAGCAACGACCAGCCCAGCTTGGTGGGCTCGTCGGACTGGCAGTTTTCCAGACCGATTGTCATCTGCGTGTGCCCGGCTCTCGGCTGGGCACGGTAGGTGCGGAAAATCCGGTCCCATATCGACAGGTTGAAACCGTAATTGGAATCGGTCTCAGACTGGATAACCGAATGGTGCACCCGGTGCATGTCGGGGGTGACGACCAGCAACCTGAGCACACGGTCGAACCGGCGCGGAATGTCGACATTGGCGTGGTTGAACATTGCCGTGCCGTTCAACACCACTTCGAACACGAACACCGCGACAGCCGGCGCACCAAGCAGCATAACCACGGCAACCTTCCAGACCATGGACAGCATGATTTCGAGCGGGTGAAAACGGATGCCGGTCGTGACGTCGATGTCGATATCGGCGTGGTGCACGCTGTGCAGGCGCCAGAGAACGGGGATCTTGTGCGATGCCAGATGCTGCAGCCAGATGGCAAAGTCCAGCAACAAAAAGGCGCCGATCGCAGCCAGGATCGGGGGCATGTCCAACAGGTTGAACAGGCCGATCTGCTGTGCCGCGGCAAACTCGGCCGCCGCAATCGCCGTCACCGGGACAAAGACGCGGACGGCAATCGCATCAATCACCACAAGGGACAGATTGGTGGTCCACCGACGCTGGCGCATGGGCAATCCGGCCCGTCTCGGCGCCATCATCTCCCACAAGGCCATCAGCGAGAAGACGAGCAGAAAGGCTCCGAACCGTATGACGCCGTCGTCCACATTCATGCCGTTGTGTTCCCCCGTCTTGCGTGCCGTCCAAAGTGTGGTCGCCGCTCCCGGAATTCAATCCGCAAAAGCCGGTATCACACCTTGCCGCACTTCGTCGGCAGGATCGAACTATACAAGGGCTCGGGGCAAAACGTGATCGGCAGAAGATCGCGCGGCAACCCGCCGCAACATTGCGCTATCTCCTTGGATGGTCGGAACGGTCGGATTGTCTACTCGGCCGCGCCATCCTCAGCCGGCCGGGCGTTCGGTTCGCCTCGCGCATAGACGAAGCGAAAGGCCCGACCGATGTCATCGCCGATTCCGACCAGGGCCGGAACCAGAAACAGAACGATCAGCGTGGCAAATCCGAGACCGAAGACGATGGTGATCGCCATCGGCATGAGAAACTGCGCTTGCAGACTGCGCTCGAACAGCAGCGGCAGCAATCCCCCGACGGTCGTCAACGACGTCAGCAACACGGCGCGCAGCCGGTCGCAGGACGCTCCGATCGCCGCGCTCGCCATGGCTTCCCCGGCCTGAAGCCGTTCATCCAGCCGCATCACAAGAATTATGGAATCGTTGACCAGAATGCCGGCAAGGCCGAGCAATCCCAGATAGGACAGGATGGTCAGACTGAAGCCCATAACGTAATGGCCGACGATGGCGCCGACGATTCCGAACGGAATGATCAGGATCACCGCAACCGGTCTTGTGTAGCTGGCGAACACCCAGGCGAGGATGATGTAGATGACCGAGACGGCGATGACGATGCCGAGCTGCAGGTCCTCGAACGACTTCTGGCGCTCTTCCTCGCGTCCGGAAAAACTGTAGGTGACGCCATGCCGGCTGGCGATCTCCGCCAGGGCTCCGGAGGCTTCCAGATCCGCGACGATATCCTGGTTGGATGTGACGCTCTGGTCGGCGTCGGCGGTGATCGAGACGGTTTCACGGCCGTCGCGCCGCTGGATCACTGAAAATCCCTGGCGTTCGCTCAAGGCGACCACTTCCGTCAGCGGCACGAATTCCCCGTCTTGGCTGCGCAATTCGAGCGAGCGGAGCTGGCTGCTCCCGGTTCCGGGCACGACTTTCGAGACGCGAATCGTCAATTCCTCATCCCCGCGCGCCAGCCGGCGGGCGATCGCCCCTTCGAAATTGTTGCGAACCTGGCGGCCGACATCCTCGATTGTGAAGCCAAGCGATGCGCCCCGCGGCGTCAGCGTCATGACAATCTCCGGCTTGCCGAAGGGCAAGTCGTCCGAAACGCCGGAAACCCCAGGAAAGGCCGTCATCAGATCGGCGACTTCGAGTGCTGCCCGTTTCAGGACTTCCGGCGGCGCATCGTGCAACTGGATGTCCAGGTCACGTCCGGGCGGCCCGCCGCGGCGCTCAAAAATCGCCACCCGCTTGACGCCGGCAATCGCCGGCACGCGCTTGCGCCAGGCGGCCACGACCTCCGGCGTACGGACCGTCCGTTCTTCGGAGGCCGTCAGTTCGACGTCGATTTCGGCAAGATTGTCACCGCGATTGCGACCGGACCGGCCGAGCATGGAGATCGCGTTGAGCACGAGCGCCTGCCGGCCTGCGCCGAGATCCTGTTCGGCCGCCCGCAACGCGTCTTCGATACGCTCGAGCGCAACGACTGCCTTTTCCTCCGGCAGGCCGGCATTGAACTCGACCGTCGCGCGGATGTTTTCCGCTTCCGGAGAGGGAAAGAACGAAAACCCGACCTGCCCGCCGCCGATCATGCCCCGGGTAACGATCAGCATCACCGCCACGCACAATGCGACGTAGATGTAGCGGTTGTTGAAGACCAGGGTGACGAGGGCCCGAAACGGGCCGTTCCGGAACCAGTCGAAGCCGCGGTCGAACCTGCGGCGAAACCCGCCTTGTGCCGGCTTGCCCGCCCGCACACGGCGCCGCGCCCGGGCCAGCGCATAGGCCTCGAACAGGGTTGCGATCAGGAAGGCCGCGACCGGCAGCGCGATTGCGAGGAAGGGCGCCGGCACGCCGGAAAAATTCTCGCGAAACACGGATCCCAGAAGCAGGACGCCGAGCGACAGATATCCGATCAGGGCCGGCAGCAGGCTGACCAGGCCCAAAAGTCCGTCCTGCCAGAGTGCCGCGATCTCGTTGGCCTGTTCGCCAAGCGCGGACCGCAACGTGGCGGGTTCCAGTACGATGTAGTTGAGCGCGGCAAAACACAGACCGGTCAGAACGGCAGCCAGCAGGAATTGGCGCCAATAGGACCAGCGCACGTCATTGCTGCGGTTCAGCGAATGCGCCAAGTGCCCCGGAAGGACCATGAAACATTCGATCAGCGAAGCGATGAGGACGGCAATCGCGACGAGCGGCAGGGCCGACATGATCTGGCCAAGCACATCACGCACAAGGAAGATCGGCGCGAAGGCGGCGATCGTCGTCAGGCTGGCGGCCATGACAGGCGCCACCATGCGTCCGGCGCCGCGTTCGGCCGCCTCAGCAGCCCCGTCTCCGGCATCGGCCCGCGTGGCGGTGTGCTCGCCAACGACAATCGCGTCGTCGACAATGATGCCGAGCGTCATGATAAGGGCAAACAGCGAAATCATGTTGATCGACTGTCCACTCGCATACATGACGCCGAGCGTGGCGAACATCGCCACCGGAATGCCGGCCGACACCCAGAAGGCGATCCGGGCATCGAGAAACAGGTACATGACGGCCACCACAAGGATCAGCCCCGTGAGACCGTTCTTGATCAGCAGCATGATGCGTTGGAGCACCCGGTCGGCGCGGATTTCGTATTCGATCACCTCAAGCGTCGGCGGCAGCGTATCGCGGACTTCGGCCAGGTAATCGCTGACGACCGCGGCGGTCTGCAGCGTATCGGCGGACGCCGCCCGCCAGACGATCAGCTCAATCGCCCGCACGCCGGCACGGTAGCCCTGTGCCTCGTCATCGTCGAATGCCGGCCTGATATCGGCGACGTCACGCAGCAAAACCCGTTCCCCGCCCGGCAGCGTCTTGACCTCTATGAGGCCGATCGTGCCCGGCGTTTCGGCATCGGTTTCGGCCCGCAATTGCCGCTCGACCACCCCTTCCAGGTTGCCGGACGGCAAATCCCGGGAATTGCCCCTGATGCGGTCCGAAACGTCCTGGATCGTCAGGTCAAGCCGGCGCAGTTCCCGCTCCGGCAGGTCGACATGGATTTCCTCGTCGCGCAAACCGTTGAAGGTCACCCTGTCGACGCCGCGCGCGATCAGATCGTCGCGCATCCGCTTGGCGAAGACTTTCAGGGACGCCTCGGAAAACGGCCCGGACAGCGCGATCTTGCCGACGCTGTCGAAGAATTGCGGCCGGCTGACTTCGGGGATCTCGGCTTCCTC
>JANQQB010000052.1 GCA_028285165.1 Rhodobiaceae bacterium
CCTTTTTGCCATTTCCATCGGGTTTTGTCTCGACCGTACCCCCGGTATGGCCTTCGCCAAAACCCTCGATCCTGACAAAAATGCAATCCGGCAGAACGATTCAATCTGAGCCGAATTCACTCTAACCGCAGACGAGGAGGTGCCTCACCATGTTTGACAGCACGCTAACCAATGTCGCCAACCAACTGGTGACCTATTGCCGGGAAGGCAATGAACAGAAATGTCTCGACGAACTCTATTCGGCGGACGCGGTGTCGGTTGAAGCCCTGCCCATGCCGGGCATGGACAGCCCGGAGAGTGCCGGCATCGACGCCATTCGGGGCAAGCACGAGTGGTGGAACAACGCGATGGAGGTCCATTCGGCAAATGTCGACGGCCCGTATTTCCACAGCAATGACCGCTTTGCCGTGATCTTCGAAATCGACGCCACCAACAAGGATACCGGCGACCGCAGCGAAATGAGGGAAGTCGGCATCTACACGGTCAAGGCCGGCAAGGTGGTCCGCGAAGAGTTCTATTACACGGTCTGACGTCATAAGACCTGGTTCGGCGCGGTCACGATTGGACAGAATTTGCCGGAGTGTTGCAGCATCGTTGCCAACACTGCTGTAGCATCGGGAGCATGATGAGCTACGCTGAACACACGGCCTGGTCGGATCCGGGACCTTACGCAGATCGACTGGCCGTTCTGCCGACCGAGCCCCAGGCGCTTGCAGACGCGCTGGAGAACTTCCTGATCCATCATGCCGCCGCGCGGTTTCTGAAATTCGGCGTGCCCGACTATGCCGAAGCAGACCGCGGGCTGCGGACGGTCCTACGCCTGTTGGGGACGGCATTCGAACGCGACGGCCGGCCGCTCACCGAGCAGCGTGCGCTCTCGGCCTATCTCTACGGAACCTGTCACGACTTCGTCCTGATCGCGGCGAGCGTGTTCCGGTCCAGCGGGATCGAGGCGCGGCTGCGGGTCGGATTCGTCAATTATTTCCGACCCGACCGCTGGGAGGACCACTGGTTGTGCGAATACAAGCACAATGACGAATGGCGTTTGCTCGATGCACAGCTCGGGCGGCGCGCCCGCGAGGGACACGGCATCACGTTCGACATCGCGGACGTTCCGCGCGACCGCTTTCGCAGCGGGCCGCAGCTATGGCGCGAGATCCGGACCGGCAAGGTCGATGCGGAGACCTGCGGCCTGTTCTATGCCGGCATCAGCGGGGACTGGTTTCCGGCCTCCAACGTGCTGAAGGATGCGGCGGCCCTGGCGGGTATCGAAACCCTGCCCTGGGACTATTGGGGGCCGGGACGGGAGTGCAGCCGACTGCAGGCTGTGCCGGACGACACCTACGAGCAGTTCGATGCTCTGGCCGACGCGATCGTCGAGCCGCCGTCAACGCCAGGAGCGGCGCAGGCCGTGTTCGAGTCCTTTCCGTGGGCAAAACCGGGCAAGACGGTCCTGAGCGTCCTCGCCGGCGGAAAGCAGGAACAGCCGCTCATTTGAGGTCGTTCGGCGGCACGTCGAGCGCCGGGTTTTCGTCGAAAAAGCCGTCGGGCATCCAGTGAAAGTTCGCGTAAACCACGGGCTGCACCGGCCAGTCCTCCGGCCTCGGCAGATGATGGAAATTGAGCGTGTACCAGGTAACCACGTCGGTTTCGCTGAGCGGCCGGTCAGCAGCCGTCCAGGCGGGCAGCCCGTCTCCGCCGGCGCTCTGGTTCGGGAAGTCGCCGGCGGGATAGAGCTCGTCCGGCGCATATTGCGTCGCCCAGAAATGCTTGAACATGAAGCCTGCCCGCTTCGCCACGGGCGATTGCGGATCGAGCAAAGGCAAGGTATTGGCCGCCGGAACCAGCTTGTAAGCGGTCGGTTTGCCCAACCCGTTCTTCGCCTTGGGATTGACGATCTTCCAGTAGCGCGCGCGTGCCGAATCCGTCTCGCGCTGCGCCTGCAATTCGCTTTCCAGTTCGCGGTCGATGATCCGGATCGCGTTGCCGTGAGGGTTTTCCGGTCCGACGGGGGCCGCTTCAAACTCGACCTCGCGGACGGAATTCGCCTCACCGTCGACACACATGTCGAACCGGAAGCTGAAGACATGCTGATGGACATGGGATTCGATGCCCGGCGCGACGATGGTGCCGTATTCCGATTCCTTGTCCGGCGCGATCCCGGTCGGGAACGGAATGCCGGTCGCCTTGATCTCAACGCCGATCGTGCCGTCCTGGTAGAAGTACCAGAAGAAGCCGTAGACGTAATTGCCGATGGTCGAGAGTGCCGAGATAACCAGCCTGCGCGATCGAACGGCCCGCATCTTTCCCGTACGTGCGTCCGTATGCTTCCAGAGCAGGCCGAAATCCTCCTCGTGCATGCAGACCGCATTTTTTATCTCGTACGGTTCGCCGTGCCAGTCATGGGCACAGACGTCGAAATAGTGGATATGGCCGAGGCAGTCGCAGCCGAGCTTGAGGGAATCGAGCACGGGGCCGATGCCGTATTCGCCCGTGTCGAAAGCATTACGCCGGAAATTACCGCCGGTCGGATCGCCGTAGGGCACGACCATTTCAGCCATGGACGCCCGGTGCATGATCGGCCGCAAGCGGCCTTTGTCCTCGTAGCCGATCTCGTGCAGGACAAGCCCCTCGCGCAGGTTGTACCCGACGCGGACATGCCAGTTCTGCCACTTCACGCCGTAACCGTCGACTTCGAAGCTTGGGCCTTCAGGCTGCGTAATCTCGAGCGGCTTGATGTCGGTACGCAGGTTCTCGGTCGGGCGGATGGAGGCTGAGTCCGGCGGCAGCGGCACGACGCCGAAATCGTCGATCCGGATGATTTTCCGGAGGCGCAGATCGACGACCGGATGCAGATTGGCGATCGGCCGGCCGTATGGGTTGTCGCCGGCCTCGTTCGACACCCAGCAGTGGCAAAAGGCGATGCGTTCGCCCCGCTCTGCCTCGTCACCGAAATTGCCCGCGGCCCAAGTTTCAATCAGGACCTTTTCGAGATCCGTGATGCCGCGCTTGGCACACGCCTCGACAAACCGCGGATCGGCCTTGACGATCTCGTCGCCGAGGACGAATTCATCGGGGACGATGCGGGCCTGGGCACCCTCGACGTGCTCCCAGTTTGCCAATTCCCCGTCGTCAAGCCGCACGATACCGCGCATGGTGCGATTGCTGGACGGCTCGTAGCAGCAGACATAGGCGCGCCGGATGGGCGCCCGACCGTCGCGCGCCGCTGCAAGCTCGGCCTTGTCCGGCTCATCGAGCGTGATGGTCTCGAACCATGCCGTTTCATCGAGACCGGACTGCGCGCGGACAACCTCAACGGCGGTCCGGACTTCCGTGCTTTTCAGGGGATCGAGCGGATGCATGGCGGCTTCTTCTGTCCAATTAAGTCCTGCCGCCACTCAACCACGAAGCTTGGCCAAACGCTACGTCTGAGCGCTTCCCGAACGCACTTTTCCGGCGGATTCCAGCATGGCGACGATCAGGGCGTCCCGTTCCGCCGACGACTCTGCGACGTCCCGGCCGTTCGCTTCGGCGGCGACCCCATCGGCAAGCAAAGCCGCGGTCTCCGGCGTCAATTCCGTCCGGCCGAGGTCGTCCCACCAGCGATGGAAACTGTCGCTGTAGCGGGTGCAGAATTCGCCCATGCCGCCCGGACCGGCGCCCAGGTGGAACAGCATATGCGGCCCCATGGCCGCCCAGCGCAGGCCGGGGCCGGCCCAGACCGCCTTGTCGACATCCTCGACCGAGGCGACCCCGCTCGTGACGAGATGAATGGCTTCCCGCCACAGGGCGGCCTGGAGCCGGTTGGCGACGTGGCCCGGCACTTCGCGCTCGACGCGGATGGTCACCTTGCCGACATCGGCGTAGAAGCTCTCCGCAGCCTCGAGGACACCGTCGGCTGTACGCTCATTCACGATCAACTCGACCAGCGGAATCAGATGCGGCGGATTGAATGGATGCCCAAGCAGGAAACGCGACGGGTCCTGCCAGCCCTCCTGCATCTCACGGACCATGAGACCGGACGCCGATGAGGCCACGATGGCGTCGGTTGCCAGGTGCGGCTCGATTGCGGCGAACAGGGCGTGCTTGATGTCGATCCGCTCGGGCACATTCTCCTGCACGAACTGCGCATCACGAACGGCTTCGCCCGGATCGCTATGAAAGCGCAATCGATCAGGATCGCCACGGCGCGCGAGCCCAAGCCGTTCGAGAGCGGGCCAGGCCTTGGCAACATAGTCGCGCACCGACGCCTCAATTCCGTCGCCCGGATCGTAGACGTCCACGGATCGGCCGGCCGCCAGAAACAGAGCTGTCCAGCTTGCTCCGATTACACCGGCCCCAAGGACCGCGGTTTGTTCTATCGTCTGCATCACATCAGTCCCGGATTGATCGGCGATGCGGCCGTCATGCCACCATCGACCGTGAAACACTGCCCCGTCGCGAACGAGGCATCGTCCGACGCCAGCCAGACGGCCAGCCTCGCGACATCCTCGGGCGCACCCAAACGGCCGACAGGATGCCGCGCGACCGCGTTACGTCTTGCGGCATCCGGATCGTCGGCCAGATCGAAGCCGGCTTCGGCCATGTCCGTCATGATCCAGCCCGGGCAAATGGCATTGCACCGGACGGCGGGTCCGTGATCGACCGCGACCGACCGCGTCAGACCGTGCACGAAGGCTTTGGAGGCGTTGTAGAGCGCCATGGACGGATCCGCGACGTTGCCGGAGATCGATCCGATGTTGATGATGGAGCCACCGTCCGCCATTACAGGAATGAAGGCGCGGCAGGCATTGAAGACACCCTTCGCGTTGACGCCCATGAGGCGGTCCCAGTCGTCGTCCGTGCTGTCGACCACGGTCTTCTCGATCTGGATGCCCGCATTGTTGATCAGGATCGAGAGCGACCCGAAGGCGTTGACGACGGCCGATCGCAACAGCTCGACCTGGGCACCGTCGGACATATCCGCCGTGACCCAGCGCACGTCCGGCGGCAGGCCGTCCGGCCATTCGCCGCGTCCGCAGGTCATCACCTGAGCGCCCTCGGCCAGAAAGGCGTCGACGATAGCGCGTCCGATCCCCTGGCGCCCGCCGGTCACGAGTGCGGTTTTGCCGGCCAGGCGGGTCATCCGTGCGCGACCATCACGTGGCGGATGGCGCTGTAGGCGTCGAGTGCGTAGACCGACATGTCGCAGCCGGTGCCCGAGCCCTTCATCGCCGCCCAGGGCATTTCGGGCGTGCCGACACCGTGGGTGTTGACCCACGTGAAGCCGTAGCGGAGACGGCTGCTCACCGCCATGGCGCGACCCACGTCCTTCGTCCAGACCGAGGACGCGAGCCCGTAATCGTTGGCATTGGCCCACGCAAGCGCGTCTTCCGCATCGCTGAAGCGCGAGATGGAGACGACCGGCCCGAACACTTCATCGCGGGCGATCTCGGCATCGTTGTCGACATTGGCCACGACGGTCGGCCGGTAGAAGAATCCGGCGCCCTCGCC
>JANQQB010000446.1 GCA_028285165.1 Rhodobiaceae bacterium
GATGACAAAGCGTTCAGGGCGCATCCAAGCCTCCTCAAAAGAAAGCTTGAATCACAAAACTCGGCGTTAGGAAATCCTATTGTCCACAGTCCCTAGAACGCAGCCTCATATCTGTCATGCTTGCTGCGTTGGCGGATTTGTCTTGTGTTTTGGCCAAGCGGCGCCTAGTACCTAGGATCAGATGAACCATCACCTCTGATCCTAGGTACTAGGGTCCGCCACACTCCACCGCACTGGCACAACAAAGATCCGCATGGCGAAAGAAGAAGTCCTCGAATTCCCGGGTGTCGTCACCGAACTGCTGCCCAACGCGACGTTTCGCGTCAAACTGGAAAACGAACACGAGATCATCGCGCACACCGCCGGACGGATGCGCAAGAACCGGATCCGCGTCCTGGCCGGCGACAAGGTGCTCGTCGAAATGACGCCCTACGACCTGACGAAGGGCCGGATCACCTATCGTTTCAAGTAAAACGCCGGCAAACCGGAAAGCCCGTCGGTGCAATCTGTGCGCCGCGGTTCCCTTGTCTTGCCCGAATCGCTGCCGTCTGTGATGGTTTCCAGCGTTCGTCTTTTTCCATCCATCGTTTGCAGACCGATGACTGTATTCCCTATTGTTGGGTCGGCCCTTGCCGGAACGAGCGGCGGCGGTCCGTTGGTATGTCCATGCGGTGATCCTGCAGATCCGCATGTCTCGCATTGGTTTTCGCATTGGTTTTCGCATTCCGGGGCCCGCCATGGTTGACACGCCGCTTCTCATTCTCGCTTCGGCGTCACCGCGCCGGCTGGCACTGTTGCAGCAGGCCGGCATCGAGCCCGACAAGCTGAGACCATCGGAAATCGACGAAACCCCGCAAAAACGCGAATCCCCGCGCATCCTGGCGAAACGGCTGGCGCGCACCAAGGCCGAGGTCGCGCGGCTGTGGGCGGAAAGTCACGAGGATCTCAGCGGCTGTTTCATCCTGGCGGCCGATACTGTCGTGTCGGTCGGCCGGCGCATCCTGCCGAAACCGGACACGCCGGAAGTGGCCGAAGACTGCCTGCGGCTTTTGTCCGGCCGGTCGCACAAGGCCCAGACCGGGGTGTGCATGATCTCGCCGGCCGGCAAGGTGCGGCAGCGGCTGGTGGAGACCAAGGTCCGATTTCGCCGGCTGCAGGCGAGCCAGGACATCGCCTATTACATCGCTTCGGAAGAATGGCGCGGCAAGGCGGCCGGCTATGCGATCCAGGGATTGGCCGGCTCGTTCGTGACCAAGCTGGTCGGTTCCTATACCAACGTGGTCGGGCTGCCGCTGTCGGAAACCGTGTCACTGCTAAAAGGTGACGGCTATCCGATCTATTCGCACTGGCCGGAGAAAGCGGTTCCGGTCTGATTGATAGGAGCGCGCGACAATGAATCTTGCTGCCTGGCTAACCCGCGCCGCGCAGTCTTTTCCCGACCTTCCCGCCGTCGCACGCGGCACCGCACCGCTCCTGACCTATCATCAGCTCGGCGACAATGCGGCCCGGCTCGCCGGAGCCCTCCGGCATCGGCTGGGCCTCGCCGAAGACGACCGCGTCGCGATCGTTTCAAAAAACACGCCTGAATATATCGAGATCCTCTACGGCATCTGGCAGGCCGGGCTGATCGCCGTACCGATCAATGCCAAGCTGCACGGCGCCGAAATCGGCTGGATCCTTGAGCATTCCGGCTGCAAGGCCTTGTTTGCCGGCCCGGACCTCGAAACCACGCTCGAGGCGCATCGCCCGGACAATCTTCAGCACTTGGTCCCGATCGGCAGTAGCGACTACAAGGCTCTGCTTTCTGCCGATCCGTTGCCGGTCGTGGCCCGGAGACCGGACGATCTCGCCTGGCTGTTTTATACGTCCGGCACGACCGGTCGGCCGAAGGGCGCGATGCTGACACACCGCAACCTGGCGGCGGCGACCTATGGCTACCTGATCGACGTCGACCCGACCGCACCCGGCGATTGCCTGGTGCACGGTGCGCCCATGAGCCACGGATCGGGCATCTACATCATGGGAACGATCGCCCGATGCGGTCTCAACGTGGTGCCTGAATCGGGCGGTTTCTATCCGGCGGAACTGTTTGCCATTGCCGCCCATTGGCGAAACGCGTCGTTGTTTGCCGCGCCGACCATGATCAAGCGGCTCACGGAACATCCCGGCGATGCCGATCCGACGGCCCTGCGCACGATCGTCTGGGGCGGCGCGCCGATGCATGTGGCGGACACGGAGCGCGCGCTCGACCGGTTCGGTCCGTGTTTTGCCCAGATCTACGGCCAGGGCGAAACGCCGATGACGGCGACGGTGCTGTCGAAAGCCGTGATTGCGGACCGGACACATCCGCGCTGGCGCGAGCGGCTTGGATCGGCCGGCATCACCAATGTGGCCGCCGAAGTGCGGATCGGCGATGCCGACGGGCGACCGCTCTCGACCGGCGAGACGGGCGAGATCATGGTGCGCGGCGACACGGTGATGGCCGGGTACTGGACCGATAAAGCCGCAAGCGCTGCTGCCATACGCGACGGCTGGCTTTATACCGGCGATGTCGGCGCCGTCGACGCGGACGGTTTTCTCACCCTGAAGGACCGCTCCAAGGACGTGATCATTTCCGGCGGCAGCAACATCTATCCGCGCGAAGTGGAGGAAGTGCTCCTGCGGCATCCGGCGGTACGCGAAGTCTCGGTGATCGGCCGGCCGGATCCGGATTGGGGCGAGATCGTCGTCGCCTATATCGCCGGCAACGCGGCGCCGGAAGAGCTCGACGCGCTCTGCCGGGACTCCATTGCCCGCTTCAAGCGGCCGAAGGATTACGTGCTGACCGATGCCCTGCCGAAGAACAATTACGGCAAGATCCTGAAAACCGAATTGCGCGACCGGGACCGGTCAAAGATCGAAACGACACCGGAGGACGAAAGCACATGACGGGACGGCTTGCGGGCAAGGTGGCGCTGGTTGTCGGCGCCGGCTCGATCGGTCCGGGCTGGGGTAACGGCAAGGCGACCAGCGTGCTGTTCGCCCGCGAGGGCGCGGATGTGTTCTGTGTCGATATCAACGGCGCGGCGGCGGAAGAAACCGCGTCCCTCATCCATGACGAAGGCGGCCGGGCCGACGCCCATGTTGCCGACGTCACAAGCCATGACGCGATCCGGGACATGGTGGCCGCCTGCGTCGACCGGTTCGGACGCATCGACGTGCTCGACAATAATGTCGGCATCGCCGAAGTGGGCGGCGTGGTGGAGCTCGACGAGGCGGACTGGGACCGGGTCTTTGCGGTCAACCTGAAGAGCGTCTATCTGACGATGAAACACGTCATCCCGGTCATGCTCGACCAGGGCGCCGGGTCGATCGTCAACATTTCGTCGATCGCCTCGATCCGGCATACCGGCGTGCCTTATGCCACCTATTACACGACCAAGGCCGGGCTCAATCACCTGACCCGAGCAACAGCGGTCGAATACGCACCGCGCGGCATCCGCGTCAACGCCGTGCTGCCGGGCCTGATGAAGACGCCGATGGTGGAAAAGGGCGTCGGCCTGGCGCAGGAATATGCCGGCGGCGACGTCGATGAAATGTGGCGGGTGCGCGACGAACAATGCCCGATGGGCCATATGGGCGACGCCTGGGACGTCGCCCACGCGGCTTTGTTCCTGGCGAGCGATGAGGCGAAGTACGTGACCGGCATCGAGCTTGTTGTCGATGGTGGCATTACGCTGAAGTATTCGTAAGGGGAACAGAGCGCGACGTGTCGCGGTTCCGGGCGCCTGATGAGGTGGTCGATGACGAAGAAGGGTGGTCGCTGAAACCGGACTGGAAGACGCCGATCCGAGTAAGGAAGGCGTGCCCTTCCTCCAACCGTCGTGCCACGGTTTAACCGGGGGACCCAGTTCACCGGACGCGGCGGTCACCGCCTCTGGATCGCCCGGTCAAGCCGGGCGAAGACGGGGAAGTTGGACTGTGGAGCCAGTCTGGAAGACGCCGATCCCGGACGGAAAAGCCTCTCCACTGCCCCCACACCGTCGTCCCACGGTTTATCCGGGGGACCCAGTTCACCGGACGCGACGGTCGCCGCCCCTGAATCGCCCGGTCAAGCCGGGCGAAGACGGGGGAAGTTGGATCGTGGAACCAGTCCGGAAGACGCCGATCCCGGACGGAAGAGCCTCTCCCCCCGCCCCCACACCGTCGTCCCACCGTTTATCCGGGGGAGCCAGTTT
>JANQQB010000475.1 GCA_028285165.1 Rhodobiaceae bacterium
TGCCGTCGAGCCGGCGGGTCAGACTGCAGTCGACGCCCTCGCGTTCAAGGTCCAGGACGATCATGTCGCCGATCGGATCCGCGCCGACGCGGGCCGCGAGATGGGCCGTGCCGCCAAGGCGGGCGATCGCAACCGCGGCATTGGCTGCGCAGCCGCCGCCGACGGTCGCAGCATCCTTAGCGCGGTACTTTTCAGGGCGCGTTGGAAAGCTATCGAGCTGGAAGACGAAGTCGATGACGGCAACGCCCGTCACCGCGATTTTAGCCTGCATGGAAAGGTCAAACCGCTGACAAGTGAAATTGACGCGCCTGCAAACGTCGGTGCGCCGGCAGGATACCCGCCGGCGCCTTCATTCGACCATCGGCGAACGGATCGCTCCGGCCGCCTTCAACAGGGCCTAGCGATTCGCCGCCGCGAATTCGGCGTCGACGCTTGCCTCGCATGCCGAGACGGCCGCGTCCAGCTTATCCAGCCATTCCGACCCGAATTTGTCGGTATACCACTGGCGCATGCCGGCGGACGCGTCCTGGAACATCTTCTTTTCTTCCGGCGTCGGCACGTAGATCGTGCCGCCGGCCTTGCGGAACTCGTCATAGGCTTCGATCGAGCGACGCATCGGGAAGGCGCGGGTCACCGTCTTCAGGTGGTTCATGCCATCGAAAACGATGCGTTTCATGTCATCGGGCAGGTCCTTCCAGGCAAGATCCGAATACCACCACAGCGCGCCCATATAGGCGTGGCCGTCAAGCGTCAGGTTCTTCAGGCCGGCTTCGGGGAACTTCATGTTCATGATGTCGGTGATGCCGTTCTTGGTCCCCTCGACGACGCCCGTGGCGAGCGAGGTATAGACTTCCGGCCAGGCGACCGGCGTCGGGTTGCCGCCGAGCTGGCGCACCAATTCCTGCTGGATTTCAGCCGGGATCGTGCGGATCTTCAGGCCCTTCACGTCTTCCGGCGTCTTGATCAGGGTCGACGAGGTGCCGAAATTGCGCCACCCGCCCGTGTTCGAGATCACCATCAGGCGCATCGGGATGCCGGCTTCGAGCACACCGCTGCGCAATTCGTCGGTGAAGGAACCGTCAAACACACATTCCGCGACCCGGTCGCTGGGGAACATGTAGGGCAGGTCGAGCACCTGGCCGGGTCCGAAGACGTTGCCGAAGCCGCCGATCGTCGTGATGTAGACTTCCAGAATACCGGCATGCAGGTTTTCCAGGCATTCCTTCTCGTTGCCGCAGAACTGGCCGGACGGATAGACCTCCACGGCGATCTTGCCGTTCGACCGGCTTTCCACATAGTCTTTGAAGACCATGGAACCGTCGAAATCCTCGTCTTCCGGCGAGCCGAGGAACGCGACCTTGACCGTGAAGTCGGCCGCGCTCACCTGACCCGGTGCGCCAAACAATGACGCCGCGGCAAAGGCAAGTGCGCCAGCCGACAGCATGAGTTTCTTTCCCAACATACAGACTTCCTCCCTTCGGTAGCCGGCGGTGTTATCCGCCAATAAGGCCCGTCAGCGTGTGGCAAAGCGTTGCGCCTTCGGGACATCTCGCAAAACCTGCCAGGGTCGGCAGGGTCATCGATACACTCGGAAAATAGGTGATCAGGAATATGACCGCGAACTCGATCGCCAGAAACGGCCAGATTTCGCGCACGATGCTTTCCACCCGTTCGCCGGATACGGACGAAGCCACGAACAGGACAAGGCCCATGGGTGGCGTCGCCAGGCCCACCGTCACGTTCACGCACATCACAATGGCAAAATGCAACGGATCGATGCCGATCTGGTACATGATCGGCCCCAAGACCGGGCCAAGAATGAGGATGGCCGGCCCGGCATCGAGGAACATGCCGACGATAAACAGCAGGATGTTGACCAGGAAAAACAGGAGATAGGGGTTGTCGGTCACGGTCTGGATCAGTGCCGCGGCCTCGCGCGCCAACCCCGACACCGTCACCATCCAGCCGAACGTGACCGCCGCACCCACCAGAAACAGAATGACACCGGATTGCAACGCCGTGTCGGTCAGCACTTTCGGCAAGGTCCTGGCCGTTGCGTTCACCGCGCCGGTCCAGGTCTGGCCGCGATCCGGATCGTCGGGCGCGACTGCGCCGGCCGCGGCGATCGCGGCCTCGCGCCGGTCCCGGAACACTGTGCGCCACAGGATTTCGGCAATAACGATCCAGGCAAGCCCAACGGAAAAGAACAGAAAGACGCCGACATAGTCGGTGAAACCGGCGAACAGCAACAGGGTCAACGGTCCGACGTGCAGATAGGCGTGCACCGGATTGGCAATGAACCGGCGCCAGCGCTCGGTGCGGATCAGGACCGAGGCGAACAGGGCGTAGACCGCGGCAACGGCGGCCGCCTCGGTCGGGGTATAAATGCCGGACAGGATGCCGCCGAGCAGAAGCACCGGCGTGACCAGCGCCGGGAAGGTCTTCAGGAAGGCCAGCGAGCATTCCTTCCAGGTCGAGCGCCGCGCGGCGACCGGATAGTCCCGTATCCTGGCGAACCAGCCGGTCAGCGCCATCAGGCCGAGGCCGACCAGAAGGCCCGGCATGAAGCCGGCGAGGAACAGACCGGCGACCGAGACATTCATCACAAAAGCATAGAGCACCATGATGCCGGATGGCGGGATGATCGGGCCGATGACCGATGAGGCAGCCGTGATGGCCGCGGCGAAGCGGCGCGAATAGCCGTTTTCCTCCATCGCCGGAATCAGCATCTTGCCAAGCGCCGATGTGTCGGCGACGGCCGAGCCGGACAGCCCGGCAAACAGGATCGACGACAGGATGTTGACCTGGGCCAGGCCGCCCCGGACATGGCCGATCATGGATTCGGAAAATCGAACGATGGAACGTGTGATGCCGCCGGTATTCATCAACTCGCCGGCCAGAATGAAAAACGGCACCGCCATCAGCGGAAAGGAAAACATGCCGGTGTAGATCGACGACAGCAGCTTGGCAAAGAACCGGCCGTCCTGGCCGTCGACGACCAGCGACAGACCCGATGCCGCAAGCAGCGCGAAGACGACCGGCGTGCCGATGGCCAGAAGGAAAAAGAAGATCCAGAAATAGGCGAGCGACATGGACGGTCTCCTATTCCGGTTCGCGTGGTGCCTGATGCGGCAGGTCCGCATCGTCGCTTTGGGTGGCGATCCCGTAGACGTCCCGGGCGAGCAGTTCGATACCGACGGCCGCCATCGCGATGAAGGCGACCGGCACCATCATGTACGGATAGGCCCAGGGGATCGGCACGGTGTTGACCCGGATGGCCCAGCCGCGGTCGATAAGGGCCAGGCTTTCCAGGAAGAACCGGTAGAGCAGCCACAGCACCAGAACATTGATGATCAGGCGCATGACCCGCGCCAACACTTTCGGCAGCATTTCCGGCACGATCTCGATCGCCACGTTGGCACCGGACCGGTAGGCATAGGGCGCCACCAGAAAGGCGGTTGTCACCATCATGATGAGGGAGACATCTTCCGCCCAACTCAGCGAATTGTTCAGGACATAGCGAAAGAATACGCCGGCAATGACGACACAGGTCATGATCGCGATCAAAACCGATCCCAAGATGATGCCGGTGCGTCCGACCAGATGGTTGATGCGGCCGAGACCGTTGAGAACATGCATGGCGGCACTCATGACTGGATGATCCCCCCATCGACATTGATGCACTGACCGGTGATGTAGGAGGCGGCGTCGCTCATCAGGAACGCGATAACTGACGCAACTTCCGACGCTTCTCCCAGGCGTTTCAAAGGAATTTCGGCGGTGATGCGGTCGATGCCGCGATCGGCCACGAGCGCGGCCGGCATGGCGGTGTCGATGATGCCAGGCGCCAAGGCGTTGACGCGGATGCGCGGCGCATATTTGCGGGCCAGCGCCCGGGTCATGCCGACAAGCCCGCCCTTGGCCGCGGCGTAGGGTACGTGTTCCCAGGAGCCGCGCCGGAACGCGAGCGACGAAGCAAACACCATGGCGCCGGAGCGTGCCTCCGGTACCGCCTCGGCCACGGCACCGGCCATCAGATAGCCATTGGTGAGGTTGTGCTGGATGGCCCGGTCATAGACGGCCATGTCGTCGATGCCGCCCGGATCGGCTTCAAACAGACCGGCCAGATGAACGAGCCCGGTCAGGGTGCCGGGCGCGGCCCGAACCACGTCGCGGCAGGCGTCCGCATCTTCGAGGCGCGACACAAGAGATCTACGGGACCCGGGACACTCGGACAGATCTTCGAGCAGGGATTGCAGGCGGGTTTCGTCAACGTCGACGCACAGCACGGTCAGGTCGTCCGCAGCGAGCATTCGAACCGTCTCGCGGCCAATGCCGCCCGCCGCACCAGTGACGATCACACAGTGCAATCAGCTGTCCTCCCTGCCGTCCGGCGCCCCTGTTCTGTCACCCTGATCGAGAGGCACGGGATCACCCCATCCGCCCCGATCAGCCACCGCAGGAGTCGCTCAAACGCTTCCCTTCGAATGCGATACGAAATGCGACGTATTGTCAACCGAGTACACGTCATCCGACATGCGGCCACGGTCAGAACCGCTGACACCCAAGCGTGATTGTGCAGGGCTTGTTTGTCATCCCGCGTGATCTCCAAAGCGGCCTAGTTTCGTAGTCACTCTCAAACCGCGTCATATCTGTTGGAGAACGCCACATGCCCCCTGCCCTCACCGCTTTCGCCGCCGGCCCCGGCGCACTGCCTGCCCGTTTCGCGACCGTTTTGTTCGTGCTGGCGGCCGGAGCGCTTTTTTCCGGCTTTACGAGCCTAGAGAGGGTCGCGGCGCCGTCATCCAAACTCGTCGATCGGCACTGGCAGCAATCCGGTTCGGCCCGGTTCGACGATCATGCGGCCTATCAGGACTTCCTCGACACCTATGTCCGGACCGACCGGAACGGCGTCAACCGCGTTGCCTATGGCCGGGTCAGCGCCGCGGATCGCGAACGTCTCGATGCCTATGTCGACACCCTTGCCGGGCAGAAAGTCACCGCCCTCGCGCGGCAGGACCAATTGGCGCTCTGGATCAATCTCTACAACGCCAAGACGATTGCCATCATCCTCGACAATTACCCGGTCTCCTCGATCCGCGACATCCGCTCCGGCACCTTTTCCGCCGGCCCCTGGAACCGCAATGTCGTTACGGTCGAGGGCCGCGCGCTCAGCCTGAACGACATCGAACACGGCATCATCCGCCCGATCTTCAAGGATGCGCGCATCCACTACGTCATCAATTGCGCGGCCGTCGGTTGTCCGAACCTTGGCAAGAAGGCCTATCGGGGCGCGAGCCTTTCCAAGGCCATGGACCGGGCGGCCCGTGCGTTCGTCAACTCGCCGCACGGCGTTATGGTCGCATCCGACGGATCAGTGACGCTGTCAAAGATCTTCAACTGGTTCCGCGACGATTTCGGCCGCTCGGAGGCGGACGTGCTCAAGCACGTTGCGAACTATGCGGATCCGCAGGTGCGCGCGGCCTTGGCGGCGCCACGGTCGGTTGAGTATGAGTACGACTGGGCGCTGAATTCCCTGGCCGGCGGGTCGGGGTCCTGATGCTTGCAACGGCCGGCGACAGGCATCTCCCGCAGCGCGAATGCGATTGCCGCCTTCCAAAGTCGGACTGACACATCGTTCGCGTCGAGACGTCGTCGAACGGGCGAGGTCAGGATGTTGCTTCCTGCGCCAATGCGAAGAGCGTGCCCTCGCTGCCCCTTGGCCCGACAATAGAAAGCCCGATCGGGGCACCTTCGATCTCGGCAAGCGGCATAGAGATCTGCGGCAGGCCGGCAAGGCCTGCCGGGCACAGGATCTTCAGCGCCGCCATGCGAAACCCGTCGAGTTCGGATTCTTCCGCCGTTCTCAACGGTGCCGGTCCGGGCGCGGAGGGGACGATCATGACGGCCCCGTCCGGCAGCCGCTCGTGCAACGCGGCTGCGAACACCTTGCGCTGCGCCCGCATGGTCGCGATCAGACCAGGGTCCAACGCCTTGGCCATGGCAAAGCGGTCCCGGACTCCGGGACCAAAATCGGGAGACTCCGCTTCCACCCAAGCGCCGTGTACTTCCCACACCTCGGCAGCCTGGCAGATCTTGAACATCTCAAGCCAGTCGCTCGATGGCGTATCGCTCAGACGGCAGGGTTCAGCAATCATCGCCGATTGCAATTTCTGAACAGCCGGTGCCAATGCCTCCACGACAGGGCCAGGAACCGCCGCCCAGACATCGACCGGCATCAGCAGACGATCCGGCAGGGGTCCACTCGCCGCAAGGCCCAGGGCTGTCCCGACCCTTGCCAGCAAGTCGGGATCGCGTGTGAACCATCCGGCAGTGTCGAAAGACGGCGCAAGCGGCATGACGTGATCGAGCGGGATCGCTCCGTGTGTGGGACGGATGCCCCACAGACCGCAAAACGATGCGGGCATCCGAACCGATCCGCCGGTATCGCTTCCCAACCCGATATCAACCAGCCCAGCCGCAACGGCCGCGGCGGAACCTGATGATGACCCGCCTGGGACGCGTTTCGGTGCTGCCATGTTGATCGGCGTGCCGTAATGGGCATTCACGCCCATCAGGCTGTAGGCAATCTCGTCGGTATGCGTCTTGCCGACCAGGCTTGCCCCAGCATCGAGCAGCATTTGGACCGCCGGGGCGGTCTGGTTTGCGGGCCCGTGGGTTTTGACCCAATCCGGGTTGCCACACCCGGTAATGTGACCCTCGATGTCGTAAAGGTCCTTAACGCCAAGCGAGAGCCCGGCGAGCCGGCCGGTCGCGGCGCCAGGCAGGGCGAGATCGTTGACGAAGGCGTTGGCGGTATCATGCATGGGATGCTCGGCAGTGAAGACGGTCAGGATGGTTCATTGAGTTCGGGCAAGGCGTGGGAGAAGCTCTGCCGGCCCGCCTTGAAACCGACGATCGGCTGGGCCAGTTCCGCCACCGCCATGGCCTCGTCCTTTGCATCGATTACCACGATGTCGGCGGGATTGCCCACGGCAATACCATATTCCGCACGGTTCATCAGTTTGGCCGAGCGCGCGGAGACCATGTTGAGGCATTCGACCGTGCTCTCGCGTGCGCCCACCTGTCCGATATTCGCGTAAAGATTGGCCATCCTGACAAGCGAGCAATCGCCGAACGGCGTGAACGGGTTCAGCACGTTGTTGGTCGACAGCGAACAGTTCACACCCTGCTCCAGCAATTTGTGTACGGGCGTCACGCCACGCGGAACCGAATGCGCATGGTCCCGGTGCATGAGGAACAGGTCGGTGGCGGGAAGCACCGTGAGGGCCACGCCTGCGCCCGCCATCATACGCGCAGCGTGTTCAAGGCGCGCGGGATCGGCCTGGGCCAACTTGGTCACGTGACCGATGGCGACACGGCCGCCCCAGCCGTATTCATCGGTGCGCCGGCAGACATGCTCCAGATCGAGCTGGCCCGCATCGGGTCCGAAATCGAGATGCATGTCGATATCGACATCGAACTCGCGGGCGAGCTCGAAAATGCGGTCGATCTGACCATGCGGATCGCTGTCCGTATAGGGAGCGGCCCCGAGGACCTGGGCACCGTCTTTCAGGCCGGCCACCAGCAACTCATCGGTGCCGGGATTGTTGAGCAGGCCTTCCTGCGGAAAGACGCAGATCTCCACGTCGATCGCCCAGGCGACGTCGGCAATCGCCGCCTTGACGCCCTCATAGCCGCGCATGCCAACAACCGGATCGACCTCGACATGCGTGCGCATTTTGGTGGTGCCGTTGACGATGCATTTGCGCAGCGTCCGGCTGGCGCGTTCGGCGACGTCCTGTTCCGTGAAGCCGGATTTCAGCCGCGCCACTTCCGCAATGGCTTCCTCAAGATTACCACGCTTGGACGAGCACCGGTCGAGAATGCAGGACTTGTCGAGATGGATATGGGTCTCGACAAAACCGGGCAATGCGATGCGTCCCCCGGCATCGAATTCCGAACCGGCTTCGGGCAATCCCTTGCCGATGGTCACGATGCTCTTGCCCGCGACGCCGATATCGATCGGCGTATCGTCGATTTCGGGCACAAACGCGTTGCGGACGCAGAGATCGAGCGCGCTCATTCTGCAGCCGCCTTGTGACCGAGATAGGCCTGTTCGATCGCCGGATCGTCCCGCAATTCCGCCGACGGGCCGGCATGCACGATACTGCCCGTCTCCAGCACATAACCGCGATCGGCAACGGTGAGCACAAGGTTGGCCATCTGGTCGACAATCAGGATCGTGACACCCTCATCCCTGAGTTCGGCCAGGATATCGAAGAGTTCGCTGATCATGCCCGGCGCAAGGCCGAGCGAGGGTTCGTCGAGCAGCAGGATTCTGGGTTGAGCAATCAGTCCGCGCGCGACGGCGAGCATCTGCTGCTCGCCGCCCGACAGCACGCCGGCCCGGCTGTCGATCCTGTCGCGCAGTCGGGGAAAGCGCTCGAGCAGGGCTTCGATCTCCTTGTCAGGCTCCACATCTTTGCGGCGATACGCGCCCAATAGAATGTTCTCGCGAACGGTGAGTTCGGGGAAGACCTGACGGCCTTCGGGTACGAGTGCCAACCCGGCGCCCGCGACCTGATGCGCCTCGCGGTCTTTCATCTGCACATCATCCAGCAAGACGGAACCTCCAATCGGTCGGTGCAAGCCGGTGATCGCGCGCAACATGGTCGACTTGCCCGCGCCATTGGCCCCGAGGACGGCCACCATCTCTCCAGGATTGACTTCGGTTGTCACCTTATCGAGCACCGGCGCCGCACCATAGGCGGCGGTGAGATCAAGGGTTGCAAGGATCGGAACGCGTTTGCCCTCCCAGGCCTTTTCGCGCGGCTTTCCTTCATAGCCGGTCGAGCCGAGATAGGCTTCCAGAACCTTGGGATCGTCGCGCACCTCGGCAGGCGTGCCCTCGGCGATGGGCGCGCCGGCGTCGAGCACGACGACATGGTCGGAAATGTCCATGACCAGCGCCATGTCATGTTCGACAAGAATGACGGCGATGCCGAGACCGGCGATCTCAACAAGCAGGTCTGACAATTGCGCCTTGTCGCTCCGCATCAGGCCCGCGGCCGGCTCATCGAGCAGAAGCACGGACGGTCTGGTCGCCAGGGCCCGGGCAATCTCGACGATGCGCTTGTCGACATGGGGAAGCGCTCCGGCTTGCTGTTCGAGCGGTCCGCGGTAGCCGACGAATGCGAGCAGGTCCTCTGCAAATTGCCGGGCCGGTTCACCGGCGGCACGGTGGCCCGAGAGCAGCCAGCCCAGACGACCCTGGCGCGCTGCGATCAGGACGTTGTCGATCACGCTCATGTCTTCGAACAGCTGGGTGGTCTGATAGGTCCGGGAAATGCCGGCGCGCGCGATCTTGTGCGCGGGCTGCCCGCCGATCTCGCCGCCCAATGTGATGCGGCCGGTATCCGGTTTATAAAAACCGCTGACCATGTTCAAAACGGTGGTCTTGCCGGCGCCGTTGGGTCCGATCACCGACGTGATGCGGCCGGGCGCAGCGGTGAAGGACACATCGTATGCAGCCCTTACGCCGCCGAACGAGATACCCAGATCATTGATCTCCAATGGCGGTGTCAACACCGCGCCGCCAAGCGTTTCCGCGATGCTGCGGCCGGACGGTGAAGCCCTTGTGTCCGGCTGGCGCCGGATCAGTTCGGCAATCGTGCCGACAGCGCCGCGTGGCGCCGCCCACAAGACGCCGAGCAGCAAACCGCCGAACAAGAGCAGCCGGTATTCCGCCATCCCAGAGAGCAGTTCCGGCCCCAGGACGATCACAAGCGCGCCGACGAGCGGCCCGATAACCGTGCCGGCCCCGCCGACCACAACCGCGAGAATGAAAAGGATCGACTGGAAGAAGGGAAATGAGCCGGGGCTGATGAACATCTGCAACGGCGTGAACACCGCTCCGGCAAGGCCCGTCAGGATCGCCGACAGGGCGAACGACACCGTCTTGACGGTGACCGGGTCTATACCGATGGAGCGGGCGGCGGTTTCGCTGTCGCGCACGGCGCGCATGGCCCGGCCCCAATTGGAATAGGACAGCCGCCAGAAGAAGATCATGGCCAACGCCGCAAGCACGACCGACAGGACAGCCAATTCACGTTCGAAAAAGACGAGCCCGAACGCTTCCGGACTTGGAAAGCCCATCAGGCCATTGGCCCCGCCGGTGAGGCCGCGCCATTCGATCGTGCCGTGTTCGACGATGAAGGCGAAGGCGATGGTCATCATCGCCAGATAGGGCCCGGTGACCCGCAAAGCCGGCAGTGCGAGCAGCGTGCCGATCAGGGCGCTGCCTATGCCAGCAGCTATCAAGGCGAGCCAGAACCCGGTCCCCTGCAACATCAGGATGCCGGTGATGTAGGCGCCGATGGCGAAAAAGCCGACATGGCCGAAGGATACCTGGCCGGAGAGGCCGAGCAGGATGTTGAGCCCGACGCAGACCATGACGTTGAGCGCCGCCATGGCCAGGATGAAGGTCAGGTAATTGTCGGAACTGGTGAGCGCGAAGCCAATACCGGCAATCGCCGCCAGCAGAATTGCTAACGGCGCGAAGCGCGGATCGGCGAAGGTGGACAGAAGCGCGGGCATCGCCTCAGACCTTCTGGATCGCTGCGCGGCCGAACATGCCGTTCGGTGCAAAGATCAGAACAAGGATCACAAAGCTGAAGGATGCGATCTGGGTATAGCTCGAACCGAAAAACGCGGTGACCAGCGCTTCGGAGATGCCGTAGAGGAGGCCCGCGATCATGACGCCCCAGGCGCTGTGCAGCCCGCCGATAATGGCGGCGGCGAAGGCCTTCACGCCGAACAGCGTGCCCATTCCGGCGGCGACATGGAACAGCGGTGCAATCAGCATGCCGGCGATGCCTGCCAAAATCGTCGAGACCGCAAAAGACCCGGCGATGAACCATTGTGTGTCTATGCCCATCAACCGGGCGGCTTCGGGCCGCTGCACCACGGCGCGCATCGCCGTGCCGAGCTTGGTGTGGTGCATTACGAGCCAGAGGCCGGCCGCGATCGCCAACCCGGTAACGGGGATGACAAACTGCAGCGGATAGGCGCCCGCGCCAAATACCTGGATCGGTTCCTTGGCGAGATCCGATGGAAAGGCCCGCGGTTCCTTGCCGAAGGTGAACAGGACCACGTTTTCAAGAATGATGCCCCCGGCGATCGTCGCCATGAGCCAGCCGTTGGAGCCGCGCGCCACAAACGGCCGAACGAGGAAACGCTCCACCACAAGACCGAAGACACCGCACCAGAACAACGCCGCCAGAATGGCCAGCGGCATCGGCCAGCCCAGTGTCACGCCGAATGTATACCCCAGAACCGCGCCGAGCATCATCGACGCGCCCTGACTGAAGTTCACGGTGTTGGAAACGGCGTAGGTGATATGAAATCCGAGCGCCAACAGGCCGTACATCGCGCCCAGCGCGATCCCCGTGATCAAGGCCGATGTTATCAGCATGGCGCCCCCGCTTGCCGCACCGCTTGCCTGCTTCTGTCGGGCTGTTCGCGCGGCAGGGCC
>JANQQB010000057.1 GCA_028285165.1 Rhodobiaceae bacterium
GGGCCTGCGCCCGGTCTTCGGTGCCGAGCACCTTGCCGAGCGCCTTGGTCGAGGTCACATGCCGCTCGACGGTTTGAGCATTGTAGTCGAGCACGATGACGGGAACCCCCGCGGCCTCCAGCCGGCCGACGGTGTCGCCCAATGCGGTGTATTGCCAGTCGGCTATGATCGCCACATCCGGACGGGTCGCGAGCGCCGCTTCGAGCGAAAACGTGCCGCTGTCGACTTCGCCGATATCCGTCACCTCCGCGATCCGCGGAACGGCCGCGACATAGGCCTTCCATTGCTGATTGCGCCAGCCTTCCCAGGCCTCCCGGGATATGGCCACGACCCGGTCATAGGCATCGGGCCCGCCGACGGCAAAAAAATCCTCGAAATAGAACCCGAGCAGGATGCGTTGCGGGTTTTCCGGGATCTCGACCGTGCGGTCGCGCACATCGGTTACGGTCATTGTCTGGGCGCTTGCCGGGCTGGCAAGGCCGGCTCCCACAAGCGCCACGATCAGGTATCGAAGAAGGAAGGCTGTCATGTCGATCTCGGTTGCTGTCTTCTGTAACGTTATAACGCTACGTAACGGCTTTCCGGACACGGGGAAAGGCCTTTCGCGGCCCGGAGATAACTTCAAGACGGTGATTGGGAGACCACGCCCGTGGTCGACCCGCATCCACTGGCACAGGCCTGATGGTTTACCTAATACCGGACGCCTGCGGAATTGAGACAAGGCGCCGCCGACTCAACGATCGGAAGTGGGCGATAACACGGCGGGACAAAGACGGCCGTTCGTCCTTGGTTGCGTGGTCTGGCGTCGTGATTTTTGGGTCTGGAGATTGTTTCTTCGCCGCAGGCTCTGCGACGGTCGCCGGCCCGGCATATGTCGCCGCACCGAAGCCGGCCCATTGGTCCGAATTCTTGGATGGGCGCCGGTCCGGGTGCGACGCTCGGACGATCAGGCTTTCTGTCCTTAGGCGGAATCCTGTTGTGCTTCAATCGGTTGGAAGCCATGCCCCCGTTGACGTCTTCCAGGCAGGCGGTGTGCGTTTCTGCACTTCTTGTTTGCAATCTCGTTCATTGATTTCCGCGATAAATCCGAAACAATGATTGAGTATTGCATGCAGTAACGGCGATGAATACGTGTTCGGCCTCAGATTTGTCGGAGATGAAGCGCCAAAAGCCAGCGTTTGGGCACGAGGTGTGGAAACTTCTGGATGAATACCGAACACGAAAGCTTTGGCAGGTCCGGGTTCTTGCCGCTGTGCCCGAGCGAGGACTTTGAGGGAGCTTGTTTCGATGGGATCTGATGGCGGCAGGGGTATCGCGTACGAGACGGACGGCGTCGGTCCATTCGAGATCGCCGGCAGCACGGTGATAGCCTGATGACCCGACTGGTCATCTGCGTCTTCGTGCTCCTTCTGACGGCCTTGCCGCTTCGCGCGGCGACCATGGATGTTGGCTATACCGGCACGGTCTACCGCATCACCGGAGCGGCGGAGTTTCTTGCCGCAGTCCCGGTCGCGATCGGCGATACGCTCAGCGTGTCGGCGACCATGCTGACAAATCCGATCCTCTCCCCTTCCGTCGAAACCGACTTTTACCTCGATCCGTTCGTTTCCCTCACCGGCATTGTGGGCGGCTACACGTTTTCGCTCACCACAACGCCCGATCCGTTCCGCCCGATCCCCAACCAGAACGCCGCGATCACCAACGACATCCGGGGATTGGACCGGGTTTCCACCCGGGCTCATGTCGCGGGAGGCGACATTGCAGGATATCAGGCGACGAACTTTCAGTATGACGCTTCGGATGCCTCGGCCGGCATTCTGGGCGATCGGAGCTATGACCCGCTCTATTTCGACCAGTCCTTCCTGACCCGGCTGGCTCTCGTACCGCTGGACTCGTTCGGCCGGCCCCAAGGCGACGCCCAGGCAAGGCTGCTGTTCAAGACAAGCGACCCGCGCGGACCGACGGCGTCGATCTGGATCGACCTGAAGGTCGATCCGGCGACACTGGCCGCCGTACCGCTGCCGGCCTCCGGCCTGGTCCTGCTGATCGGCGTTGGCATCCTGTCGCTTTTTGGCGCGCGAACACGCAGGTCTGCCGGCTGATCACGACCCTTGCGGCAACTTGATCCGCTGGCGAAACCGTCTGCCCGTCCATCCCTTTTGCCGACGACGGCAGGGCGCTGAGACCCTTTCGCGGGGCGCAGGCCTCTGTGGCTCTTCAGTGCCCGCCGCCGCCCGCAAGCCCGATACCTGAGATCAAGGCACCCCAGACCTTCAGGCGCAAACCGACCGCCTTGATCACGCCGGTTGCCGCGATCACGTGGCCGAAAAAACCGGGAAGGTTGTTTGTATAGGCCTGCACGATGCAGCCGCTGCCATTCAGCATAATCGAATGGTGTCGGGGATGTTCGAATTCGAAATAGACAAGCAGCGATCCGCGTGAGGTGAGGTTGTTGAGCTCCAGGAGTTTGCCGCCCGGCACGACCTGGCCCGCCGCGACGGCCGGCTGGATCGACGATATCTTCGCCGGCAGGACCGCATCGCGGAACGACAGTCCGATATTGCTGTCGCAGGCGATTTCGGCCGGCATGCCTTCGTAGAGCGTGGCCCGGGCGACCTGGGAGAAACCCGCAATCACGCGGATCGGGATATCGTCCGGACGGTCGGGAATGATCACCATGGCCGGGCTCACGATCAGCTTCGATGCCGGACTGCCGACGCTCATCGCCAATTGCGTGATGACGCCGCTTGTAAAGGCGTGCACTTCGGTCTGGGTAAGGGCGACCTTGGCGCTTTCCATCGCCGCTTCGGCTGACCGGCGCTGGGCCGGAAGCGCCTGGGAAAGATCGACTTGCGCGAGATCCGCCTGGGCGAGGGCCGCTTCCAGCTGCGCCTCGGCCACGGCGACGGACGCTTCCAGCTTGCGCACGGTGTCCTGGGTTCCGACGTCCCGGGCTGCCAGCGTGCGGGCGTTTTCCAGGTCGATGTTCAACTGGTCCAGCGAGGCCCGCGCCTCGACCACGCTCGCCTCGGCGACCTTCAGCGTGTCGACGGCCTTGGCCTCTGCGGCGGCAATCTCGTCGAAGCGCGCTTCCGCCTCTTTCAGTGCGGCCTTCTGTGCGCTGTCCTCGATACGGAACAACAGGTCGCCGGCCGAGACCCGCTCGCCGTTATGCACGGCCAGCTCGGTTACCGGACCGCTGGTCTGAGCCACCACGGAAATCGTCGGGAACGGCAGCACGCCGGTATAGGATTTCGGGTGGAAATAGAAGATCACCATGAACAGGAGGAACGCGAGGATGGCCCAAAGCACAACGGCCGTGCGCATGTTCCAGACCGTCATGGCCTCGCCGCGCCATTTCAGCTGGTAGTAGCGGATGATGACGGGAAAGGACGTCAGGGCCAGCTCAAACATTTTTGGCCTCCTTCACATCTCCTTCCGTTTCCGGCGCGCTGGCCTTTGGCGCTTGCGCGGGAACGGGCTGTTCCGGTGGGTCTGGGAGCTGGGCCTGTTCCGGCACGGCATCGACGAGCGCCGGGACGGCTCCTGGCACGGGTTCTGGTAAAGCCGGCTCCTCACGGTAGAGATTGAAGCGCGACCAGTCAGCCATCAGGGCGATCAGGATCGCGCTGATCGGCAAAAGGATGTTGAAATGCCCGAGCGGGAAGATCTCGTAGAGGAGGGCGATGGTCAAAAGCGTCGGGATGGTCTTGGCGAGCGGCGTTCCCTTGGCGCGATGCTCGGCCCAACGATCGAACGCCGCATAAAGCGTGACGAGCGCGTAGAGCGCCACGAAGATAAGCCCCAACGCGACCCATGCCAGCATATCGCCTTCGCCGGGCGCGACGAACCAATTGGGCAGCGCATGCCCATGGCTTTCTTCAGCTGCCATCGATTGACCTTTGAGAAAAACCTGTGACGCAGACCATCTACCTTGGGGTGAACGCGATGTCTATTTCCGTTCCGGCTGGAGCGGGACGACAGACAGAAGCGCCTCCGTCATGTCGCGCTCAGTAAAACCAAACGTGCGATGAACTGGCCTTGAACGATGTTTCACGTTTGGCGATGTGAGCAGGGGGCCAATAACTCGGACGCGCATCCTTAGGTGGCCGATCGGCTCCAGTCCACCTTTACTAGCCTCGAAAATCCTGCTTACGGGTCAGCGGTCGTCGAACACCTCGTGGAGAAAAATCCGCGTCGCCTCCCAGGACCGATGATGCGCCAGCGGATGGTGCTGAATGCCGCGTTCGGGAAAATCGGCGCCTTCGAAGGTGAAGGCGTGCAGGGCGTGCCCGTAGGCCTGGAGCTCCCAAGTAGCTCCGGCCGCCGTAAATTCCGAAGCCGCGGCCAGCACGTCGTCAGGAGGCACCATCGGGTCTGCCCAGCCATGCAGGAGAAGCAGCCGGGCCCGCATCGGCGAGGGCGTTTGGCCCGGCGGCGGTGTCAGACCGCCATGCACGGAGATTGCCGCGACCAGGCCGTCCGGATTGCAGCGCGCCAGATCGAGGCCGCACAAACCGCCGAAACAATAGCCGAGCACGGAGATCCGGTCCGGGTCGACCTTGGCGAGATTGCGAGCGGCGTTGAGCCCGCCCAGCATGCGCTCCGCCAGAAGCGTCCGATCGGCCAGACACGGCGCCATCAAGTCGCTGTTGTCGCCCACTGGATCGCCGCGCCTTCCGGCGCCATAGGCATCGACGGCGATGGCGATATAGCCGAGCTTGGCCAGGTCTTCGCAGGTCGACAGCGTGTGAACGTTGATGCCGCTCCAGTCGTGGCAGACGAGCACGCAGGGTGTGGCCGCTCCGGTTTCCGTCGGCCGTACGATGACGCTTTCCATCGTCTGGCCGCGTACCGCATAGGTCAGTGTTTGATGATCCGGCATCCGGTTTGTCCCTTGATCGTAAATCCTGGGATCGCATGCTGCCACAGGGCCGTCGTCGGCAATTGAACGATCACGACAGTCAGTTTCAGGGCGTCAGAGATAGAAGGCCGCATTGTCGGGATCGGCGGTCTTGAAAGACCGCGCAGCCGGCGACAGACCGGCTGTGCGATAGCGTCCGGGCGAGGTCCCGAGATAGCGGCGCCAGTGTCGGATCTCATGGGATTGGTCGGCAAATCCGTCATGCACCGCATGCGCGCCGATACCCGGCGCCGTTCCTTTCGAGACCTGTCGGGCCTTCAGACTGTGCTGCAACCGTTCCAGGTTTGTCAGGTCCGTCGGCGTGATGCCGAGATCCCGTCGAAACCGCCTTTCGAAGGTGCGCAGCGACAGGTCGAGCGCCGCAGCCGCGGCCGAGGGCTGGCCATGCAGGTAAAGCGCCTCGACGAGAGGGAGCCGATCCGGTGCGCGGTCGGCGAGGACGGCAAGCGCCCAATTGTCCAGCGGTCCGCCTTTCATTCCCGGGTCCAGTATTGCCGCGGCCGCGGCACGAAAACGATCTGCCTGCGCTCGGTCCCAGAGATCGGCCAGATCGCGAAGCGCGTTTCCGGTTTGCGCTCCGAGACGGGGAAACAGGCGCGCGATGCCGGCTGGCGTAAGGAGAACCATGACAAACAGTGTCGAGGCGCCCGAGACCCAGTGCCGGACACCGGTCTGAAGGCCGAGGAACGCGATCTCCGGATGCCGCATGCCGGCACCGTCCCGACTGCGCTCGCAAAAGTTCACGCTGAGCGCTCCGAACGGCATCGGCGCGGTTTGAATCGGGGCGTGGGGCAGGGTGCCGCCCCGGTCGTCCACGATGACATAGGCGCTGATGAAACGCCGTAATACGGGTGTCGGTCGGAGATGGGTGATCTTCACACGGTTCGGTCCTGGCAGCGCAGTGGCGACGCGGTCCTGTGAGAAGACACTATCAGCGCGAAACCGAACTGTCGGCCCCCCTGCCGGGCTCTCTGGTATTGCACCGGCGCAGGGCGGCGAACCCTTGCTCCTGCCGTGCTGATAGTCCCATCGTGATCGCGAAGGGCTTGGCGATTGCCACTTCCGCCGGATATCGTGACATCGAACCGTCAATCGTCACCGCTAGGTTGATGGACTGGGGTTTGTAATACAAGGCTTTGCACCGCCATGCTCAATCCGATCGCGCTTGTGGCCGATGCGCTGGGCGAAGAACTGGCCCATACCTATCGGCTGTATTTCGGCGAGAGGCGGCCGGAATTCGCCAGCTATCTGAGCGGCGCCGCGCGTCTGGTGCTGGAGCGCATCGGCAATTCCAACGCGCTCTACCACGACGTCAATCACACGTTGATGGTCACGCTTTGCGGCCAGCAGATCATTCGTGGCCGGCTCCTCTCCGAAGCCCTGAAACCGGAGGACTGGCTGCATTTCACCGTGGCCCTGCTGGTCCATGATATCGGCTATGTGCGCGGCATCTGTAAAAACGACACCGACAACGCCTTCGTGATCAACATGGAGGGCGAGATGGTGACGCCGCCGCGCGGCGCGTCGGACGCCTTTCTGGCGCCCTACCATGTCGACCGCGGCAAGATCTATGCGCTCGAACGTTATGCAAAATCGGAATATATCGACGAGAACCGCATTGCCGATCTCATCGAAATGACCCGGTTTCCGATCCCTCAAACCCCCATGCATCAGGCGACCGACACGGAAGGCGCGCTGATCCGGGCGGCCGACCTGATCGGCCAGATGGGCGACCCCTACTATCACCGCAAGAGCAACGGCCTGTACAGCGAGTTCCAGGAATGCGGCACCGCGGACCGGCTGAGCTACACCTCGCCCGCCGATCTGACGGACAAATATCCGGAATTCTTCTGGAGTTGCGTCGAGCCCTATATCGGCCCGGCGATCGACTATCTGCATCTGACGACCGAAGGTAAGAAGTGGATTGCCAATCTTTATGCCAACCTGTTCCAGGTCGAACACAACACGCATCACATCGGGCCGTTCCCCGGCATCGGCAATCTGGCGCAGCGTCCGCGGAAAACCCTGGGGATTTGACCTCCAGACCTGAGCCTTCGGCTTCGTCCGGCGTGGCTACGTCGTCGGTCAGACGTTGCGACCGCAGGCGTTAAAATCCGCCGAGACCGGCCATGACAAAAAGCCCGAGCGAGAAACTGGTCGATGTCATCAGGATCAAGGCCGGGGCACCCGGCGGGTCTGACCGGAAGCGGTTCCAGATCATGCGCATGCCGGCCAGCACCAGGCACGAAACGATAATATAGAACACGAACGAATCCGGCGGCGGCGCGTCCGCCGGTAACATGCGCCTGCTCATCTTGGTGCCTCACGAAAGTGATTGGTACCAAAATATATGTTGAACTTGGTAAAATTCCAGGTATCGCAATTTGATTGAAAGCAAAGGATTGTTACGGCTGGAAATGATAGAAATAGTTTGAGTAGGAAGAGTAGGTCTTTCGATAGTCTCCAGCAAGACAAGCAGAGACCTGTCGGTTCGCGAGGGGCAAAACCCCAGCATAGCCTGCCGTCACTTGTAGCTGACACCACCAGTACCGATATCAAAGTGCGTTAACTGACTGATATTCAGACAAGAATTTTGCGAAAACGGTGAATTCTGCCTTGGCCGTGATTTCCTATAGGATGTCTGGCAGGTTTGGGTAAAGCCGGCTCACGACAGCTCGCCGCATTGAGATAGCAAGCGGATCGTGGAAGATCTCCAGCGCCCTCGAAGATTCCTTACCTTTCAGCCAACCATCCGGAAGACGCCAGCGGCGAAAGAACAGCCAGTCGAGCTCGTCCTCACGTTTTGACGCCAGCATTTTTCGTGCTTTTTCAATTGTCAAAGGTGAGGCGATGAGAGCCTTAGGCCCAAATTCGGCGCGTGCCTCTTTGTAAGTTGCCAGGCTCTGGGCTTTCGCGGCGGCAATGTCTGCTTCGGTGATCGTGACCAGTCCATCAATCGTGGCACGGATGTCATCTGGAACGGTATCGACGGCTTGCTCAACAGCGTCCAGAAAGCGGGCGTCGGACGAGATATCCATGCTCCACTCCGCCGGCTGATAGCGCCACAACAGAGTTTCTGCCGTGTCGGTCCAACGACCTTCCGCGACTATGCCCAACGCATGGAGGACCGCCAACGTCTCTAGTGCCGCGTAGGCTTTGCCAAGGCTGTTTGCAGCGGCAATGTTCGGTTCTGGGGGACACGTTCCCGGCCTGTGAACAATTGTCCACCCTGAAATTGGCTGAGGGACGCTACCATCCGGAAGGCGATAGACAAGTGTGCCTCGCTGTGCAGCCAAGCAAAGGATCGCGACACAAACGTCGTCCCACCGTGGCATGATTTCTGGCATACGAGGATTCTTTAGAGGCGTGGCACCCCATCGGGTTTCCTCCGCTTGACCGAGTGCCACTAACGCCGCGCAACCAATCTGGTAGGCCGTCGAGCTCATGTGCTCCCAGCCCTGTCCATACACAGCACTAACAGGAGGCAGGTTTTGCGACAGGAATCTGATCGCATGTGAGGACCAACCGGGATCTCCGCTGATCCTATTCATTCAGTCGCTATGATCCATCTGGACAGAATCCCGTTTCTCTTAAGGGGATGTCGCTCAAGCCCCCTGAGCACTCCGTTCCCAGCTTGGTGAACTCGCACATCAGCGCTATCGGGTCAGTTCATTCGAGTCGCCGGCGTTAGGTCTCAAACGCATCTGCTTCCTCTGAAATCGCTTCAGTTGAAACATCTGATGCGTCGCTTTTGTCGGCTTTCAGCTTCGGTGCCGGCTTTTTCCACGCCGAGAGGTTTGCTCCGTAGGTTCCGTAAAAAGTCGGCACAATGGTTTCCAAGTCTACGATGAAGTTCGTTTGCTGTGTAAACCGGCTTCCTAGTGCTTTCGACTCGAATAAGTGAAACGCTGTCGCTACCAGGTGTTCCTTGCCCTCGTTTGCAATGTTTACATTGCTACGAAGATCCGAGACCAGATGTTGCGTCGGCACGCTCGTGCCCGGCCATGACAGTCGGATATACAAATCAGGCACCTTATCTGCTTTTAACTGGCGCAGAAGCCAGTTGATCCGCGCATTAGTCGACTTCTTGTCCTCAGGAGCCCGCAAGGTCATTCCGATATCAACACAACGCCTTGCGAGGTCAACGATGATGTCCAGCGGAGCTGCTGCGTCCGGTACATTGAGCGACAACCGAAGTTGATGATTTTCACGAAGAATCGCGAACTCTTCTTTGTGCCTCATGGTGGGATCGCTCAGCTGGCGCCGCGAAAGACGCTGCTCAACTCGAGTTTCGGTCATCCGGCTCAAGATAAGCGTCAGATCCCGGGTTTCTTGGTGCCAGGCATTTAGAACTTCGGTAGCCTCTTGTAACTTGGCCGGAATTACACCGCCGCTGGCGACAAGTTTGTTGAGATCGGTCCACGCCTTTGGCATCCGATCAAACCCGCGAACACCGGCACTTTCATGGGCAAGAAATCTGCGAAGCTCATTCAGTAGAATGAGTTGATCTTCATCCGCCACATCTTTGCGGCTGATGAGGAGATCTGCCGTGGTTAGAATATGCATCCAGGACCAATGTACGACCGGGATTTTGGATCGACTCTTCCTAACCTCCTCAAGAGGATGAAGCGTCGGCGCGGTCGCAAACTGGTTAGAGATCGTAATGACACAATCAATATCGTTTTCGCGGGCCAAATTCCGGTACCGCTCGACCTGGTCGGCATTGAGTTCGCTGTTTGCCACTTTCGCTTCGACGAAGGCTCGCCATTCCCGGGATCCTGTCCGCAAAACGATGAGGCCATCAGGACGCTCTTTGATGTCCGAAGGTAGCTTTGCAGGAACGATTTCCGTGTAGCATTCGATTTTTGCACGACTGCCAACCCTTTGGCCGGCGCTTGCTAGAAGCTCTCTTCCGAGCTCGGCAATCTTGGACAAACAAGCCAAAACGATTGCAGTCGTCCGCCCTTCTTTTGAGGTCACTGACAACACCGGAAACAGGCGCGCCATTTCACCTTGTGCAAGGTATGGAGGTAGGTTGTTTTCCACGTTATCCTCCAATTTATCGTAGAGATATTAGCCAACTATAGGAGGGTAGCGTAGTCAATCATCGATTTCGAAGTTTCGTCTCGCTGCTTAGCTTACATGTGGATTTCCATTTCTCATTTCCCTCCAACCGGAGATGATACGCGATCGTGTCAAATCACAGCGATCGAGGTTTTTTTGAGGTAGTCGGTTACTGAAATTCCGATGCCATTAACGAATTTCCGGATCAGCCCGCCCGGGCCCGGATGATCCAGCAGCAGCCGGTGAACCGGACATCGGCTCCGTCGACGAAGGGGGCATAGGCGGCGCGGATGGCGCTCAGGATTTCTGTGCGGACGTCTGCATCCAAGGCGTCCAGGTCCGGCACGACCGGACTGGGCCGTTCGATAAAATCCTCCAGTGCCGCTGATGGAAAGCGGCAGGCGACGTCGATCGGTTGAAGATCGATCCCGGTCCAGCCGCCTGCCGATAGGACCGAACGCACATGGTCCGGGTCTGCGAACGCGAACGGACCCGGATCCGTCGGCCGCCGTTGCGGCATGTCGGGCAGGAACGGGGCGGCCGCCCGCGGCGGGGCGGACATGAACGGGTTTTCGTCAGGGCTGCGCCACACGATAAAAACCGCTTCGGCTTGCTCATCCGCGGCGCGTCGCAGATTTGCGAACGCGGCGACGGGATCTGGAAAAAACATGACCCCGAACCGGGACGTCAGGACATCGAATTTCCGCGCGCCGAAATCATGCTCCGATGCATCCGCGCGGATGAACGTCGCATCTAGACCGTCCGCCGACGCCCGCGCGATCGCGTTTTGCACCAGGGGGCTGGAAAGGTCGATGCCGGTTACGTGCGTGCCGTCTCCGAGGGCGCGTTTGAGCGCCAGCGTCGTCGCCCCGCTGCCGCAGCCGATGTCCAGAACGGCTTTCGGGCGGAGCGCGGTGATGTCTTCCACGATCCGCTCGGCGAACGGGCGCAACATGGCATCGAAGGTTTCCTGGGCCTCGACCCAGAACGCGCCGACCCTGCCGTTCCAGAGGTCCGTTTGTTCCGATTTAAGATCGTTCTTGGCGCTCATTGTGTGCTCCGATTTGCTGTGCGGGACGCCCCCGGCCGGCCTGTGAAGCGTGTTTGGCCGGCTTGCTCAAGGCGGGTTTGACACGTACCTTGCCACTTCAAGTCCACTTGAGGTCAAGTCAGAAAATGCTGGAAATCTCCGACGTCGCCAGACGCAGCGGTCAGCCGGCCTCCACGCTGCGATATTACGAAGAACGCGGCCTGATCGAATCCGTCGGCCGACGCGGTCTGAAACGCCTGTTCGAACCGAGCGTGCTGGAGCGGCTCGCTCTCATTGCGCTCGGGCGCGCGGCCGGGTTTTCACTCGACGAAATCGGCGACATGCTGAAGACCGGCAACGGCAAACATGCCGACCGGGCCAAGCTGTCGGAAAAGGCGGATGAACTCGATGCGCTGATCGTGCGCCTGACCGCCCTGCGCGATGGATTGCGTCATGCGGCCGTCTGCCCGGCACCGAGCCATATGGAATGCCCGAAATTCCGGCGCTTCGTCTCCGCGGCGGGGCATGGTCTGATGCCGCCGCTCGATCGCGAAGCACGGCGCGGCAAGGCGTAGCCCCGGAACCGTTCTAGGGTTGGACGAGCCCGTCTCGGGGGATCAGTTTCATAAAGGCTCTTTTCCTGCTGCCGGGTATCTCTATCGGCCAAACGGCGACCGCGATCCGGTCCGATCGCCCATGTCTGGAGGGCCGGAACCGGAAAGCTGCACGCCGTGCCATCCGGACACAAGCAGGACATCGCCGATCTCGCCTGGTCGTCCGACAACAGCCACCAAAAGCAGCGGCAGGGTCTAGAAATGCCGGAACCCGCGGTGCCGGAAGCCGCGATGGCGAAAACCTTTCGAGCGGAAGGCGTGGCCCTTTCCGACAAATCCACGATGCCGGACAAACCCGTGGCGCCGGAAGCCGCGATGGCGTTGGAAGCCGCGGTGGCCGCGAAACCCGCGGTGACCGCGAAAGCCCCGATGGCTGCGAAATCCGCGATGGCCGCGTTTGAAATTGACGGTCTCGACGCTCGTGGCGACGCTTGAAGGATGCGCCTTCGAAGCCGCAAGCGGTGCGGCTGACGACACCTGCGCACCGGCTATGACAAGTCCGGCCGCCAGGGCAGCTTTAATCAAAAGTTTCATGCGTTCACCTCATGCGCCTTTGTTAACCATAGGCGGACATATGGGCGGCGGACTCGCGGTCGAAACCCGGTGTCGCGGCGCGGTGATGCGAAGTGACCGGCGCGTGAGAAAGCGTGTGTGGCAGGCACCCTATGGCTCGCTCAACCTTACCTTCGGGGCGCGGCTGTCGTATAGCTCTCGGTTTGAGCCAATCAGTGAGGAGCAAACCGGACGTGGGCGGGTTTGCAGACGACGTTTCGCGTATCCACAAAGTGCTGTCGGCGGTCCTCGATCCGACGCCGCTGCAGCACAGCCAATACCTGTCCGACCTGCACCGGGCGGACATCTGGCTGAAACGCGAGGATCTGTCGCCGGTGCGCAGCTACAAGGTGCGCGGCGCTTTTGCCTTCGTGCATGACGCGCTTCAGGACGATCCGGACAGGACGCTGTTCGTCTGTTCGTCCGCCGGCAATCACGCTCAGGGTTTTGCCTATGCCTGCCGGCATTTCGGCAAGACCGGCGTCGTCTTCATGCCGCTGACGACACCGCAGCAGAAAATCGCCAAGACCCGCTCGTTCGGCGCGCCGCTGGTCGAAATCGAACTGGTCGGCGACGGGTTCGATGCCGCCAACGCGGCCGCGACCGAGTTTTGCGCACAAAAGAACGGTGTCATGGTGCCGCCCTTCGACCATCCGACGATCATCCGCGGCCAGGCGACCGTCGGCAAGGAAATCCTGGAGCAGAGCCCGCAGGACCGGGGCTGGGACCGGGTGATCATGCCGGTCGGCGGCGGCGGTCTTTCGGCCGGCGTGACCCGCTATTTCGAGGAGGTCGGCGTGCATCCCGCATTCAGCTTCGTGGAACCGGACGCCGCGCCGAGCCTGCACGAGAGCCTGTGTGCGGGCAAACGGTGCCGGCTCGATCGTGTCGATAACTTCGTCGACGGCGCGGCGGTGGCGCAGATCGGCGAAGAGAATTTCGGGCAGCTGAAAAAGTTCGGCCCGGACCAAGTGATCCTGGCCCCGACCGACGGCGTCTGCGCGACGATGATCGACATGCTCAACATCGAAGGCATCGTGCTCGAACCGGCCGGCGCGCTGGCGATCGACGCGTTGCATCGCTTGCCCAAGGCCGAGGTGGAGGGCCGATCCATCGTCTGTGTCGTGTCCGGCGGCAATTTCGACTTCGAACGGCTGCCGGAGGTGAAGGAGCGCGCTCTCAGATTTTCCGGGCTGAAGAAATATTACCTCATTCAACTGCCGCAGCGCCCGGGCGCGCTGAAGGACTTTCTCACCCTGCTTGGCCCGGAAGACGACATCGCCCGGTTCGAATACATGAAAAAATCGGCCCGCAATTTCGGCACGGTCCTGCTCGGGATCGAAAGCAAGCGCCCGGAAAACTTCGATGCGTTGTGCGCGCGGCTCGATGCATCGGACTTGCGATGGGAGGACATCACAGAGGACGAGGCCATCGCGAACTTTGTCATTTGAAGACAGAAGCGGGTCAGGTCGCCCGCATCATGGCGAGCTTCGCGCCGAAGCCGATGAAGACAGCGCCCGTCACGCCCTTCAGCCATCGCTGAAAGCCGGGATGGCGGGCGGCGGACGCAAGCCGCGCGAACAGGACCACCATCGCGCCGAACCAGACGGCATTGATCAGCGAATGGGCGACAACCAGCGTGAAAGCCGTGCCGATCGCCGTTTCGCCGCCGGCCGCATGCGGGATGAATTGCGGAAAGGCTGCCAGATAGAACATGGAGACCTTCGGGTTGAGCGCGTTGGTCAGGAAACCTTCGGCAAAGGCCGTCCTCAACTGTCGCCGGCGCTTGGCCGGCGCGACCGATGCCAGGGGCGCGTCGCCCTTCCAGGCGGCATGCAGCGCCTTGATGCCGATCCAGCAGAGATAGCCGGCGCCGAGCAGTTTGACGATCAGGAAGAGCTGGGCCGATTGCACCAGGATCAGCGAGATACCGAAAATCGACAGGGCGCCGTGCAGGTAGAAGGCGGCGACGAAGCCGACCACGTTCGCAAGCCCGGCGCCGCGTCCCGATGTCGGCACCGTCTTGGCGATCAGAACCCCGTTCGGGCCCGGCGACATGACGAGAAGGGTGGCGACGACGACAAAGGATGTCAGCTCGGCAAGCGTCATGCTGAAGGTCCCCGGAGTGCGATTGTCGGATCGCAATACCAGAATACCTTGGTAACGACCAGCTCTTTATTGCCGCCGATCGTCCAAAAGTCGTGACCGCGGGCGATGCCGGCATGAGTTCGGCTTGCTCGCCGGCCGGAACTCCGGTAGCACGGTCCGCCTTTCCTGGAGAGTGTGATGCGTACCGAGACACTGGCGATCGATTTCGGCACCTCCAATTCCGCCGCCGCCGTGCTTGTGGACGACAAGGTTCGGCGCATCCCGATTGAACAGGAAGCTGAGACCTGTCCGACGGCGGTTTTCTTTCCCGCCCGCGGCGGTCCGATGCGGATCGGTGCCGCGGCGACCGATGCCCTGATCGGTCGTGACGAAGGCCGCTACATGCGGGCCTTGAAGAGCGTGCTTGGCCAGCCACTCGCCCACGAACAGCGGGTTCTCGGCGGTCGCCGCCGTACGATTGCCGACGTCATTGCCGATTTCCTGGTCGAAATGCGCGAACGTGCCGAGGCTGCAACGGGCTTGCGTTTCCGCCGCGCGCTGTCCGGAAGGCCCGTGCATTTTCATTCCGGCAATCCGGAAAGGGACACCCAGGCGGAGGCGGACCTTACCGCCTGTTACCGCGCTGCCGGGTTTGAAGACGTCGCTTTCCTGGCCGAGCCGGAAGCCGCGGCGATCGCCAATTTCGGTATGGGAACAGCGGATGGCATCGGGTTGATCGTCGACATCGGCGGCGGCACGTCGGACTTTTCCGCCTTCCGCAGCGCCGGTACCGAACTCACAATCCTGGCCAACCACGGCATCCGTCTCGGCGGTACCGATTTCGACTATGCGCTGGCCATGGCCCATGCCATGCCACAGCTCGGCCTTGGCGGGCAATTGCGCCGCCAGATGCAGGGCGGGTTGCTGGCCGTCCCGCGTGCGCCCTATGCCGAACTCGCCACCTGGGCCCGGATCCCGTTTCTCTACACTGCCGAAACGCGGGAGATGGTGTCTGAAATGGCAAGGCTTGCGCTCGACAGCCGGAAAATGAGCCGGTTTGCCACTGTGCTGGAATTCGAACTGGGCCACGAACTCGCCTTTGCCGTCGAACGTGCCAAGATCGCGGCGAATGCGGGCGGCGAGGCGGGGCGCATCGAGATGGGCTTCATCGAGCCGGGCCTCTATGAAACGGTGACACCGGAAGACCTCGAAACGGTTCTGACCGATCATCGCATCCGCATGCGCGATGCCGCGATTGAAACGCTGACGGCCGGCGGCATCGACCGCGGCGATGTCGGTCGGGTCATCCTCGTCGGCGGCTCAAGCCTCATGCACATCGTGTCGGACGAAATGCGGGCGCTCTGTCCCGATGCGCAGGTTCTTTATTCGGAGGCTTTTACCGCGGTTGTCGACGGTCTGGCGCTGGCGACGCGGCGTTAATCGGCAGCGCTTTCGAGCTGGCTACCCGCCGAATTCCGGCCCCCGCACCGGCTTGCGGTTGCGATCGAGCTTCAGCTTGTGCGCGACCTTTTCCAGGTCCTTGTCGGTCGTCTCCGGCAGCACGATGCGCGGGGTCACGAACAGGTCGCCGCGCACGCCCGTCTTGTCCGGCAGGCCCTTGCCGCGAATCCGCAGCGCCGTCTTGCCGGTTGTGTTCGGTGTGATCGTCAGGCCGACGGCGCCGTCCAGCGTCGGCACGCGGATCTTGGCGCCGAGGACCGCTTCGTCGAGGCTGACCGGCAGATCGAGCCGCAGGTCGCGGCCGTCCCGGCGAAACAGGGGATGCGGCGCGAGTTCAAGTGTGATGAGGGCATCGCCGGCCGGTCCGCCGAGCGGGCTCGGATGGCCCTGGCCCTTGAGGCGGATCTGCTGGCCGTCTTCCACGCCTTCAGGAACCGAGATCTGCAATGTCTTGCCGGTCGGCAGGGTGACGGTCGGTTTGTCGGCGGATACCAGGTCTTCAAGCGTCAGCGACAATGTCGCAACCAGATCCTCGCCGGGCGCCGAACGGCCCTGGCTCCGGGTCCGTGTTTCCGCACGCGCGCCGGCTCCGGGACCGCCCGGGCCGCTGCCGGGCGCCCGACCGAAAATGTCCTTCAGGATATCTTCGAATGCGGCGCCGCCGCCGCTCGCACCGCCGCTTGTCCGGTACTGGAACGGATCGGTGCCGAAGCCCTTGAACCCGCCGAAGCCGCCGCCGGCCTGGTCGAAGCCGGCAAAGCGCTCCTTGCCGTCCGGCCCGATCTCGCCGCGGTCGTAGCGCTGGCGCATGTCCTTGTCGCCGATGATCTCGTAGGCCGTCGAAATCTCCGAAAACCGTTCCTTGGCTTTCGGATCGTCGGCGTTCTGGTCCGGATGGTGTTTCTTGGCCAGCCCGCGGAAGGCCCGTTTTATGTCGGCCTCGCTGGCATTCCGCGGTACTCCGAGAACCGTGTAGGGATCGCGCATTCGTTTGCTACAGCTTTCACATCGTCGGGGGGCGGTAAACGGCGCCATAGGCCAACGGAGTGCAACCGTCCGCCAAACGTCACCCTAACCCATCTGCACCGGAACAGGGAACGGCTTTTGCCGCACCCTCACCGCCAGGATCGGTCCGCCGACCGGTACTGTAGTCGAACCAGGCCGTCGCCGAAACGATGCCGCCTTGGACGGGCTTGGGCGAAGCGAAGGACCAGACAGTTCCGGCCGTATGATGGGGACTGGGTCTAGCTACCGGCGGCCGGTGCGGGCGCAGGATCGGTTGCCGGAACGTCCAGCGGATTGGCGGGGGCGATCTTGGTGATGCGCCAGGAACCGTTGCGCTGGCGACAGGCATAGCCGTTGAAGTTTTCCAGGCCGCTGACCGAATCGAGCGTCGTCTGGAACGGCCGGCAGACCTCGCCGCGTTCGCTGGTTACGATCGGCGCCGGCACGATCGAGCCGTTGCTGCCGGTGTTCTCGTTGGTCCACTCCGTCGGGCTGCCGGCTTCCAGCGTGGAAAACGACATGGAGATCTTGTCCTGAACGGTCTTCCAGTCGGCCGGATCGACATCCGTGGCACCGGTTTCCGTCACCGAGGATGTAATCAGCGGATCCACTGCCGGATTGTTGGTTTCGCCGTCGCCGAGCGGGATTTCGACCACCGCGCAGCCCGCCAGAATCATGGCCGAAAAAACGCCTGCGACGAGGCAGGCGTGGCGTCGGAGGCCGGATTTGTTGTAGGATTGCATATTGGCGACAAACAGCACGGTTTTCCGATGACCCTCACAGACGATGGTTCGCAAGAAACGTTAATAGAAGGTTTCGGCGACCAAAATCCATTCAAAATTTTCGCCGAGTGGCTGGCCGAGGCCGAGAAGTCGGAAATCAACGACCCGACGGCGATGGCGCTCGCTACCGTCGACGAAAGCGGAATGCCCAACGTTCGTATGGTTCTCCTGAAGGCGTTCGACGAGCATGGTTTTGTGTTTTACACAAATTACGACAGCGTGAAAGGCACCGAGCTTCAGGCAACCCAAAAAGCTGCGCTGTGTTTGCATTGGAAATCCTTACGACGGCAAATTCGCGTGCGCGGCAATATTTCGAGCGTTACCGATTC
>JANQQB010000491.1 GCA_028285165.1 Rhodobiaceae bacterium
TGCCGTCAGGCCGGTGTTTCCGCCGTCTCGGCAAGGGCCGCGCACAATCCTTCGTAAAGTGCGTTTCGCGGGGTGAAGGCAAAGTCCAGATCCGACACCGCGACTTCCGGGATGCCGTGATCCTGCAGCACGGCGACCGCATCGAAGACGGCATTTTCCGGACAGTAGAAGACGGTTGGCGCCTGGGCCTCGGACCCGAACGGAAAGCGGCAGCCATGGCCCGTCTCGAGCATGGATCGCAATTGCGTGTCGATCGCTCCGGATGCCGTCAGCAACCGGGTTGGGCGGGCCGTCGCCTCGGCTTCGATCCGCTGTGTCATCTTCCGGGCCGCAGCGAGCGCCGGCTCGGACCAGTCCGCGGTCTTTGCCGCGACCAGATGCGCCTCGGACGGCAGGATGATGCCGTCGCGCAGCACCCGCAGGCGATTGGCGCGCAGAGTGCTGCCGGTCGTGGTGATATCGACGATGACTTCGGCCGTGCCCGCCGCCGGCGCGCCCTCCGTCGCGCCCGCGCTGTCGACGATCCGGTAGTCGCTGACACCGTGTCGCGCACAAAACGCATTGGCAAGGTTGATGTATTTGGTGGCGATCCGCAGACGCGACTTGTGCCGGGTCCGGAAATCCACGGCCACATCGGCAAGATCGGCCATCGTCTCGACATCGATCCACTGATCCGGCACTGCGAGAACCACGTCGGCATGGCCGAACCCGAGCTTTTGCAGCGCATGCACATGCGCGGCGCGGTCTGCGGCATCGGGCATCGTTTCGTGCACGAGGTCGAGCCCGGTCACGCCGAGATGGACCGATCCGGCCGCAAGCTCGCCGGAGATCTCCGAAGCCGACAGGAAGGCGATTTCGACGTCGTCGAAACCGCGGAAGCGTCCGCGATAATTGCGGTCTCCGCCGGGTCTTTCGACGATGAGGCCGGCACGTTGGAAAAAGCCGTTGGTGTTCTCCTGAAGCCTGCCCTTGGAGGGAATGGCGACGACCAGCGAGGCGCTCATGGCGCATCCTCTCCGATGAGCCGGTCGAGCCAGAGCGAAAAGCCGACGGCCGGTACGGTCGTATCGGCGCCCAGGCGTTCGGCGAGCCCGTCGTACCGTCCACCGCCGCAGACCGGTCCGGCATGGGTGCGCGCCGTGTCGAAAAGGTCGAAGGTAAAGCCCGTATAATAGTCGAGCTGCCGGCCGAAACCGGCCTGGAAACGCTGATCGCCCGGCGCATCGGGACGGGCCGCCACCAGGGCATGGCGTTTGGCAAAGCCCTCCAGTTCCGTTGTGAGGTCCAGACCGTGCGCTGTCGCAAAGGTGCGGATCCGATCGGCAGCCTCGTCGATCGGGCAGTCGATCGCCAGGTAGTCGCGCACCGTGGCGACCGTGCCGGCGACACCGTCGCCGTGATCCTGAAGCCGCGATTTGTCGGCGAACCGCGCGGCGATGTCGGATACCCGGCGACCAGCGATGACGCTGGTCGCCGGGGCCGAGATCATTTCCCCGACGATTTCGGTAACCGTTTCCGGCGCAAGCCGTCCGAGACCGCTGAGCGGTGCCTGCCGATCGCTGGCGCCGGCCTCCAGGTCGCCAAGCGCGGCATCCAGGCGTTTCCGGTCGCCGAAGGCGGCCTGCAGGCGCCGGTGCCAGACGGCGGGCAGGTGCAGCGAGGCCAGAACGGCCTTGAACAGCGCGTCGTCGCCGAACACGGTCCGGGGAACCACGTCAAGGGCCCGGCAAACCTCCCAGGCCAGGATGACCATATCCGCGTCCGCTTCGGCCCGGTCGGTCCGCCCGAGCGATTCCGCCCCGGCCTGCAGGAATTCGCCGGTGCCGCTCGGTCGCTTGCGAAAGACCGGTCCGCAATAGCCGTATCGCGCCTGCCGCGCGGCCGCACCGGACCGGATATGCGCGCGTGCGATCGAAATCGAGAATTCCGGGCGCAGGCAGAATTCCCGGCCGCCGATTCCGGTCGTGAGAAACAACCGTCCGCGGGTATGCGGGCCAACCAGATCGAGAAGGCTGTCCGCTTCCATGAGAACCGGATAGTCGCCCATGGCGTACCCGGCCCCTTCCAGCACGGCGATCATCGCCGCCCTTCTTTCGGTGATGACCCCGTCCGTCATCCCGCATTCCGTATCGGCGCGTCGTCCTGCCGGGCGAGGATTTCGGTGACCGTCGAAACCAGATCGGCCTCGGCGACCGTCACCTGGGCCGGCCGGGCTTCACGCCAGGCGGCATTGTCGTCGATTTCCGACGCCAGGCGTTTGCCTTCGTTCAGGTCCTTGATCTGGACCACGCCTTCCTCGCGCTCGTTGGATCCCTGAATGACCACACAGGGCGCATGCCGGCGGTCGGCATACTTCATCTGCGCCTTCATGCCCGAGCCGCCATGATAGAGTTCGGCGCGGATCCCGGCTTGACGAAGGTCGGTCACCATTTTCTGATAGGATCCGATCTCGTCGCGATCCATGACCAGCACGACAACCGGTCCGGCGACCGGTTCGGAAGCCAGGCGTCCCAGGGCTTCGAGCGCCGAAGCCAGCCGCGACACCCCGATGGAGAACCCGGTGGCCGGCACGTCTTCTGCCCGGAAGCGGCCGACAAGGCCGTCATAGCGTCCGCCGCCGCCGACGGAGCCGAACCGGACGGGCTCTCCGTCCTCGTTGTTGACCTGAAAGGTCAATTCCGCCTCGTAGACCGGGCCGGTATAATATTCGAGCCCGCGCACGATCGATGGATCGATCAGGATGCGAGTCGCGTCGTACCCGGCCGCGTCGAACAGCGTTGCCATGGCCGCCAGTTCGGATACGCCGGCAAGGCCGGTCTCGCTCGATCCGACGAGGCGCTCCAGATTGGCTGTGGTCTCGGCTGCGTTCTTGCCGCCGGCGGTGACGAAGCCGAGAACGATGTCGATGGCCTGCGGATCGAGCCCCGCCCCCTTTGTATAGTCGCCGGATTCGTCCATCCGACCCGTTCCCAAAAGCGCTTCGACACCGGTCGTTCCCAGCCGGTCGAGCTTGTCGATGGCCCTGAGAACGGTCAGGCGTGTATCTGCCGCAGACGCGTCGCCGAGGCCGATACGGTCCATGATCCCGTCGAGCACCTTGCGATTGTTCACGCGCACCAGGTAATCGCCGCGCTTGACGCCGAGCGCTTCCAGGCAATCGGCGGCCATCATGCACATTTCCGCATCTGCGGAGACGGACGGCGCGCCGACGGAATCCGCATCGAACTGCATGAACTGCCGGTAGCGGCCGGGTCCGGGCTTTTCGTTGCGAAAGACATAGCCGACCCGATAGGACCGATAGGGTTTCGGCGATTGATCGAAATGTTCTGCAACGTAGCGGGCAAGCGGCGCCGTCAGATCGTAGCGCAGGCTCAGCCATTGCTCGTCATCGTCCTGGAACGAAAACACGCCGGCATTCGGCCTGTCCTGGTCGGGCAGGAATTTGCCGAGGCAGTCCGTATATTCGATCAGCGGCGTTTCGACCGCGTCGAAACCGTAGAGTTCGTAGACCCGGCGGATCGCATCGAGCATCTGCCCGACGGATGCGATGTCGTCAGCTGTCCGGTCGACGAGGCCGCGCGGCTTCCGGGCCTTGAGCCGATCTTTCTTGTCTTTTTGCGCCATGGTTCGTGAAGTGTCTTTCATCGCCGCGCGGGCTGCGGCAACGACGGGCGTCGGCGCGGCGGATCAGCCAGAAACTCGCCATGCTCTAACGAAATATCGGACAACGGGCAAGGTGCGACAGGCGGGCGGCGGCGCTGTCTTTCTGTGGAGCGACATGTCATGCTCGCAATGTCACGGCATTTCCGGCCGCGCGGCGTTTGACGCGGCGGGTCCAGTGTGCTGGAACCGTGATACGAGGCATTCGGGATCGCGTTGCGATCCTTGGGTCAGGAGCAGTCGCGTCGGCGATGTGTGTGCATCGTCAAGCGGCTTCGCGGCCCGGTACGGGATCGCAATAGCGGCCCCTTCGGTGACTTTGCTGTCGCCTCGGAACGCTATGCCCGGGTCTTGTATGTCACGACCATGGTCCCCAGCGCCGGCCGAGACTGAGCAAAACCGTAGGGAAGGCCTCGTCGTTCGGTTCCAGACACTAGGGTCTTGCCGGGTTCCGTAGAGCCGGAATTCGGGGTACGACCGTGATGATCGGCCGAACGGACGATGGAGGCGAGAGTGAACGAATTACAAGAGGTTCTGGAAAACAGCCTGGCACTCAGCGGCCTTCCGCAGGATTTGTCTCACGGCCTGGCGGCCTTGGCGCGATCCATGAAACTGCCGGCCGGCAAGCGCCTGTTCTCGGCTGGCGATCCGGGCAATGGATTTTATGCTGTCCTTGAAGGCTCGCTTAAGGTGACGATCGAAAACCAGGCAGGCGATGAGCAATTGCTCGCTGTGCTGGGGCCGGGAAGCATTGTCGGCGAATTGTCGATCTTCGACGGCGAACCGCGTTCGGCCAACGTGATCACGTTGCAGGCAAGCCGTGTCGCGTTCATCAACAAGGCCTATTTCGAAAGCTTCGCCGACGATAAACCTGCGCTCTACCGGCATATGCTGAAGATTATCGTGGCGCGTCTTCGCAACGCCAACAACGTGCTGGCGGCCCGCAGTTTTCTGCCGCTGCCGGGTCGGGTCGCCCAGATCATCCTTCAGTTTGCGGACGATTTCGGCAAGCCGGTCGATGGCGGCCGCATTCTGGTGCATCACAAGATCAGCCAGACCGAGATCGCCAAACTGGTCGGCGCGGCACGGGAAAATGTCAGCCGCGTCCTGAACGATTGGCGCCGCGCCGGAACGATTTCACGGATATCGGGGTATTATTGCATCGAGGATCGCACCGTCCTCGAAGCGGCCGCGCAGATCTGAACGCTCTTGGGGACGGATCGATCGGACGGCCGGGTGCGCAGGCGGGCCCAAAAGAGTGGGGACCGACTCTACCGAGGTAAAATCGGCCCCCTGGGCGGTGTGTGCTGGCGAATTCCGAGAAAAACCTTATGACCCCAGTGGCGGAAATCAGGCCGGTTTCCCTCGGCAGGTGTCGGCAGAACCGACAAACCGGATATGCCATCGATTCGCGGATTTGTGCGTGATCGAGATCACGAAATTGCGATTTACAATGAAGAGGACGGTTTTTTGCGCGTGGCCGGAGCGCCGATAATCGGATTGTCGTGCTGTGTTTTCTTTACTTTGGGCCAGAAAAGCGGTAGCGAAACGTCTCGACTTTTGGCCCGATAGGCTGGCTGTTTCGCCCCGCATTGTGATGGCAGACTGAGCAAATCCCCAAATATCGACCGATCAGGCGCCCTTGGTGGCGCAGTCTATGATACGAATGGCGTTCTCGCCGCGAAAAGGAAGTGTGATGAAAAGCGGAACAGTTAAGTTCTATAACTCCCAGAAGGGCTATGGCTTTATTCAGCCGGATGACGGCGGCAAGGATGTGTTCGTGCATGCCACGGCGCTCGAGCGTGCCGGTATGTCCGGTCTTGCCGAAGGCCAGAAGGTTTCTTTCGACACCCGCGAAGACCGGCGCACCGGCAAGATGGCTGTCGACAACATCCAGGCGGAATAAGGCACCGGCCGTCCGACGGCTTCCGTGCGCCAGCGCCGGGTCGGTGCACGGGACGAAGGGCGGTACGCCGTTGGGGAAGACCTCTCCCAGCGACATCGTGCGAAAACCGTTTTCTGCGAAGCCGCCTCCGGGCGGCTTTTTGTTTGGCGACGGCACAAATAAAAACCGGCCCTGGGGGACACAGGACCGGCTTTTCGGAGAGGGACAGGAACAATGTCAGTGTGTGGCTGACACTCCTGATATGGGGGCATGTCGGTTCTTGTCATGTGATACCGATCACAGAATCCATCATTGCGTAGAAGGTCCGGAATTTTTTTGCTTGTTGCGGCGCTTCGGTCGCTGACGGTGCCAAACGGCAAGCGCCCCCCAAGAACGCAAAAACCGGTCCCAGATACGCGGGACCGGTTTTCGGGGAGGAGGCTGGATGTCGGTGTGTTGCCGACACACCTGATATGGGCCCGGCTCGCCGAATTGCCTGTGATCGGCATCACGAATTGACGGTTTGAGAACCGGAAATTTCGATATAATCATTTGAAATCTCGAAACAAAACAAAACCGGCCCTGTGAGACACAGGGCCGGTTTTGCAGAGGAGAGGAGGAGGGTCTTGGTGACACTCCTGATATGGGGGCAGGGCGCGGCTTATCACGTGACGCGCGTCACGGAATACGCATTTTGAGTTTTTCGGGTCGGAAAATCCGATCGGCAGGCCGGCCGCGATCACGCCGGTGCGGATGAATACACCAGAAAACGAAGCACGGTCTCTCCCATCGCCCGTTCATCGACACTGTCGAACCGCTCCGGCAGCACAATCTGCGTGCGCCGATGTTCTTCCAGAACACAATGCGCACCGGGTGCGAGCCAGCCGCCGGACGCTGCGCTGGCAAGGGCGCGTTCGCCCAGGCCGCGTTCGTAGGGCGGATCGAGAAAACACAGATCGAAGGGCGACAGCGCCCCCACCGGCCCGAGCCGGGTGGCGTCGCGCCGGAACAGACGGGTCGCGCCGGCGGTGCCGGTCCGTTCGATGTTTTCCCGGATCAGGCTGCGTCCCTGCGGTCCGGTTTCCACGAAGACGGCATGGGCCGCACCGCGCGACAGGGCTTCCAGGCCGAGTGCCCCCGTGCCGGCAAACAGGTCAAGCACGCGCTTGCCGGCGAACGTAACCCCGCGACCGTGTTCCAGCA
>JANQQB010000501.1 GCA_028285165.1 Rhodobiaceae bacterium
CCGCCGGTGCAATCGCCTCCTATTCAGCCGGCTTCGTTCGCCGGCTCCGCCCCGCCGCGCCAGGCACCGGCCGCAGCCGCACCGAAGGCTGCCGAACCGAAGCGCGGATCCGGGCGCGGCCTTCTGGCTGCGGCCATTACGGTTCTGATTCTGGCCGGCGGCGGGGGTGGCGCCTATTATGCGTTCCGGCCGAGCGAACCGGTGTCTGTGGACGGCGACGACAACCGGCCGATCCTGATCCCCAATCAGGGATCCGGCCAGCAGGCCAACAACCGGGACAGACCATCACCGGTCACCAACCGGACGGATCAACAGGGTTCGGGCGGTGACGACGGGTCGGGAACGGATGATCAGTCCGGCACGGGCGACCAGTCCGGCTCGGGTGGGCAGTCCGAGAACGGTGGCGACCAGCAGGCCTCATTGCAGAACCAGGGCACGGATCCGGTCGTGCAAAAGCCGGACGACGTCGTCAACCGCGCAGCCGCCCTCGTGTCGGCCGTTGACGAGTTCAGGGGCGGCGAGTGTTTTTATGCGGCCGCGACCGATGTCAGCGACGCCTCGCTTTCCGTCGAAGGGTTCGGGCTGCAGACACAACCCTTTGAAACGCTCGACAAGTCCATCCAGGATTCGTTCGGTATCGAACCGAGCATCGGTCTGCGCCAGGTCGCCGCTCAGCAATGTGCGGTGGTGGAATTCCTGGCAGGCATTCGCGATCGGGAAGGGACCAAGCCGGCCCTTGATCTGAGCAATGACTGGATCAAGAGCGGCGATTCCCTGAGCGGCACGGTGTCCAATCTCGGCGACAAGAACACGTCGATCTTCCTGATCGACAATGAGGGCGTCGTCTACAATCTCGGACGCCACCTGGAACGCACCGGCGACGAGGGACGCTTCAACATCAAGCTGGTCGACCAGGCGCCGCGCCAGGCGTCGCCGCAACTGATCCTGATCGTCACCACAACGACCCCGGTGGACCTTCTTCAGGCAACTGAGCCGGTGCTCGCTAAATCCTATTTCCCCGCGCTCCTGCGGGCGCTGAGATCGTCCGGCGGCGATGTCGGGACGGTGATGCGGTTTTTCAAGCTCGGCGGCTGATGCTCTAGCGGTCAGAACTGCGAGGCCATCGCCACCAGCACGTCCTCGATGGCTTTCTTGTATTGCTCGAATTCCTTCGACCGGCGCTGCACCTTGCGGCGGCTGATTACCGGCCCGGACGACTTGCCGCGACCCGACATCTTGCGTTCCGCCCATGCGGCCACCCATTGCGCGTCCTTGCCGGTCAGGAACGGGTTGGCCTTGATGACGGGGGCGCCGAGCAGGCTCAACAGATCCGTCTCGGCCGCCGCCGACAGGACGGTATGGGCGCCATCCGGTCCGAGGAAGTGCGCCAGGTACAGGCGCCCGGCCGTGATGGCATGGCCGCGTGATTTCAGCTTGGCCTCGTTTTCCCGGGCAAGGTTATGCACCATTTCCCGGGACAAGGTCGGATCCGTGCGCAGCGCCAGGATCTCTGCCCGGGTCAGGCTTTTCGACAGGTCCGGCCGATAGGTGCGGATCATCCGCAGCCAGGTCGATTCGATGAACTGACCGAGGCCGGTCGCTGTCGACAGGGGGTTTTTGGCGGTGGCGTTGCCGGCGCTTTCGACCCGGATGATCTTGTTGACCAGGACTTCCGCCGCCTTGCTGCCGCCGGTCGACCCGGTGCCGAGCGGATCGACGGCCGCCTTGCCGCGATACAGTTCGAAATGCAGGTGCGGGCCGGTCGACAATCCGGTCGTGCCAACATAACCGATAACGTCACCGGCCTTCACCGTCGCGCCCTTGGAAATGCCGGCCGCGAATCCGTTCAGGTGGGCATAGTTCGTTGCCTTGTTTCCCTTGTGCCGCAACCGGATGAGGTTGCCGTAGCCCTGGCCGTCGCCGGCAAAGGCGACCGTACCGTCGAAGGCTGCAAATACCGGCGTGCCGATCGGGGCGGCCCAGTCGACGCCTTTGTGAATGCGCACGGTGTTGAGAAGCGGGTGTTTGCGCGGACCGAAACCGGAGGTCAGAACGCCATTGACCGGCGTAACCATGCCGTTCTGGATGGTGATCGAATGCTCCTGGAGGGAATCCGACAGGCAGGCATACTCGGGTTGTTTCTTTTCCCGGAAGACGTAGCACAAATGCTCCGTCTCGCCGGTCCGGATGGCCGCGTACAGGATCCGCCCGGCATTGCGTTCGCTGTCGCGCGGCCGGTCCGAATAGATCAGAACCAGTTCGTCATCGTCGTCCGCGAACGCGTTCAGGTCATGCGCCCGTGACAACAGAACGATGGTTTCGCCGACAATGCCGGTCGGCACCTTGTTGCGCACGGCGGCGGAATAGATGGCGTCCAGATAGCGGTACTTGCGCGGCGCGGCGACGGCCTGGTTCTCCTGGGCGTAGTTGAACAGGTCTTCCTTGACCCAGGGATCGGCGCCGGGGCCGAAACTGCCGTCATCGCCGAGCGCCAGCGTGCCGATATAGGAATCGGTGTTGTAGATGGAGACCTGAACGAGCTTCAAAAACCGGTTGTCCACCGATTCGCGCAGGCCCCGTGCGGCGACGACGAAGCCCGGACCGATCACGTCGAGTTCGAACAGGGTCTTGGCCGCTTCGCCGGCCCGTTTCGCATCCTCGCCGTTGAACTGCTTTTCCGACAGGAAGCTGTCGAGCGTGCGCTCGCTGAGGATCTGGACGATGAAATCCTGCGTTGCCGCATGCCGCGCGTCTTCCGGCGCGACATAGGCGACGCTGGTCGTGTCCTCGATGCGCGTCTTCTTGAATTCCGGCAGCGCCTCGGAATCGTTGTCGATCGTTTCGCCCCAGCCGGCACCCGCCGCATCTGCGGGCATGGCATTCTCGTCCTCTATGGTCGACTCGCCCGCCTCCGCATCGTCTGCCGTATCCGATGCGCCGTCGTCGGTGTCGGCATCGCCGGTCGAACGGGCGCGGTTCGACTGAGATCTGAAGAACGCAAAATCCTGCGGCCGCGACGGCAGCGTGGTCATCAATTGCACGCCGGAATTCAGCATCGTGTCGGAGACCACCTTGATCTGGTTGCCGACCCCTTCAGGAATCAATGAGGGCGGCGTGTCCAGCGAGCGCAGCTTGGCCGGGGCTCCGTCATTGCCGCCAAGCCGGATGAACAAAGGGTCGCCGGCAAGGTCGACGATGGTCGGCGCATAGACATAATCCTGGACCGGTGCCGGTTGCGAACTGTCGTCCGGCAGCTCTTCGGGAGACAGATAGGCGATCAGCCGGGCGGGAACATCACCGTAATAGAGCGCCACCGGCACGCCGATCAGGACGCCGAGACCGAGCAGGATCGACAGGACACGCCGCACCCGGCCGCGCCGCTTCTGGCGGGCAGCCTGCTCCTTTTTGCGCTTGAAGGACCGGTCGAGCGTGTGCATGGCGCGTCACACGGCCCGGATCCGAACAAACCCGGGCCCAGGTCTCGCCCGACAGGGTACGCGTGGTGCCATGCTTTTCCTCATCGCGGCGGATCGTTGACGAACAGCGTCCACCGTTCGACCGCCTGGGTATCGACCTCGATGAAATGCGCGGCCCTGTATCCGCGCTGCCAGCAATCTTCGGTGCCGCGGATTTCGAATTTCGAGGCCTGAATGCACATCGACACGGTGCCGTCGAGCACCGGTTGCCGGAAGACGTCCGTCGCGTAGACGTAGATGTAGCGGTTTTCCAGTTCGCCTCGAATGACGTCGACGCATCTGTTGGCTGCGATCGTCCACCATCCTTCGGTCTGGAATTCCTGATCGACTTCCGCACCGATCGCCACGTTGAACACATCGAGTGTTTGGTTGCACACCGTGAACTTCGCTTCAGCCGGCATCGCCGTCAGCCCGAGGAAGCCTGTCGCGCAAAGAATTGAAAGCACCGGACCGCGCATGGATCTGCTCTATGCCTTCTTGGAACCAATCAAAGCCATCATCCTAAAATAATCCTTTCCACCTTTTTCTTAAATACGGATCTCAAAGATTTTCATCGGGAAGATTTAATGGAAGTGACGGGCGTCAAACACGCGCATCGTCGATTGAAAAAAACGATCAAACACATAAACTGAACAAAAGATTGCGTTGCGCATTGCCGTGGGCAATGCGGCCATCAAGGAGATGATCCCGATATGCGTCTGTTCCTGGTCCTGGCGGCTGCGTTTCTGTCGACCCTGCTCGTTCACCCGGCGCCGGCCACGGCGGCCGACGGGACATTCACTCTCGAACTCAACAATGCGCGGGATGCCGAAGGCGGGTGCCGTGTCAGTTTCATTGCCTTCAACGGCACCGGGATCGTGCTGGACAAGACGGCCTACGAGGTTGTCGTCTTCGATGCCGAGGGGCTGGTCTCGCAATTCCTGATTCTTGAATTCGGTCATCTGCCGGTCAACAAGACCAAGGTCGTGCAGTTCGACCTCGCCGAACTGTCCTGTGCCTCGATTTCCCGCCTTTTGATCAACGATGCAGCCGAATGTGTGTCCAACGAGGCCCCGTCGACTGTCTGTCTGGATGCGCTCAGCACGACCGCTCGGACTGAAATCGGCTTCGGAATCTGACCGCAGCCCGTCTGTCGGGGCCGGGGAGGTCAAAGTGTCATGACCGAGCTTATTCTGTCGCAATTGCAGTCGATCGGCGGGCCGGTCATCGTGCTGTTGATCCTGTTGTCGGTTGCGGCGGCTGCGATCACCTTCGTCAAGATCGTCGAATTTGCTCGCATGGGGGTCGGCCGCCACGGGCCGGCGCGCGAGGCCGTCGCCCGATGGGAACAGGGGGACAGGGCCGGCGCGCTGCAGCATCTTGACGGCGAATCCGCTTGCCTGCCTCAGGTCTTGTCGCGGGTCATGCAGGCGGCGCAGGACCCGAACCTGTCACCGGAAGCGGTGCGTGAGGACGGATTCGGCTTCGCGCTCGATCTCCTGACCCGCCTGAGACGGCACTTGCGCACACTGGATACGATTGTCCAGGCCGCGCCGATGCTCGGCCTGCTGGGAACCGTGCTCGGCATGATCGACGCCTTCGGCAAGTTGGAACTCGGTGGCGGGTCCGTCGATCCCTCGCAACTGGCCGGCGGCATCTGGGTTGCCCTGCTGACCACCGCGTTGGGGCTGATCGTGGCGATCCCCTTTTATTTCGTGACCACATGGCTCGAAGGCCGCATCGAGCGCGAAAGGGTCGCCATGGAGACAACGATGGCCATGCTTCTGGCGCGGAATACGGCCGGCGCCGCGGCGGGGCTCTCCGCCGGGTCGGCAATCGGGGCCCGGGCAGCGGCGGGCTAGGGCGATGTCGTCTGCGGCCCGTCTCGGTCCGGTGCGTGCCAGGCGGCGTAATCTGTCGCTGCTGCCGCTTGTCGACGTGATCTTTCTGCTTTTGATCTTCTTCATGTTTTCGTCGAACCTCAGCCCTTTCTCGCTCCTGCAATTGACACGCGATCGGGCCGTATCGGAAACGTCGGTGACGTCGGATGCGGCGACGCCTCCGCAGCCGGGCGCCCTCACCTCGGGGCGGGTCGATCTGGTGCTTCGGGTCGGACCGGGCGATCAGCTGCGCTTGAACGGCGCGACACTGGCGACAGCCGACCTCGTATCGACGCTTGCCGACATGCGTGATGCCGGCGCCCGCACCCTGATGATCGCACCGGCACCCGGTGCAACGGTGCAGGACCTTGTCACGGCGCTTGAGGCGGCAAAGCGATCCGGTCTGCCGCAGGTCGCGATCCGGCAATAGAAGGGAACCGTCGATGCAGCTTGAATCCCAGCGTCCGGAACACCGCCTCGATTTTTCGCTGACCAGCGTCAACATCGTGTTCCTGCTCCTGCTGTTCTTCCTCACGGCGGGCACGCTCATGCAGGACAGCGAATCCGCGATCCGGGCACCGCGCACCGAGACGCTGCCGCTTGATCGCCTGCCGCGTCCCTTGCTGGTCGTGAACCGGGACGGCAGCCTGTTTCTCGACGGCAATCCAACTTCCGTCGAAACGCTTCCATCAGCGGCCGAGGGAGCGCCGCGCTCGCCCGGCGGACTGCCCGTGCTGCATGTCATGCCCGACCGGGATCTGGCGGCCGATCGGTTTCTTCAAACCGTCGAGGCCATCCGCGACACCGGTTTATGGACGATCACCCTGGTCACGATCCGGGAATAGGCAGGAGCTGGAGTGTCCCGCTTGGCAGAACAGGACAGCAATACTCCGGAAACCGGCGCATCGCCGGCGATCTGGACGCTTGCTGTCTGTCTGTCATTGGTCCTGCACGGCGCGGGGCTGTTTGCCGTTCACGTGCTGCGCGGCGAGGAACGCGTTCCGCCGACGGAGACCGCGTTTGAGCTGATCGACCTCTCCATTGCCACCGCCCAGGCCCATGTGGCAACGGCGCCGAATGTGCGCCCGACCGATACAGCGGACCGCGCGACGCCGGTCGCCGCACGCCCGGTCGAGGCGTCGGCTGCCGAAAGCCCGAGCGAAACCGCGCCTCTGCGCCCCAGCCGGCCCGAGTCCGACCGGCTTGGCGCGGTACCGGAGGCGGCCGCCGCAAGCCGGCCTGTCGATACGGCG
>JANQQB010000008.1 GCA_028285165.1 Rhodobiaceae bacterium
TCCCAAGGGTTTGGCTGTTCGCCAATTAAAGTGGTACGTGAGCTGGGTTCAGAACGTCGTGAGACAGTTCGGTCCCTATCTGCCGTGGGTGTACGAGACTTGAGAGGATCTGTCCCTAGTACGAGAGGACCGGGATGGACGTATCTCTGGTGGACCTGTTGTTGCGCCAGCAGCATAGCAGGGTAGCTATATACGGACGGGATAACCGCTGAAGGCATCTAAGCGGGAAACCCACCTCGAAACGAGGTCTCGCCGAGAGCCGTGGAAGACGACCACGTTGATAGGCCGGGTGTGGAAGTGCAGCAATGTATGAAGCTTACCGGTACTAATTGCTCGATCGGCTTGATTACTCTCATTATTCGTGTCCACCACGAATAGTGGCTCAACCGATACCCAAACAAAGCCAGACTTTGTTATCTGAGAAACGTCCGACGCGTGTCGGCCGAACGACCTGATTTCCACCGTTTCTGCGTTGTGTCTGCCTGGTGGTTTTTGCGGGGGGCCTGAACCCGATCCCATTCCGAACTCGGCCGTTAAACCCCCCAGCGCCGATGGTACTTTGTCTTAAGGCACGGGAGAGTAGGTCGCTGCCAGGCATGCACAGCGCAGAAACGGTGTTTCCACGAGCCTTCTCACACGATTCTTCTCCTTCTTCGATCATAGCCTTATAGACCCGGTTCACCGGGGACTTCCGCTTGAGCGCATGGCGACCTGTCAGAGGACACGTGGCCATTGAGAGTTCGCTTGCTGCCTTGCCCGCCGTCGGAAGCATCCGATGCAGCCCACACGCTTGCTTGACACCTAAAATTCTGCGTATCTCTTCTTTTTGAAGAGTGATGCTGATCGGCATCTGCCATAGATGCGATTGAAGGGGCTTATTGTTGTGTTGAGACGTGGGCGTGTCGCCGTGTTGTCAGTATCGATGCTGGCGGCGCTGGTCTTTCCGGATGCCTCGCATGCATCCAATTGTCCCTCTGCAGAAAACCTGCAGGACGGCTTTTCCCTGGAACGGCCGCCTATTCGATCGGACGTCCAGAGGGGCGACGGGCCGGTTACCCGCGTCATCAACATTTATAGCAATGGCACAGAGCAGACGGTCCTGTACTTCCGAGGTCTGATCGAGCTCTACCGAACGGATCACGGGTCCCATAGCGTAAGGTACCCGCTGAAGGATCTCACTGAACTCTTCCCCCTCAAACAGGGCGACCGCCGCAGTTTCGAATTTGTGGGGGCAACGCCTGATCAGGTTCCCGGCGCGCTCCGGACCCTTGAACTGGAGGTCTTGGGGAACGAGACACTCAGCCTCGGCGCGTGCAGCTACGACGTGCTTGTGATCGAACACGTCTTCAAGCAAGAGGATCGCGAAACCGGCAGGTGGTCCATACTCTACTCGCCGGAATTGGAGATGATTCTGGCCCGACGCTACGACGCGGGGACAGCGCAGGAAACGACCGTCGGATATTCGAAAATCGGACCGCTCGGACGGTAACGAGGCCCGCGTGCGTTCGGGGGCTGGCAACACACGTTAAAAGAACCGAAGGAGGTCAGGTCTGACCTCCCTTGGTTTACACGTCACGCGCGGCACGATAGCCGCAGTGATCATCTGAGTACGGCGCAGCGCGTCAGTGCCGGTGAAAGGTCAACTGGGCGAACAGTGCAGCCTTTGCCTGGCCGAAATCGCTGTTCGTCTGCGGGGCGCTCATCAGCCGGGCGTAGTCTCTCAGATTTGCCCCCATGGCCTTTCCGGGATGCGTGCAAGTGAAAGCCGTCATGCCGTTTGCGATCCGTTTTGCCACATAGCCGAACTTTTCGAGGCCGATGAGTTCTCGGCCGGTCACAAAATACCGGTTGTTGGGACCGTCGTAGACACTGCCGGGGCTGTTGATGGCCGATACAAGGATGATGCGCTTCTGGCTGTGAATGGCGCCGAGGATCCAGCAATCGTTGATGCAGACCGACCAGCGTTGCAGTTTCTGGACATTGATTGGCAGGCCGGGCGTCAGATTGTAGTCATTCGGTCCGCTGAGGCCGAACGCTTTTTGCAGATGCGCGGTGTCGTCCAGTCGGCCCATATACATATCGCCGCCCTGATTGACCGTTTTGGTATAGACGGCCCAGGCCGTATCCTTCGATATTCTCGACAGGCTGATCTTGCTTTGCTCGTCGGTCGGGTTCGCATATGCCATGCGATTTTGATCCCATGGGTTCAGCTTCAGTTCGCCAAGGCCGTAATGGTTGAATGCGAGGGTCAACAGGTCTTGCTCAAATTCCAATCGTGTGTACGGCATGAGTTTACCTCTGTATTGGTTTCCAGATTGCGTTGGCCGTCGTCATCCGTTCGCGCGAAAGACTGTTCGCGCGGCTGATACCCGCTCTGAAGCTCTGTTTTCTCTAAGGTGCGAGCATCTTCTGGCAGATCGCGGCCGTTCGATGCGTCGTGTTCTTGTCTTTGTATGAGTAAGATTTAAGGGATCTTCTATTTTAAGTTAGTGATGCGCAGCACAGGCAAATCGGTGCTGAAAAGCCGGGCCCGGCACACCCCGATCCGACGGCACGAAAGGTGTCGTTTCGCGGGTGCGGATTCGAGGACGAGGGCATCGCGTATCGGCCTCGACCGGCCCCGCGGACAGACTGCTACAAAACAGATAACGGAGATAACGCGCCCGATGAGCAGCAGGGGCCGAACATCTAGTCGCCCTCGGCGATGGCTTCCAGCTTCGAGCGTTCTTCGATGATCAGCCACCCGTCGCGCAGCGTGATCAGGTCCGCCTTCTGCCATTTGCGCAGGCACCGGTTCACGTTCTCGCGCGTGTTGCCGATCATGCTCGCCAGCTCGGTCTGGGATTGGGAGAGTTTGGTGAGCGGGCGATCCTGCGACCCAGGCGGCGCAATTGTCAGGCGCAGCACCAGCCGGGCCAGACGGATCGGCAAATCGAGAAACGCGACTTCGATCATGCGCTCGTCGGAGCGCCGGACGCGCTGGCACAGGAGTTCGATCAACTGGATCGACAAAGCCGGATCGCGGTGCAGGACGTCGAGCAGCGAGCGTCTTTCCAGAACGACCATGGTGCAGTTCGTCAGGGCTCTGACGCTGGCGGAGCGTTCGCGACCGTCGAGCAATGCGATTTCACCGAAGACCTCGCCGGTCTGCAGATCGCTCAACGTGATTTCGCGTCCGTTCGGCATCAGCATGGTCACGCGCACGCTTCCCTGCGCGATCGCCATCATGCTTTGTCCGGGTTCTCCCAGCGTGAAGATGACATCGCCGGCCGCAAAGCGCCTGATATAGGAGAACTCGGCGAGCTCCTTCTTCGCGCGGGCATCGATCGCCTTAAAAATGAAGCTTTTTCCGAGAAGTTTCTCTTTGTCGAAATCGTCGCTGGCCGCCATGTATCTTTCTTCTCGTCGATCCCGCCTCGGTACCGGAGTCCTGAACGAAGTCCGGTGACTCACCGTCAGACGCTGTCGACCATGATCACACCGTAGGCGTCTTCCTTCTGATGTATTAAGACAAACTGGCCGCTTGGAAAGGGATTTGGGGAACGGAATATGAAAAAATACGTATTTTCGATGATTGTCTCCCTGCTGACAGTCCTCCAGCCGCTCCCGTTGGCAGCGCAGACTGCCTCGGGGTGTGAACAAAGCGAACTGGGGGATCCGCCGCGGGTCGTCTATCGATGCGCCGGCGGGGTCGTCCTGGAAGCCGAGGCGGCCAGTGCGCTCGGCATTGTCGCAACCGGGAACAACAACCGACCGAGCGATGTCGAAGTGAATTCGAACGCCGTCCTGATCGACGTCGCGCCCGGCAGCGGTCCGTTCCAGATCCGGACGCCGCACGCAATTGCCGCCGTCAGGGGGACGGAGTATGTGGTCGATGTAACCGGCGACACGACCTCTGTCTTCGTGAGCCGCGGCGAAGTGATCGTCTCCCGACCGGACGGTTCCGATCCGGTGACGCTTGGTGAAGGGTTCGGCGCCGATGTTTCGCCCGGTGAGCCTTTCGCGGCACGACAATGGCCCGATGACCGTGTGACCCGGCTGTTGGCCCGTTTCGCACGATGACAACCCGCCTCCCGGGCTGGGTTGTTGTTTTGGCCCTGTTCTGTGGGCTCGCCTGGGCAGGCTTTCTTGCAAGAGGTCACATCACCGGTGCGGCAAGCGTCCTCGACCGTTTCGAAACGGTTCTGCTCGACCTCAGAATTGCGGTGACCGGCGAACGGTCGCCGCCCGCGGACGTCGTTATCGTTGCGATCGACGATCCGACAGTCGCTGAGGCCGGCACATATCCGCTGCCGCGGGACCGGCTCGCCACCCTGATGGCCATCATCAGGGATTCCGGAGCGAAGGCCCTGGCCATCGATATCCTGTTGACCGGTGCGTCCTCTCCAGAGGGCGATACGCGTCTTGCCGAAGCCCTCAACGGCTTCCCCACGGTTCTGGTCGCTGCCGGCCAGGTGAGAGAGGCAGCGTCGCCGGCAAGCGGCGTCCCGGCGATGGCGTCCGGCCTTTCTCCTCTGCCGGTGTTCGCCGATGCCTCTGACATCGGCTTGGCAAATATCGTCACGGATGCCGGAGGCACGCCGCGCCACATCCCGCTCCTGTTCCTGACCGAGAACGGCTTGCAGCCGTCCTTCGGCCTCAGAAGTGTCGGCCACTATCTGGGACAGGCGCCGGGTATCACCGGCTCCGGCGTGCGGTTCGGCGACCGGGCACAATCCCTGGACCTCGGGTGGCATCTGGCGCTGAACTATTACGGACCGGGCGGGGCAATCCCGACAATCAGCGCCAAGGCCCTGTTCGACGGCACACAGCAGGCCATGGCCCGCCTCAAGGATCGTCTTGTTGTGCTGGGCGTGACCGCGACGGCGGTCGGCGACCGCTTCAGTTCACCATTCGACCCGATCATGCCCGGGGTGGAGATCCAGGCGACCGGGATGGCCAACCTGATAGACGGATCGCACCTCACCCGGGACGCCACGACGCGTTGGGCGGACGGTGCGGCCGCCATGGGCATCACGCTTGTCGGTATGATCGCGGTGGTGTTTCTGCCGCTCGCTCCGGCATCGGTTTTCTACCTTGTTCTCCTCGTCGGATGGCTGGGCGGTCTGACGGTCCTTTTTATCCAGGGATATTGGCTGAGCGGTGCCTTGCCTTTCGCCGCCAGCCTGCCTCCGGTCGTCGGGCTGATCATCGTCCGGCAGGTCGCGGACCGATATCACGCCAGGCGGCATTTTCGGGCACAGCAGGCGCTCAGCCGGTTCCAGTCGCCGGTGCTTGCCGACCGCATTGCGCAGGATCCCTCGTTTCTCCTGGAGCCGCGCGAACAAACGATCGCCGTCCTGTTCGTCGACCTGTCCGGCTATACGGGTCTCAGCGAGGAATTGGGCGCGGCCAAAACGCGGGACTTCCTCAAGGAGTTTCATACCGTCGTCGTCGATGTGGCAAACGCGAATGGCGGTGTCGTGCTCGACTTCATGGGAGATGGCGCCATGCTTGGCTTCGGCATACCCGATTCCGGCAAGAGCGATGCGGTCAACGCCTTTCGCTGCGCCTTCCTGCTCGAAAATGCCGTGACGGACTGGCTCCGGGCCGGCGACACGCGGTCTGAATCCGGCACGGTCAGGGTCGGCGCCCATGTGGGGCGGGTCATCCTGTCCCGTCTCGGGCACGAAAACCAGCAGCAGATCACCACCACCGGGGACAGCGTGAACGTCGCCAGCCGATTGCTCGAGGTCGGCAAGGCAAAGGGTGCGACAGTCGTTCTGTCCGTGGATCTGATCCGTGCGGCCGAGACGGAGGGGCACCTGGACGCCACTGTGCCGCAGATTAAAACCGTTGCGATCCGCGGCCGCCAAAAGGAACTGGAGGTCGGCTTGTGGAAGGCCGAAGAAACCGCTCCAGCCGTAAAGTCGCTCGAATAGCCGACATTGCGCGATACGGAACAGCATATGGATCGAATCGGGTGCCGGCCCGGTTTCGTTGCGAAGACCGTTGTGACTACATTGCCAATCCTGCCAGTCCGAGCGCTGAGACCGGAACGAACAACCATCCCTGCGGCATTGTCTTGTAGCTGATCTTTAAAAACGGCGGCAGCACGATGCCCAGAAGGGCGATTGCCGCGGCAAAGGCGGTGCCCACGATCGCAAGAGCCATCTGATCGGGCATAAAGGCCGCCACACCGAAGACAGCGGCCTGAAGGGCCAAGGCAAGCGTCGCGATATGCCAGCAGAAATACTGGACACAGCGAACGTTGTCGGGGAGCGACCGGGCTTCAAGCAGCGGTCGCGCGATTTCCCTTCCGCCCGCGAACAGGTGAAGGCCCGTGTTGAGAACACTCAGGCTGGCGGCAAGGACAAGGAAGGTGTTCATGCGATGCTCTCTCATCTGCGAGGACGCGCCGGTGAGATAGCGTGCGCGCGCCGGTTTCGGTACCGACGATCATCAAGAAATGCCGGTTTTCGATCAGAATGTGCGGCGCGAGGAGCGGCCTACCGGACAGGGCCTTTCAAGGCCGCCACTACACATTCGGTCAATGCCATCGCAATCCGGCCGTTCGCGTCGAGGCGCGGGTTGAAGATGCTGACGCTGAGGCCGGCCAGTTTTCCGATTTCCCTGATCCGTCGGATTGCCGATGCAGCTTCGTGCCAACAAAGACCGTCCGGTTGCCGGTAATCGACGGCCGGATTCAACCGGTCGTCGACGACATCGGTGTCAAAGTGGACCCAGACACCGTCGATCGCGGGAGCCGAAAAGACCGCCGCAATCGCGTCTAGACAGGGGTCGAAGCCTTCGGCGCGCAGACGCGGCAGATCGAAGAGGTGAATTCCGGTGCCGCGGATCGACGGCGCTCCGTCTGCCTGGGCCTCTGCCTCGTCCCTGAAACCGAACGCGATGGCATCTTCCGGTTGAATGTAAGGCGACAGGCCCGCGATATCGGACAGGAGCGGGTGGTTCCTGCCGGTGGCGATCGCCAATCCCATATCGGCGACCTCACCGGAATGATCGCCGGTGCCGCCGTAATAGTCCGCGTGGCCGTCCAGATACAAAAGGCCAAAACGGCCGGTACGCCGCAGGGCAACGAGGCCGCCATGGAGAACGGAGCAGTCTCCGCCGAGAAGGATCGGGACCCGGTCCGATTGATGTTCGCCAGCAACGATATCCGCGGTTTCGATCGCCATCTGCCGGATCTTTCGGCCGTTCAGGTAGCCGGTTTCCGGATCTTTCTCCCGCACATAGGTGCCCGGCTCGACCGTCGCGGAGACAGCGGCGTCCAGCCGTACGCCGAGACCATGCTCGAGCAGCGTGTGTCCGAGATGCTGAACGCCGCTCGGCCACAATCCAAGCGGCGACGGCGCCAAGATGATGCTGTAGGTCAACCGTGTCGCCTCTTCTATACATTCGGGCCTGGACTGGACGCTCCGGCTCTTGTCGGCCAGGCGATTTCGCCTCTCATGGCCGGCGCTACGGGCTCTTGTATCACCAACGGCCTCGGTCGGTCTTCCCTGGCGTTCAGTGGAAGCAATTAGCTGGCAAATTAGGTAACAGTCGCCTCCGTTCCTTCCGGTCTCACGGCACTGCGGTCGGTCAAAGCCGTTATCCTTGTCCCGCCGTTTCCGCTCGCACCGCCGGCCCGAAATGCTGTTGACGACCGCTGCGTCAACGCGTAACTCAGAGGGAGCGGTGACGGGCGACACCGAGCATAGTCAGGTGCAAGCCACCATGCCGATGTCAGTACGCCCATCCGCGCGCTTGAGGCCCGTCGAGTTGTCAGGACGGGAACTGTCTCTTCCCTATCGTTTTATACCAGCGCCTCGGTGCGCAGCCGTCCTGTCGATCGGCCTGTTCCTGTCCGGGTGCGCCGGCGGGACGCCGGCCGATGTTCTGTTTGAAGGAATGCCGGAGACATCGGCGTTTGCCGACGACGAGACCGCCGACACCCGGTCCGCAAAGCGTTCGGTTGCCTATGAGGATGCGCCATCGGCGGCCGTGTCCGAGATCCTGTCGCATTCGGCAACAGGCGACGGTTTTGCCGTTGAAGAAACCGCCGGTTCCGACGGGCGGTACTATCTGTTCCGGGTCCGGACGGAAGCAGGCTCCTACAGCATACGCGGGCAGGCGCTGATGGAAAAACACCTGCGCGAATTGCGGGCGGTCGCCGAACTGCGCGAGCGGAGCCGGGCCGCCGCCCTCGCCCGAGGCGCCGGTGAAGCCGTCGCCTCGCCTGTGGTCGCCGTCGTCGGCATGGTCGCCAATCCGGCGAAAGCGGCCAGAAACACCTATGCCAATGCGAAGGGGGCGCTGTCCTCGGCCCGCGACGGAATGGCGGGTGCGGCGCGCTTCGTCAGCCGACGCGAAGGAAGCGGCCCTAAAGTGGCCGAGCGCGAGAAGGACGGCTTCGGGGAAAACCTTGTCGGGCGTCCGGTCCTGCGTCGCAAGCTGGCGCGTGATCTCGGCGTCGATCCCTATACCCACTACATGCCGCTGCAACGGGAACTGGATCTTCTGTCGTCCTTCGCGTCGGCCGGCCGTTTTGGCATCAATGGGGGCATTGCCGCGATTCCCGGCGTTGGCGGCATAGTTGTTTCCGGTGTTACGGCTGTCGGGCGCGTAACGGAACGGGTGCTCGACAGTTCGCCAAAGCAGATGGCGCGCATGAACCGGAAGCGTTTTTCCGAACGCGGTTTCGATGCCGATACCGTCAATGCCTTCCTGCTGAACGCAGCCTATACGCCGAGCGAAAAGACGATCTATACGGGCCTCCTCGTCGAGATGGACCCGGTGCCGGGATATCATGCACTCCTTGCTCATGCTGCGACGGCGGGCGACAGGACACAGGCCCTTGAACACCTGCAGGCGCTTGCGGCCATCGTCGACATTCAAAAGACACCCGGAATGCTTTCCCGCATTGATGTGCTGGCCGGTTATCCCGTGGTCTGGCTTTCAACTGGCGGGCGGATCGTTGTTGCCGTCTACGACCTGATGGCCTGGTTACCCGAAACCGCGGATCGTTTCGACGCGCTGGCTGATGCGCTTGAAAAACCGTCAAGCGCAACAGCGCCGGTCCAATTGATGGTGACCGGACGGGCCACGAAACGCACCGGCAAGGCCGCCGATCGGTACGGATGGACACTGGTTTCCGCGGACCGGCTATTGCAGACCGGCTCGGTGTTGTCCCGATAGGTGGCTGCGCCGCTGACCGGTCGAGTAGTCAGATGACCTTTTATGATTGCGCAAACATGCGCCACCAGCTTTCGGGCTTTGTGCGGCCGCCATGGCCGGTCCTGGCGTCGACCCACAAGGCCAGCCGGCGCAGCGGCGACAGGGCGAGGCGCAGCCACGCCCGGTGCCACCATTTGGTGAAATCCCGGTTGAACGGGCATACGCGCATGCAGATGGCGCAATCCGACGACAATTTCGTCCAGAATCCGAAACAGGCGGCGGCATCGGAGGTCCATTTGCGAACGCCCCGGATCGCCGAGACGTCCGGGCGGTCGGTCGTCGGCGGACCGTAGGGCAGCGCCTTTACCGGACAGGCGTCGGCGCATTTCGTGCAGATGTCGCAGAACGCTGCCACGCCCCGTTTGCGGGGCTGGTCGTGGGCCAGCGGCAACGATGTGAAAATCTTCGAAAAGCGCAGCCTCGGCCCGAACTCCTCGGTGATCACCAATTGGTTGCGGGCATATTCGCCAAGGCCGGCCTTGACGGCGAACGGGATGACAAGGCCGGTATCGTTCATCGACGGGACGGCTTCGTATCCGAGATTGCGAATGTAAGCGGCGACCTGGGCGACGATGGCGGCCTCGTGACTGTATTCCCGGCCGGTGGCCGCGCCGCCGAGCGCCGAGGGATAGGTGGCAACCAGGCTTTCGTCCATTTCATGACCGAGCACGATCACTGAGGTGAGTCCGTCCGGCAGATCGTTGGGCGCTTCAGATGCGTCCCTGGCATCGACGCGCGTCGCATACAACCAGCGTTCGTCGTGGTCAGTGATGCCGCACAGATCGGCACCGAAGAACCGTGCGATCTGCTTGATCTCGGCGGCCATGGCGGCAGGATCATCGACCGGCACCTGTTGAGGCGCGACCGGTGTGTCGTATGAGATCGGGGCCTGGAAGCCCTCGCGCAGGCCCTGGTCCTGGTTGCGGTTCGTGAATATGTCGGAGATCAGCCACGACGCGTTGCGCAGGGCAAAGTCCTTTTGGCTGAAACCCGCGCCGCGCCGCGGGATCGCCTCCATCCGGTAGCTTTCGAAAAATGCACGGGTGCGATCAGACCGGATCGCATCGTCCCAGAATGCCCGCGTGAAGATGTCGTTGCGCTGGACGAAGGGTTCGAAGTCGTCCGTCACTTCAATACCCGCTTCGATGTCGCTGCGGGCATAGCGTTTCGTCCATTCGGCCCGCTTTTCGTCCAGAGACAGGCGATTGGCCGGCCAAGGCATATGGGACGTCCTCCTGGTACCAATTGTGGTCACCCTACTCGCGTGACGCCATCGCGTCCATGTCGGTCGGCTGGGTCGATGGGACGAACAATGGCGGCTGTATTGTGGATTGAGTTCCGTTTTACGCGGCGCTAGCGCCCGATGCCTTGGTGGCCATGGGCATCTGTGATTACTGGAACACAGTGATTCCCTCAGCCGGCAAGAAGGCGCGCGATGACCGACTGGACGGACGGATATGTCACCGACATCGACTACGCCTATGCCTATTGCCAGGAGCTGAATCCGGCGCGTGCCGCGCTTGCCTTTCTCAGCAAGGGCATGGCCGTCCCGGACTTCGAGACCGCCTGCGAGCTTGGTTTCGGACAGGGGTTGGCTACCAATCTGCATGCCGCTGGATCGGCCACGCAGTGGTACGGCACCGATTTCATGCCCGGCCAGGTCGCCTTTGCACAGGATCTCAATCGCATATCGGGTGCGGACGCGCGTCTGTTCGACGACTCGTTTCAGGAATTCGTTCACCGGTCAGATCTGCCGGATTTCGACTTTATCGGCCTGCACGGGGTGTGGAGCTGGATAAACGAAGACAATCGGGATCTGATCGTCTCCTTCCTGCGCACACGGCTGAAGCCGGGCGGCATCGTTTATATGGGGTACAATGCCGCTGCCGGGTGGTCCGGGTTTGCGCCGCTCAGACACCTGATGAAACAGTTCGGTGACACCATGGTCGCGCACTCGCAGGGTGGGGTCGACGGGATTGTCGGCGCCGTCGGGTTCGCCGACCGTTTCCTGACGGCCAATCCTGCTTTCGCGGCAGCCAACCCGATGATTGTCGACCGGTTCGAAAAGGTCAAAACGCAGGATCCGGTTTATCTCGCGCACGAATATTTCTGCGCCAATTGGCATCCGGTCTATTTCTCGGACATGGTCGGCCGGCTGGGTGAGGCAAAACTCAGCTTCGGCGCGCCCGCCCGGTATCTCGATCATCTGGACGTGCTCAATCTGACGTCCGAACAATCCGGTTTCCTCGACCAGATTCCGGATCCGGTGTTTCGCGAAAGTACCCGGGACATGATGATTGCCCGTCGGTTTCGGAGCGATTACTGGATCAAGGGCGCCCGCACGCTCCTGCCGGGTGTGCTTGGCGACAGATTGCGGGAGCAACGGGTCGTGCTGCTGCGCCAGCGATCGGAGGTTTCGCTCGTCGTGCGCGGCGGATTGCGCGAAGTGGAAATGCAGGAGGCGGTCTACGGCCCGATTCTGGATGCGCTCGCCGGACAGCAACCGGTCGCGATCGGCGCGATCGAGGCGGCCGTTGCACAGAACGGACTGACCCTGCCGCAGGTCGTCCAGGCGCTTCTCGTTCTCGGCGGAGACAATCATCTGGCGCCCGCGCAGCCCGAGGCCGTCATTGCCGAAGCCAGGCCGAAAACCGACGCCCTTAACCGTCATGTTGCACGCATGGCCCGGGAGGGCACGGTCATCGACTATCTTGCCAGCCCCGTCACCGGGGGCGGAATCCGGGTCGGGCGCATCCAGCAATTGTTCCTCGACGCGCTGTTGAACGCCGGAAGCAGTCCGGCCGATTGGGTGGACCATGTCTGGCCGATCCTTGCCGGGCAGGGTCAGAAGATCATCCAGGACGGCAAGGAATTGCAGACAGACGCAGAAAACCGTGCCGCGCTCCTGGAGCAGGCCGAGCGGTTCGCGGACACGCAATTGCCGGTTTACAAGGCCCTGCAACTCGTCTGACACAGGACGGCCGCGGCCGCGCGCCGACAGTCCGTCGGCCGTCAATCCACCGGTAGGCCAAGCGCCAGTCTGAAACGCGCCTTGTTGTGCGCTCCGTCCCGGGTCACGAGCACCTTTGCCGATTCGGTCCGCGCGACCTTCAGGATCGCAACACGGGGGCCGTCTGTTATCGTGTGCAAGGTTGCAGCGAAGCGGTCCAGTCCGGCATCGTCTTCGATCGTCTCGGCGGATGCGATGCCGCAGGCACGCGCGATGCCGGCCAGATCAGCGCCCGTGGCGGTGTGCGTTTCCTGAGCGCCGGTTTCGCCATACAATTCGTTGTCGATCACCACGAGTGTCAGATTGGCCGGCGCCTTTTGGGCGATTGTCGCGAAACTTCCCATCCCCATCAGCATTTCGCCGTCCCCGGTCACGACGAGCACGGGCTCCGAAGGCCGGGCGAGCGCGAGGCCGAGCCCGGTCATGGCGGCACCGCCCATGGCGCCCCACAGGTAGAAGTTTCGCTCGTGGTCGCCGGCCGCGGCGACATCGTATGTGGGAGAGCCGAGGCCGGTTACAACAAGCAGGTCGGTACGGTCGGCAAGCAGGCGGGCAATGGCTTTGCGTCTGTCGAGGCGGGCGGGCACGCTCATATCGCGGTTCCTCCCTCGACGAAGACTTTCGCACCAATCAGTCTCTGAGCCAGAAGAACCGCCAGGGCGGAGCCGCCGTCAAAGGCCATCGATGCGGCGTGGCGGACGGTGTCCGCGACGTCCTCGGCCCGTTCGGCCCGTATACAATGGATTCCCGACATTTTAAGCGCAGCCTCGGTCCGTGTTCCCATCGGGACCTGCCAGGAATTGAATTCGCCCCATTCGCCGCGCATCGTGATCAGCATCAGGAGCGGCATCCGGCAGATCTCGATCATCGACAGCATATTGATGCAGTTTCCAACCCCGCTTGACTGCATCAGGAGCGCGCTTCGGTCACCGCCGAGCCAGGCGCCCGCGCATTGCGCGATGCCTTCCTCTTCAGTGGTCAGGCTGATGGCCTGCATATCCGGATCCGCTTGAACCCGCGCGATCAGACGGGCGTGTCCGCCATCGGGGACAAAGGAGACCTGCCGAACGCCGAAGGCGGACAGCGTCTTGTAGATGTCATCCGGCCAGGCCTGGGAGTCTGGCGGCGTTGCGTCGTTCATGGGACCGTTCCGGGTTTCAGGCGCGCCGGGCGGCGCTTTTGTCGAAGCGTCCGGCCGTTGCGTGTCCGCCGTTGGACGCTTATCGGCCGAGATTACGGCGACCGCCCGGACCTGTCGATTGAATTCCGGCGGGCGGCGGCTTCGAAACAGCCGATCCCCTTCGTCCGCATCCTGTCCGGGCGCGGCGACTTTGCACTTGCGGTCGGCTCTATGATCCGGGATGTAGGGACAGGGTGTCGGAGAGTGGCCTTGGACAAGAACGTTGCGGCGCAATCCGCCTTTGATCTGAAAAACCTGACGATTGGGATCGGTGCCGCACTTCTGGCGATCGCCGTCCTGACGGCTGTCCGCATTGCAGTCCTCTTCCTCGCCGAACAGGATCTGTTTTTCGACGAAGCGCAGTACTGGTTCTGGTCCACGTCAATCGAAGGCGGCTATTTCTCGAAGCCGCCCGGCTTGGCGGTGGTGATTGCGGCGTCCACCGGGTTGTGCGGCGATTCCGAGGCGTGCATTCGCATCGGGGCGCCCGTGCTCTATGCGCTTGCGGCCGGCGGTGCGGGCCTGTTGGCCGCGCGGATGGCCGGAACGGCTGCCGGCTGCGCGGCTGCACTCCTGTTTCTGACCCTGCCCGGCGTGAGTTTCGGCACCCGGCTGATTTCGACCGACGCGCCGCTTCTCGTCTGCTGGGCCGCGGCGCTTTATCTCTTTCACCGCTATCTGGACACCCGGTCGTGGACGGATGCGGTGCTGCTCGGAGCCGCTGTCGGGCTTGGGTTTCTGGCGAAGTATGCCATGGTCTATTTCGGGTTTTGCCTGGCCATTCATGCGCTGATCGAACGGCGTGTGCTGGACCGGCTGTTGGACCTCAAACTGTGGGTCGGGTTCGCCGTTGCCATCCTGGTTTTCTCCCCCAACCTGATCTGGAACCTGCAGAACGGGGCGGTCACTCTTACGCATACAGCGGACAATGCCAGTTGGGGCGGCGCCCTGTTCAATCCCGACGAACTCGCGGAGTTCTTCGGTGCGCAGGTGGGTATCCTCGGGCCGGTCCTGTTTGTCGTGCTGATCTGGGGTTTGTGGCGTTTCGGGCGCCGCCTGACGGCTGATGAACGCTATCTTCTCGCCTTTTCGGTGCCGATCACGGCGACGATGTGCCTGCAGGCGCTGATCTCGCGGGCCAATGCCAATTGGGCTGCGCTGTCTTTCGTCGCGTTTGTGATTCTTGCCGTGCTGCTGGCGTATCGGCTGGGGGCACGACGTTGGCTTGCTGCGGCGTTTGCGACCCATCTGGCGGTCATTGCCGGATTGGCTGTCATCGACATGAACGTCAAATCCTGGTCCATGACCGTGGACCGAACGCCATTCAAGCGGGTCCTGGGATGGGCGGATGTCAGCGATGCGATTCGCGCCGTGGCACGGGAGAAGGGAATCCGCAGTGTGGTTTCCAACAGCCGGTCCGTCACCGCGCAGCTCACCTATTATCTGCGCAACGATGGTTTGCCGGTGCATGCCTGGCTCTACTGGAACAGTCCGCGCAACCATTACGAACAGGTGGTGCCGGCGACTGCCGACATGCCGTGGCCGGTCCTTGTCGTCACCCGGTGCGGTACCGATTTCGGCGCGGTGCTTGAGGGCGTTCGGGACACCGGAAACGTCTCCGTGCCGATCGCCCGAGCGCGCCAGCGCACGCTCTATTGGGCTGTGATGGATGCCATGCCGGCCGACGCGCCGCCGCTTGCCGACTGCCGGGGCTGAGGCGGTACGATCGACAGGCCGAGCGTCGCATAGGGATCCGGGCCGGTGCCGACGAGCGGCAGCGAAAAGCCTGGCAAATCGTACAGGCCGAGATCCGTGCGATTCGGGAACCGCTCCGTTACCCAGGACGGCGGTTGAGAGCTGCCGCGGGCACGCCAGACGATGGCGAACCCGGTTTCCTCCAGGTCGGAACGGTCAATCCAGGGCGATCGCCGGAAATCCCCCTCAAGAAGCACCGCCGGACGGTCCGGACTGTAGAGACCGACGAGGCCGGCGGCCCAGATGTCGCCGGCCACGACAGCCAAAGGCGTTCCGGTTTCACGTCGCCATTGGTTCGAGACCAGCCAGCCGTGATAGGTGCCCGGCCACATGGTCCGGTTTGCCCTGTCCGTCAGCGCCGGTGTCACGGCCTGTCCGGCGGCGATCAGCACCGGCAGGCTGACCAGGAAAACCAGGTAGAGCGTTGCCAGTCTTGCGCCGTTCCAGATCCGGAACGGCCCGCCCGCAAGGACGATCAGTGCCAGGCCGGACAGGTTGAACATCGGCATGCCCCACATGGTGAGGAATTCGATGCCCATGGCAAAGCATAACAGCATCGAAATCCCGAGCGGTGCTGCCGCCATGATCAGCACGTAGCGCCGATCGAAGTCGGACGGTCGACCGACCGGGATTTCGGGGCATGACGGAATGCCTTTCCGGTTGCCGGCCCACAGGAAAGCCGCGATCGCAAACAGGACAAGGTGGCAGGCCAATTGGGCTGCAAAGAAGTTCGCGGGGAAATACAGACGTGTCGCCAGGTCGGGCGCCGTCTTCTGGGTCAGGGCATAGGCAAAGGGCAGGTAGTCGCTGGCGATGATCCAGTAGAAGTGCGGCCCGGCAAGCAGCAGGGCCAAGGCGGCGGCGACATAGAGGCGCAGGTTTTTGAGGGCGGCGCGTCCTAGCGGCATCAGCAGCACGACCATGCCGCATGCCAGGGCGAGGATGACGGCGCTGTACTTGGTATAGATCAGGAGGGCCATCCACAGCGCAAGCAGCAGGAAATAGCGCCAGCGCGTGGTCGTGAGCGCGCGGTGAAAGTGCAACGTCGCGAGCGCCCACAACGGCATCTGCAAGACGTTGGGATTGAATTCGGTGGTCGGAAACGTGAAGTAATAGTTCAAGGTCAGGGCCAGCACGGCAAGTGCCGCACCGGGACCGCCGACCATGGGACGGGCAAGGCTCCACACCGTCCAGAACGTGACGATCACGCAGAGCTGTCCCAGCAGATACGCCGTCCAGGGCCCGGCATCGAGCGCCAGAAAAGCTTCTTGCAGCCACGCCGCCAGAGGCGGGTGCTTGTGATAGCCCCATTGCCATTCGCGGCCCCAGAGATAGGCCTCAACGACATCGAGCGGCATGGCGGTCCACATCAGCGCCGGGAGAAACGTCCACAGCGTCAGATGAATGCCGCTTACCAGAAGAACCGTGCGGATCGGGCTCTCCTGGACCAGCCCGACCAACCAGCGTCCTGGCGCGAAGACAGATGCCATTAACGGAAATGCTTGATATTAGCTGTGAGCGTGCGAGCGCCGATCATGTACAGAACCGGGAATGCGATCGCAATGGGAGCGGCGGATTTCTTTCGTGCGACACGTTTTGCCGTCGTCGGGGCCGCAAACACCGTGCTGGATGTGGCCGTGTTTTCGGCGCTGGTCTTCGCGTTTGGCGTGGCGCTTGTGCCGGCCAACGCGGCGGCCTATCTGGTGGCGTCCACGTCCAGCTATTTTGCCAACCGGATGTGGACCTTCCGGGGCAAGACGGCGCCTGCCAGCCTCAAAGATTATGCGGCGTTCCAGATGATCAACGGCACCGGATTCCTCCTGGCAACCGGTGCGCTGGTCGTTCTGGCCGGCTATCTGCCGGTGCTGATCGCGAAGCTCTTCAGCATCGGCGTGTCGTTTGCCTGGTCCTTCCTTGTGCTCGACCGATTCTTGTGGAATTCGGCGACGGACAGCCGGACGCGCCGCTGACCGCCGCTCATCCGCTATTCGGCGGCTTCGGCAAAGTGTGGACGCGCAGGACGCAGGATCGTCGGTGGCCTTTCCGGTGCCGTTTCAGGGCGACGATCGGAGCGGGCCTTTCGGCTGGCATAGACGAGCGCGAACATCGGCGGTGTGAAATAGAAGCTGACGACCGTGGACAGGAGCACGCCGCCGGCGATCGACATGGCAAAGGGCGGCCAGAAACCGCCACCTTCCAGGATCAGCGGCAGGAACCCGCCGAAGGTCGTGACGGTGGTCGACACGATGTGGCGGCTCGCTCCCATGACGATGTCCACAATGCGCGCCTTGTCGCCGGCGACCGCGAGCGGGTCGGCCTGGAGTGCCGTCATGATGATGATTGCGGCGTTGATGGAAACGCCGATCGACCCGATCACGCCGATCACCGCCTGAATGCCGAACGGATACTGGAAGACGGCAAGCGCAAGGATCGAGAGGCCGGCGGACAATATGGTGACCGCGCCGGCGACGAGCGACAGGCGAAACGAGTTGAACGTCAGCACGATGGTCGCGATCGTCAGCGTCACAATCAGGCCCACTGACGCCATCAGGTTGCGCATGGTTTCGCCGCGGGCATCCGAATCACCGCCAATTTCAAGGCGGTACCCGGCCGGTACGGCGAAGCCGTTTGCGTCCAGTGCGGCCTGAACCTTTTTCAGCGCTTCTTCCGGCAGCACGCCGTATTGCACGAAGCCCTGCACAGTGTTGGTGCGTTCGCCGTTGCGACGATGGATCTCCGGTTCGGCCGGCACGAGCTCCATGCGGCCAAGTGCGGTAACCGGGATGCCGCGATAGGCATTGTCGGCGCCGGCGGTGCGCGGCGGAAACACGTCCAGCGTGCGGATGAAATCCGCATCCGACCGGTCCGCCTGACTGAGCCTGACGCGCACCGGCAATTGTTCGGTGCCTTCGACAAGCGACCCGCCGACCACGCCTTCCAGGTTCGCGTCGAGCTGGCGCGCAACGGAGACAAGATCGAGACCGGCAAGGCGAACCTTGTCCTCGTCGAGCACGAATTCGAGTTTCGGGGCGGCATAGCCCATCGAGGCCCGCACATGTGTCGTTTCCTCGACGTTGTTGACGATCAATCGCGCCTGGTCGCCGAGCGTGCGCAGGATCTCAAGGTCCGGTCCGACGAAGCGCAATTCAACCGGAGCGTCGACGGGAGGGCCCTGCACGAGGTCGCGCACCAGGATCCTGGCCGCCGGGAATGCTGCGTCCAGCCGGTTCTGCAAGGGAGCGATCAGTTCGGCGGTCGCCGTCGGAGAGCGGGTCGTGATAAGCGCCTTGGCATATCCGGGCGATGCATCCCGATCGGTCAGCATGTTGTAGTAAAACGCCGGTGCGCTTTCGCCGATGACCCAAGAGACGCCGGTGATAGACGCTTCGTTTTCAAGGAAGGCATCGACCCGTTTTACGACGCGATCGGTTTCGGTAATCGCGGTGCCGGCCGGCATTTCGATCTCGATGTAGAACTGGTCTCGGTCGACACCTGGAAAGAACTGTGCCGTCAGCGTCGGAAACGACATGAATCCGATCACCGGCAGGATCAAAGCGTAGAGGATCGCGACCCGCGGATGGCGGATTGACAGGGTCAGGGTCTTTCGAAAGGCACGGCCAAGCCATCCGGGCGACACGCCGTTCGCCCAGAAGCCGCTCCTGCCACTGCGTTTCGGATCGGGAAGCAGCCAGCCGGAAATCGCCGGCGTCACGGTCATGGCAATCACGAAGGACCAGACGAGCATGACAATCACGGCGATCGCGATCGAGCCGACAAAATCTCCGGCGGGGCCCGGCAACAGCGCCATCGGCATGAAGGCCAAGGCGGTCGTTACCGTCGAGGCCAACAACGGCGCTGCGAGGCGGCGAACGGCTTTTTGAACCGCAAGCTGTCTTTCGGAGCCAGCGCTCAGCGCCTTGCGAATTTCGTCGGTCATGACGATGGCTGCGTCGACCAACAGGCCGAGGGCCACGATGAGACCCGTCACCGACATCTGGTGGATCGAGATTCCGAGGAAATTCAAAGTGGCCACGGAAGCGAGCGTCACGACAGGCAGGACGGTCGCGACGACCAGTGCGGCCCGGGCGCCGAGGGTGAAAAACAGCACTGCGACGACCAGCGACACACCGATCAGCATGTTCTGACCGACTTGGGCGAGGCGATCGAACGTGTAGGTGCTCTGGTCGAACAGCAGGCGGTGTTCCAGGCCGTCCGGCAGCGTTTCCTCAAAGGCAGCGATTTCGCGCTTGATGCGCGCCATCCAGGCGTCAACCTGCAGATTGTCTTCCATCTTGGCAGCGACCAGAATCGCCTTTTGGCCGCTGGTGTAGACGATGGCGGACGGCGGATCCCGCGCCGACTTGGAAAGGGTGGCGATATCGCCGACCCGTGTGATCAATCCGGTTTCAGATGTCGCAAGGGGAACTTCGGCAACCCGTTGCAGGCCGTCGATCTCGCCGGCGACTTCGATCAGAAGATCGGATTGCGTTCCGCGCAGCCGGCCCGCACTGACCTTGGCATCGGCATTGCCGATTGCTTCGGCGACCTGGTCCGGCGTCAGTCCCAAGGACGCCAGCCGGTCGGCATCGATCGCCACAAGAATTTCTTCGTCCGGCTCGCCGAAGCGTTCGACGATCTTTGTGCCGGTCACTGTGCGGAGACGGTTCTGCAGGTCTTCGGCATACCGGCCGATCAGCGAATCGGGCACCGCGTCGTGGCGCGGCAGAATGGCGCTGATGGCCGTGTAGGCACCGGTTCGGTCGTTGTCGAAGGTCGGTTCCGGAACGCCAGCGGGGAATTCGAGGGCGGCGTCGGACAAGGCATCCCGAATTTCCGACCATGCCTGTTCGATGCGTTCGTCGGAAATGAAGGACGACAATTCGACGGTTACGAGGGAGACGCCGGTGCGCGAAACGGACCGCAATTCCTCGATTTCGGAAATCTCGCGCAGCTCCTGCTCGATCTTTTCGGTGACCAGAGCCTCGACCCGTTCCGGATCGGCCCCGGGATACGCCGTGACGATCGTGGCGAACAGGTTGGTGATCGTCGGGTCTTCCTGCCGGCCGATCGACAGGAAGGCGGAC
>JANQQB010000027.1 GCA_028285165.1 Rhodobiaceae bacterium
TGGCGGAAATCGCAGCCGGCCGCGACGCCTTCGCAGCCGCGCGCTATGCCAACGCGGCCGCGGCGCTCTCGACCCAGGGCTTCGGCGCCGTGGCGCCGATGCCGCGTCGTGCCGATGTCGAGGCGTTTCTCGAACAGGCCGAGACCTGAGGTCAGACCCCGGTTTCCGTGACGAACTTGGTTCGCAGGAACGCGTCGAGACCCTCGATGCCGCCCTCCGAGCCGTAGCCGGATTCGTTGACGCCGCCGAACGGCGTTTCCGGCATGGCGACAAACGGGTGGTTGACGCCGACCAGGCCGGTATCCAGCGCGTCCTCGATTTTCGCCGCCTTGCCGCCGTCGGTGGTGAACACGTAGGAGGCAAGGCCGAAGGGCAGTGAGTTCGCGCGCTCGACCACTTCGTCGAAGGACTTGAACGGCGTGATCGGGGCCAGCGGACCGAACGGTTCGTCGATCATGATGCGGGCCGTATCCGGCACGTCCTTGAGCACGGTCGGCGCATAGAAATAGCCCTGGTTGCCCATGCGCTCGCCTCCGGTCGTGATCTCCGCGCCGTGATCCTTGGCGTCGGCCACGAAACCTTCCATCACGTCGAGCCGCCGGTCGGCAATCAGCGGACCCATCTGCACGCCGTCTTCGAGACCGTTGCCGACCTTTATCGCCTTGGCCCGTTCGGTGAAGCCGTCGACGAAGGATTTGTAGGTGTTGTCCTGGACGAAGAAACGGGTCGGCGAAATGCAAACCTGACCCGCATTGCGAAACTTGAAGCCGGCCATCGCGTCGAGCGCCTTGTCGACATCGGCGTCATCGAACACCACAACCGGGGCATGGCCGCCGAGTTCCATCGTGCAGCGCTTCAGCGTTTCAGCCGACAGTTTTGTCAGGTGCTTGCCGATCGGGATCGAACCGGTGAACGACACCTTGCGCGGAATCCACGAGCCGAGCACGTGGCGCGAAACCTCGTCCGGCACGCCGAACACGACGTTCAGGACACCGGCCGGCAGGCCGGCATCCTGGAAGCAGCGGGCGATCGCCACCGCCGTGCCGGGCGTTTCCTCGCTCGGCTTGATGATGATCGAGCAGCCCGCGCCCAGTGCGCCAGCGATCTTGCGGATGACATTGGTGCCCGGAAAGTTCCAGGCGACGAAGGCGGCTGCCGGCCCGACCGGCTCCTTGACGACCATCTGCCGGGCGCCGGGAATGCGCGGCGGGACCAGACGGCCATAGGCGCGTTTGCCTTCTTCGCCGTACCAGCGCGTGACGTCGATGACGAAGCCGATCTCGATCTTGGCTTCGCCGAGCGGCTTGCCCATTTCGAGGGTGAGGGTCCGCGCGATGGAATCGATGCGCTCCTGCATCAGCGAAGCCGCCTTTTCCATCACCGCCTGGCGCTTGATCGGCGGCGTCGCGCGCCAGACCTTGAAGCCCTCGGCGCTGGCCTGAAGCGCCCGGTCGAGATCCACGGCCGAGGCGTGCGGTACCTGGGCGAGTACGTCTTCGGTTGCCGGATTGAGAAGATCTTCGGTCTTGCCCTCGCTGCCCTGGCACCATTCGCCGGCAATAAGCAATTCGAGTTTTTCGGGATACATGGGACGCCTCTCGCTGTTGGAGCGATCCGTTACCGGTGAGGGCGGATCGCAAGACGCCTGCCCTGGGGTCGGTCAGGCCGTTCGGTATTCTTGTCCCAATGCGGATAGCCGATACGGCCGAACCAAGTAAACCCGGAAAGCAAGCCGCGGGCGATACGCACCGCTCGCATCCTGCCGGCAAAAACCGCTGCAAGTGGGCGACGGCAGCATTATAATCGTGCTGGGTAAGGTCGGGCGCTGGACGGCGGGACCGGCTGACGAGGGCCCGATAGACACCGCGATGAGGACCGCGCCATGTATTGCCATCCCGCCTTCAGGATCGATGCCGAGGAGGCCTTGCCTATCCTGCGCGAACGCGCCTTCGGCCTGTTTGTCGTTCCCACGTCCGAGGCGCCGTTCGGTGTGCATGTCCCGTTTCTGACCGACCTTGGAGCCGACGGTCGGCTGCGTATCGAGTTCCACGTGGCGCGCGTCAATCCGATCCACGGCCACCTCGCCGACGGTGCGCCGGCGCTGCTCGCTTGCCAGGGACCGGACGCCTATATCAGCCCCGACTGGTACGGGGTCGACGATCAGGTGCCGACCTGGACCTATGTGGCGGTTCATGTGAAGGGCACGGCTCGGCTGATGTCTCGCGACGACACGCTGGACCACGTCGATCGGTTGTCGGCCTGGTTCGAGCAGCGCCTGTTCCCGAAACCGCCCTGGACCAGCGCCAAGATGACGGACCGCAAGCGTGCTGCCATGCTCAACGCGATCGTTCCGATCCGCCTTGAAGCCGACAGCGTCGACGCCCAGAAGAAGCTGATCCAGCACAAGGGCCGAACCGAACATGAGGGCGCGATTTCCGGCCTGCGGTCCGGCGGCGATGCCGATGCGCATGCGATTGCCGGCCTGATGGAGGAGTCGGCCGAGGCGAAGTTCCATCGTCGATAGCCGTTTCAACCGCTTTGGCCGGGCCGCGAGCTGGCAAAAATAGCTTCCGGATCAACAGTTTGGGGCGTTATGGTTTCGTTAACCATATGTTTTTACGATTCGGTAATACAATTTAGGCGCGCAATGGCGGCGCGGCATGCGAGGGTGCATCATGCCAGTATTATCGTTCGCGAATGCCAAGGGTGGGGCCGGCAAGACCACGGCGGCGCTGCTGGTTGCCACGGATCTGATGGATCAGGGGTATTCGGTGTCGATCGTCGACGCCGACCCGCAACGCTGGATCAGCCAGTGGGCGGCCATGTCGGGACCGCAGCGGCGGCTTTCCATCATCGACGAGGTCTCGGCCGGCTCGATCGATTCCGTCATCCGTGAGGAGCGCGACAACCGCGACTACATCCTGGTCGATCTGGAAGGCACGATGAGCCCGCTTGTGTCGCGGGCCGTGTCGGCCTCGGATCTGGTGCTGGTGCCGATCCAGGGCTGCGCGATGGATGCCAAGGGCGGCGGCAAGGTGCTCGACCTGATTGCCGACCTGCAGCGCGAGGAGCGGCGCACGATCCGCCATTCGGTCATCCTGACCCGCATCAACGCGGCCGTGACCACGCGGGCCTTGCGTGCCGTGCGCGATCACCTTCAGGCCAATCGCATCGACGTGCTGACGACGCCGATCGTCGAGCGTTCTGTCTATCGCGACATCTTCGAATCCGGCGGATCGCTGCATACGCTCGATCCCAAGACGGCGAGCAATCTCGACAAGGCGATCGACAACATCCGGCGCCTGACCACGGAAATCGTGACCCGCGTTCCGGTACGGCGCCGCAAACAGCCGTCCTGGCCGACCCGGGCCTGGCTTCAGGCTGCCTGACCTGTCGTCGGCGAATCCGCGACCTAGGACTTCTGCTCAGAGGTACTGGGTGTTTCCGGGTCGCGGCATCTGGACGGATCGACGGTCAGTGTGTAACCGAAAAGGCACATCGTCTTTCATCAGGTCCGCCGCCCGCCCATGACGTCCGATCCGGATCCGTTTGTCCATTTGCCGCATTTGCGGGACGCCATCGCCGATCCGGCGACGTCCAGCTACCGGTCCCTGGATCTGACGGCGATGGACAACCGGATGCGGCGGGCCGGCCAGACCAAGCCCTGGCGGCGCACCGAGGCCGAACGCGAGACCCTGAGGCAGGCGACGTTCGCCGACCGGCCGGAAACCGATCTCTGGATATTTGCCTACGGCTCGCTGATGTGGGATCCGGCCGTGCATTTCCGCGAGGTCCGCAAGGCACACCTGAGCGGGTACCATCGCAGCTTCTGCCTGCGCTCGCGCATGGGGCGCGGATCGTTCGAACAGCCCGGCCTGATGGCGGCGCTCGACATTGGCGGTGCCTGCCACGGCCTGGTGTTTTGCATCGACCGCGCCGATGTGGAAGCCGAGACCCGTTTTTTGTGGGCCCGCGAAATGGCGATGAACGCCTACGATGCGGTTTTCATGCCGCTCGACACGCCGCAGGGGCCTGTCGAGGCGCTCGCCTTCGTAATCAACCACGACTGCGAGAACTACATGGCCGGCCTGTCGCTTGATGAGACCGCGCGCATGATCGCGCGTGCGGAAGGTCTGTTCGGCCGCAACCTTGCCTATCTCGATAACCTTGCCGACCATTTCGCGATGCTGGACGTCGACGATCCCGATTTCGCCGCCCTGCATGCCCGGGCCCGGGCACTGGCCGGTGATCCGGTCGAAACCTGAGCGCCATGCCCGCTTTGCCCATCGTCACCTTGCCCGACCCGGTCCTGCGCCGGCAAAGCGATGCCGTCGAGGTCTTCGACAAGGATCTGGAGGACCTCGCCCGCGATCTCGTCGCGACGCTCAAGGAGAACGTCCTGCTCGGCATGGCGGCAATCATGGTCGGCATCCCGAAACGCATCGCGCTTTGCGCCGTCGATGCCACCGGCACGCCGTCGAGCGCCAAGGTCTTGATCAATCCGGTGCTGATCGAAACATCGTCCGAGACCGAAGCCGGCAATGAAGGCTGCCCCTCGGTGCCGGACACTTTCGAGGATGTCATCCGCCCGGTCCGCATCACCGCCGAGTACCAGACCCTCGATGGTTCCCGGGAGACGATCCGCGCGTCGGGCCTTCAGGCCCGCGTCATCCAGCATCAGATCGACCTGTGCGACGGCATCCTCTTCATCGATCGCCTCTCCCGCCTGAAGCGGGCACGCATCGAAAAGCGGTTGTCGAAGCGGCGGCGAAAGAGCTGAGGCACAGGACAACCGCTCCCGCGAAACCGTTCAGGCGTGACCCGATTTCCGTCGATGGGTCCGTTTCAAAAGAGTGTCCGCGGATCGACCGGCACCGCGCGATGGGTTGCACAGCCCTTGCACGAGGCGGCAACGGACTAGCGGATCCTTTGCTTTAATCAACTCCACGGGGTATGAATACCGGCAAATCTCTGGCCCCGTCACCCAGTGAAACGGGGTTTTCGGTCTAACAACGAAGAGCAGTGTTCATGGTCAAGACTTGGCGTCGTTCCCTCACCGCCTGCCTTTTCGCCACCTGTATTTCGATCGTTTCATTTACCGAACCGGTATTCGCCCAAAAGGCCCTGACGCGGGAACAGGTCCTGCAGGACGCGAAGGTCACCGAAGACATCCTGAAAAAGTACCATCCGAATCTCAATGCGCATCGAACGCAAGCGCAGATCGAAGCGATTTGGACCGAAGCCAAGGCCCGCCTGCCTGAAAGCCCGAATGTTCTGGATGCGGCCACCCTCATTCAGCAAATGCTCGCCGCAGTGTGTGATGATCACACGGGCGTAAGGTCGGAGAAAGACTGGATATCCAAAAAAGGAGAGGTGTCCGGAGTTCTACCGACCGGTCTTGTGATAATAGATAATCAGTTATTCGTCGACGATTCTATGTTTAATCTGAAGTTGCGGCAAGTCATAAGTATAAATGGTCGAGATAGTGGTGATATAATAGAAATAATTCGATCATTATATTCGGAGGATGGCTGTCAAAATTCTCCTTATTTGTTTACTCGCCATTCAGGTGGTCAAGTGCTTCTGTCAGCGGTTTTGGAGAATTTTCTTGGAGGGGGGTCGGAGTACATCGTCAAATATAGGGAAAGAGCGACAGGTGCCGTCAAGACGCTAGGGCTCCGTGAAGTGACCATGGGCGAGGTGCAGAGACGGGCGCGATACGAAGGTCTTTATGGCCGTGCAGCCCCTCTCAAATCACTCGGTATCACTGCGAGAAACAGAGATTGGGCAACGGCCATCGAAAGCCCGATGCAGGCAATGGTCCTGACAAATGAACAAAGATCTGCATACTACGTCTACGTGCCCGAATTCTCTGGTAATAAAGCGCAACCAAATTTTTTCGATAAACAATTGCGCGATCTCGTTCGTGCAAGTCCAGACCATGTGATCGTGGATTTGACCGACAATCCAGGCGGCGCATTCAACAGCGCACAATTGTTTCTCTCGTTTTTTTTCACCAATCCAAACCAAGTTTGGAGTGTGGAGAGATCGCGTATTAACCGTAGAGTATTGGATAAAAATTTTGAATGGAGCAACAGGGACAGAAGAGAGTATACCTTTCACCGCATTACTGAATTTCAGAGAGGTAAGGAGGACGCAAATCAATTTTATTTAAAAGTTACGCCAAGATATTTTGGTAATAGTGCATATAGAGGAAACCTGACAGTATTGGTCAGTCCCCGAACGAAATCAGCAGCCACGACCGTGGCTACAATCCTTAAACGTGAGGCTGGCGCTAGGATTGTTGGATCCATCGGGGATGCCTCAATGACGACCGGTTGCAACGGCGCTCCCGGAAGGTTTCGGTTGCAATACTCCGGCGTCGGGGCTGTCGTACCATTCTTCTGTGGTGACCGGCACGTCGAGGCGCAGAGCAAGGGGAATCTTCTAGAACCAGATGTTCCGGTCGACATAACCACGCACAACTCCCGCATGACCAACGTCCTGATCCTGCGGGCGGCGATAGACTCTCTCGGCACTGGTCGAGTGGCCCAACGAGACAATCCAAGACAACCTGCCGAAATTCCGGGCCGCCCAGTGTCGACCGAAAGGTTGGAACTCGAACCAGTCGAAAAGACGATCGACGTGACGCTTGCTGTGAACCCTTACAACAGAAATGCTGGCTGGATCGGTTTTAGAATGGCTGACCTGCCGAAAACAGAATTTGTTGCTGGAGAATCGGAAGCGGGCGATGCGGTTCTGATCACTGGAATATTTCAAAATAGTCCTGCCGAAGAGATTGGATTGCAACCGGGTGACATCTTGCTTTCAGTTGAGGAAAACAAAGTAAGTAACGTATTGGACGTTATGGATAGAGCGAGAAAATTTGACCCAAATCAGAAGATATCTATAAATATTCTACGTTTGGCCCGTTCAGAATCGAGATTGTTCAAGGTGCTGGAAAGCCAGCTCGCCGGGCCGGATGTCAATGCTGGTAAAGCCTTTATGTTGGGCAGACTCTATGTCACCGGAAATTATGGCGCTCCGAAAATCAGAGAAGGAACGCGATTTCTGGAAATAGCCGCAGATGCTGGCCATTCGAAGGCGGCCGCCGTGTTGGGCGACTTGTACAGCGGTTACAGATGGGGTGTTAATTCCAACATCCGCAGAAAAACCGTCGCAAAAAATATAGACCGCGCGATGGTGTATTACACAAGAGCGGCGATGCGCGGTGAATCCTGGGCAATGTACAGATTGGCTCAACTGTTCGGTGACCAGGGGCAAGGCCATTCCGATCCCGAACTCGCCGCCCTGTATCTGCTGCAATCCTATCAAAGGAACAATCGAAGCGCGCATAAGGCTTTGTTCGAGACACCCAAAAGGTGGTCGAAAGACGCCCGTATTGCATTGAAGAAGCTCCTGCACGAAGCTGGCGTCTATGACGGTGACTTCGACGGCGAAATCGATGCGGACGTCCGCGAAGCCTTGACGCGATTGGTTGAAAAGAATGTCGCGCTTCCGCAAGGGTTGCCCGGGTGACCCGACCCTAATAGGCGGCGCGAAGCCCGGCCTCACACGTTCCCAAAGGGGTCCCGCGCCGATCCGCCGAAATCTCGCCCTTCCCATTCCGCTCTCGAATCGTCAAACTGTCGACAGAACGGAACGGGTGGGGGCATCTGATGGGACGACCGGGCTTCTTGATAAAACTCTGCGTGCTGGGACTGTGTCTGATGGGGCTGAAAGGTTGCATCGGTGCGGCCACGGTAGCCGGCGCGGCCGCGGGGTCGCTGGCCGTGCAGACGACGATCCGCAAAAACAATATGGATCTGGCGCTCCAGGGCGACCCGGTTGCGCAGACCAAGGTCGGCTCGAGCTATTGTTGCGCCGGGCCGGGTTTTTCGGCCCAGAGGGCGACCGAGTGGCTGTGCAAGGCGGCCGATCAGGAGCATGTTCCGGCCTATTATGAACTCGGTCGCATCTATATCGGCGAGGTCACCCGCATCCCGCATCCGGGCCTTTATATCACGGCAGAGGTGACTTCGAAGAAGAGCCTGCCGATCGGCCTGATGTACCTGCAGCTTGCTGCCGATGCCGGCAACCGGACCGCGGCGCGCAAGATCCGGGCGCAGCGCGCCAAACACAAGGGCAATGAGATCTTCTTCGACCGGCAACTGGATCGGGCGAACGCGCTGAAGGCGACATGGCGCAACCAGCCCTGCACTTACGGCGAGGTGTTCGCCTAAGCCCGGGCGCTTTCCGCCGGTCTCGGGGTTGATCCTGCCGCAATTGTGTCGCACATCCCGACCAACGCAAGGCGTGCAGATAGTATATCTGCGCTGTTGTCGGACCGACCATCGGAGGGCCCATGACCGGAGTACAATCCTGGAGCGCCTGCGCCCCGCGACTCGTCGACGTTGCGACCGGGCGCACGCCCGCCGATCTGGTCGTACGGAACGGCCGCTGGGTGAACGTCTATTCCGGCGAGATCCTGGCCGGTACGGATCTGGCGATCAGCGCCGGCCGCTTCGCCTATGCCGGTCCTGACGCCGGCCATTGCATCGGCCCGGAAACGCAGGTGATCGATGCCGCCGGCCGGTATCTGGTGCCGGGTTTGTGCGACGCGCACATGCATGTCGAAAGCGGCATGATCACCGTCACCGAATTCTGCCGCGCGGTCATGCGGCACGGCTCCACCTCGCTGTTCATCGATCCGCACGAGATCGCCAACGTGCTCGGCCTTGCCGGCGTGCGCCTGATGCACGACGAGGCCGTGGCCGCACCGATCAACGTCTATGTCCAGATGCCGAGCTGCGTGCCGTCCGCGCCGGGCCTGGAAAATGCCGGCGCGGTGATCGGTCCCGACGATGTGGCCGAAGCCATGGCCTGGCCGAACATTGTCGGGCTCGGCGAGGTGATGAACTTTCCGGGTGTTGCCGGCAACGATTCCCGCATGGTCGGCGAGATCGCGGCAACGATGGCGCGCGGCAAGACCGTCGGCGGCCATTTTGCCTCACCGGTTCTGGATGCCCAGTTCCACGGCTATGTCGCCGGCGGACCGGCCGACGACCATGAAGGCACGCGGCTGGAGGATTGCATCGCCCGCGTCCGCCAGGGCATGCGGGCCATGCTGCGCCTTGGTTCCGCCTGGTACGATGTGGCCGCCCAGATAAAGGCAGTGACCGAACACGGGCTCGATCCGCGCAATTTTATCCTGTGCACCGACGACAGTCATTCCGGCACGCTCGTCCGCGACGGCCACATGAACCGGGTCGTGCGCCATGCGATCGCCGAAGGCCTGAAACCCGTGACCGCGATCCAGATGGCGACGCTGAACGCCGCCCAGCATTTCGGCATGGAGCGCGAGATCGGCGCGATCGCGCCCGGCCGCATTGCCGACTTCCTGATCGTCGCCGACCTGCCGGCGCTCAAAATCGACAGCGTGTATGCGCGGGGCGTGCATGTCGCGGAAGCCGGCGACCTTTTGCTCGACGTCCCCGCTTTCGACTATCCGGAAACCGCCCGCAACACCGTGCGGCTCGGGCGCACCCTTGCCGCGTCCGATTTCGATATCGCGGCGCCTGTTGCCTCCGGAACCGCGCGGGCGCGTGTCATCGGCGTCATCGAAAACCAGGCTCCGACCC
>JANQQB010000032.1 GCA_028285165.1 Rhodobiaceae bacterium
GGATTTCCCGCTGCCATTCGACGAGGCCTTGTCGCCCTTCAGGCGACCGAGCCGGCCTTCGAGGACGGCGCCCTCTTCGACCTCGAGGCATTCGTGATAGATGTCGCCGGTGACCTTGGCGGTCTTGGTCAGAACCACCTTGCGCGCCTTCACGTCGCCGGAAAAGGCGCCGCAGATGCGCACCGTGTCGGCTTCGATCGAGCTCTTGATCTCCGGCTCCTCGCCGAGGATCAGGGTCCGGCACTTGATGTTGCCTTCGACGGCGCCGTCGATGGTGATGTCGCCGGTGCTTTCCAGGTCGCCCTTGATCTTCAGATCGGAACTGATGACCGAGTGCTGTACCTTCTTGTTCTTGCTGTCATATCCGGCGCCGGTATCGGCTCCGTTTTTCTCTTGCTGGAAGATCATGTCCGCGTCACTCCGGGTTAGGTGAGCGGTTCAAGCAGTAGGATCAAATGGTTAAAAAACACGAAACCGGCCGCTGGCGACGGCCGGTTCCGGGTGTCTCCACGACTGCCTGCGGAGACGCCGAAAAGGGGATCCGGCGCCGTCCGGGCAGCAAACCTATGAGGCGGCGCGCATGCCGCCGCTGCGCCGATCGCGGTCGGCGGAGGTGCCGCGCAGGACCTCGGGCCGGCGCACCGTGGTGGTGCCCATCGGGGCGGGCGCGGAATGGCGGCGTCCGAACAGTCTGTCGAGGAAGCCGGTGTTGCGCCCGGCCAGCCGGTCGCGCTCATCGATCAGTTCTTCCACGTCCTCGAACAGTCGGTTGATCAAGGCCCAGCGGCCTTCGATCTGCTTGTCGAGCTCGGCCAGCCTTCGGCTGTTGCCGGTCGTTGTGTCGATGCCCATTGCCAATCCTTTCTGGATCTTGGCGCCTGTCGTTAACGTATAATTTAAGCGATTTTTAACAAAAAGTGTAGCGCCTTCGATTTACACAGCTTGGTGAGGGCCTCGCGAGGCGGCGGTCTTCGGACCCTCACTGCCGCCAAGAATGGCTCTCCCGGCGGCGTTCGGCTGTGACGACGATCACCCGGAAATCCTGTCAGGAACCCTTCACCGGGCTGTCACAAAACCGGAACTCTCGGGATCCGAATCACGGATTCGGCGTCGTTATGGGACGAATCCGCCATGCCAAATGGCATCGGTTTTCTGCAATGCTGCAGTGCAAAAAGCTCGCTGGTTGCATGGCGCGATCGGGGACATCTGTTGCGCAATGCAACCGGCGAATTCGAGACGATCGCCATTCGGAGTGACCGATATGACCAACGACCGCTTTATCAGCCATGCGTTTGCTGGCGGCACGGTCGACCGTGCCGATGTGTTCCCTGCTCGCGAGGCGAGCTCCACGACATTGGGACGGCCTGGAATGATCAATACCATGCTGGGGGCCCTGCGGGACCGGACGACGGTCTGGCAGCTGAGCCGCAAATCCGATCGCGAACTGGCCGATATGGGCCTGAACCGCGAGACCCTGGCCGCGGACGTCGCGGCCGCCCGCAAGTCGGCCGTCGCCAAACCGGTCGCCACGCGCGAGCCGGCCACCGGCC
>JANQQB010000045.1 GCA_028285165.1 Rhodobiaceae bacterium
ATGGGTGAGACGGCGGAGACGCTTGCCGACGAGTACCAGCATGGACGCGAAGCCATGGACGAATGGGGTGCGATGAGCCAGGCGCGGGCGATCGCCGCCATTGAGTCCGGTTTCCTGGCGCGCCAGATCGAGGCGGTCGAGGCGCCGGTCGGGCGCAAAGGCGAAACCGTCGTCGTGGCGATCGATGAATATCCGCGGCGTGACGCCACCCAGGAACGGCTTGCGCGCCTGAAGCCCGCCTTCCGCCCGGATGGACGGGTGACGGCCGGCAATGCGAGCGGGGTTACTGACGGGGCCGGTTTCCTGGTCGTCGGCGCTCGCTCCGCCCTCGAAGACGAGGGTGTAGCGCCGGAGGCCCGGGTGGTGGATTACGCGGTGGTCGGCGTGCCGCCGCGCATCATGGGACACGGTCCGGTCCCGGCGATCCAGGCGCTGCTCGATCGTCAGGGACTAGCGATCGGCGATATCGACTATTTCGAAATCAACGAGGCGTTTGCCGTCGTCAACCTGCATGCCGAACGCCAGCTTGGCATTCCCCGCGACCGGCACAATCTCTATGGCGGCGGCATTTCGCTCGGGCATCCGCCGGGGCTGACCGGTGTCCGCATGTGCATGACCGCCATGCATCACCTGGCCGATACCGGTGGGCGGTATGCCGTGCTTGCCATGTGCCTCGGCGCCGGGCAGGGCATGGCGATGCTGATCGAAAACCTCAGGCGGTGAAGTGGGATGAGCGGAGCACAGACCCTTTACGAAGCCTTTGCCGCGACGGCGTCCCGGCATGCCGATACGACTTTCCTCAAGGTGCCGGCGCGTGCCGAAAGGGCCTATCACCCGACCGGTTTCGCGCTCACCTATGGCGCGGCCTTGGATCGGGTCACGGAACTCATGGGACGATATCGCGCGGCCGGATACGGCCCGGGGCACCGGGTCGCGCTGATGCTCGATAACCGGCCCGAACATTTCCTGCACCAGATTGCGCTGAACGGGCTCGGTGTCAGCCAGGTGCCGGTCAATCCGGACTATCTCGCCCATGAACTGGCCTATCTTCTGTCCCATTCCGAGGTCGATCTGGCGGTCTGCCATGCCGGCCATATAACGCGGTTGACCGATATTGCCGACGCCCGGGAGGCGCCGCTTCCCGTCTGCGTCGACGAGAGTTTTCCGGATGTTCCGCCGCAACCCCGCTCCGAAGCCCGCGACGAGGCGCCCGGCGCGGCAAGCGAGGCCGCCATCGTCTACACGTCCGGCACGACCGGGCATCCGAAAGGCTGCATTCTAGACAATCGTTATCACCTGACCGTCGGCACCTGGTACGCCGAGCTCGGCGGAAAGCTGACGCTCGAATACGGCCGGGAGACCCTGTTCGTTCCGCTGCCGGTCTATCACGTGAATGCGGGCATCAACACGCTGACCGCCATCATCCTGACGGCCAATTGCCTGGTCATGCCGGACCGGTTCCACCCGGCGAGCTGGTGGCGCGACCTGATCGAGACCGAGGCGACCGGCTTCCACTATCTGGGCGTTGTGCCGCCCCTGCTCATGAAAGCGCCGCCCTCGGCGGAGGATCGCGCCCACGGCGCGAAGTTCGGGCTGGGTGCCGGTCTCGATCCGCTCCTGCACAAGCGGTTCGAAGACCGGTTCGGTGTGGCAATGGTCGAAGTCTGGGGCATGACCGAGACCGGCCGGTTTCTTGCCGATGCCTATGAGCCGCGCGCAATCGAGACGCGGGCGATCGGGCGGCCGACCGATGCCCTGCTTGCCCGTGTCGTCGACGCCGCCGATGCCGAGGTGCCGCGCGGGGAACCGGGAGAACTGGTCGTGCGGGCGGCCGGCGACGATCCCCGGCACGGTTTCTTTCGCGGCTACCTGAAAAATGCCGAGGCCACGGAAACCGCATGGCGCGGCGGCTGGTTCCATACCGGCGACGTGGTCACGCAGGACGAGACCGGCCGGCTCTTTTTTGTGGAGAGACAGAAGAACATCATCCGGCGATCGGGCGAAAACATTTCCGCTGCGGAAGTCGAAAACGGGTTGGTCGACCATGACGCCGTGGCCCAGGTTGCCGTGCTGGCGTTCGAAGACACGCTCCGCGACGAGGAAGTGATGGCGGCCATCGTACCGACCGCCGGCGCCGTGCCCGCGGAAGCGCTCGCCCGGTCGATCTTCGATGCCAGCGCAGACCGGCTTGCCTATTTCAAACGGCCGGGCTGGATCGTCTTTGTCGACGATTTGCCGAAAACCGGAACGCAGAAGGTGCAAAAGGCGCTGATCTTCGGTCAGGATGAGGATCCGCGCGACCGGGCTCATGCGTTCGACCTGCGACCGCTGAAGAAGCGTCCGGATGCGGCCTGAAGGGAGCAATCATGCGTGTCGTTGAAATCGACCGGTTCGGCAATCCGGCTGAGGTTGTGCGTTGTGTGGACCGGCCGGACCCGGTCGCGGGCGACGGCAAGGTTGTCGTGCGCATGGCCGTCATGTCGATCAACCCGGCGGATCTTCTGATGATCGAAGGCCGGTATGGCGAACAGCCGACCTTTCCCTTCGTGCCCGGAACCGAAGGTGTGGGACGGGTCGAATCCGTCGGGCCTAACGTGACCGGGCTGGCGGTGGGCGATCCGGTCGTGCCGCTTGCCGGGTCCTGCTGGCGCGACCGTCTCGTTGCGCGACCCGAAGCGCTGATCCGACTGCCCTCCGATGTACCGCTGGACCAGGCCGCCATGCTGAAGGCGAACCCGGCGACAGCGGAAGCCATGCTGACGCTCGTGCCGTTGGAACCGGGCGACTGGGTGATGCAGAACGCCGCGAATTCGGCCGTCGGTCGCAATGTGATCGTGGCTGCTCGGGCGCAGGGCATTCGGACCGTCAACGTGGTTCGCCGGCCGGGTCCGGTATCCGACCTTGAAGGGCTCGGTGCTGACATCGTCATCGTCGACGACGGCAGCGACCCGGCCCGGCTTGCATCGGCAGTGGGAGAGGTCCTTGGGGATGCCGGCGTGAAGCTGGCCTTCGACGCAATCGGAGGAACGGCGACCAATGCCCTGGCGGGCGCGGTGGCGCCGTCGGGGCTGGTTGTGAATTACGGGCTCCTGAGCGGCGAACCGTGCCAGGTCGATCCATACCATCTGGTGTTTCGCGATGTGCATGTGCGGGGATTCTGGCTGCGCACCTGGTTCGCCGAAGCCGACCGATCGGCGATTGCGGCGCTTTACGCCCGCCTTATCGAGCGCTTGCAATCCGGCGGACTTACAACGCCGGTGGAAGCGCGGTATCGGCTGGACGATATCGCCGCTGCCCTCGATCATGCGGCGCGGCCGCACCGGTCGGGCAAGATCCTGCTGGTGACCGACGCCGCGGCCGGCGCGGACCAGCCGGCCGACCAATTCTGAAGAGCGGAGTGATCCATGCGGGACGTCTATGTGATCGGCGCGTTCGGCACCGCCTTCGGCAAGCGGCCAGACTGCGGCTTCAAGGATCTCACGCGTGAGGCCTATGCGGGTGTGCTGGCGGATGCCGGTCTGGAAGGCGGCGCCGACATCGACAATGCCTGGTTCGGCAATTGCGGTATGGGCACGTTCGGCCAGCGCAACATTCGCGGTCAGGTCTGTTTCACGCCGCTGGTACGCGAGGGCCTGTTTCCCGAACGCGTGCCGATGATCAATGTGGAAGGCGGCTGCGCGACGGCGTCCATGGCGTTTCACGGCGCCTGGAAGGATATCCTGTCCGGACAGGCCGAGCTTTCGCTTGCCATCGGCGTGGAAAAGACCTTCGTGCCGGATGAACCGGACCTTACGCAGGAGATCTTCGAAGGCGGCATCGACCAGGTCGATCCGCAGGAATGGCAGCTTTACTACCAAGAGGCCGGTGAGGCTTCGGGCAAACCGTTCAAGCCGAATGCCGGCGGCGGCACGGTATTCATGGACACCTACGCCATGCAGGCGGCCTATCACATGAAGCAGCACGGCACGTCGCAGCGCCAGATCGCGATTGCCGCGTCGAAGAACCACCACCATGGATCGATGAACCCGAAGGCCCAATACCGGTTCGAGGTATCGGTTGACGAAGTGCTGGCCGACCGGCCGGTTTCCTGGCCGCTGACGCGGTCGATGTGTGCGCCGATTGGGGATGGCGCGGCGGCGGCGCTCTTGTGTTCGCACGATTTTCTTATGGCGCAGCCGCAATCCGTCCGCGAGAGGGCGGTCCGTGTCCGCGCCTCAACGCTGTCGGGCGGTAAGTACCGGGCGCTCGACGAACCGGGCCTGTCCCGGGTCGCGGCACAAAAGGCCTACCGGCTGGCGGACCTTGGACCGGACGCGATCGAGATCGCCGAAGTGCATGATGCGACCAGCTTTTGCGAGATCTATCAGGCCGAAATGCTCGGCTTCTGCGCGCCTGGCAGCGGCGGCGCCTATGTGGAGAGCGGCGCAACGGCGCTCGGCGGGGCCAGGCCGATCAATCTCTCCGGCGGGCTGGTTTCGAAAGGGCATCCGGTCGGCGCGACCGGGCTGTCGATGATCGCCGAACTGATGCTGCAATTGCGCGGGGAGGCGGGCAAGAGGCAGGCGCGCGGTCGCAATGCGGACGGTGTGCCGCGCCTGGCGCTGGCGGAAAACGGCGGCGGCGTGATCGGATTCGATGAGGCCGCCTGTTCGGTAATCATTCTCGAGCGGGCCGCGTCCTGATCTCGCTAGTCCGGATCATCCCGGATATCGCGTTTGCCCTCTGTCCATTCCTGCATCAGGCGCAGCGCGTCGTCGCGGATCATCAGATCGCAGAAGAGGGTGCGCTCGCGGGCATGACCGGTCGCGGGATCGGTGTCGAGCGCCCCCCGCACCAGGTGTTTGATGTGCCGGCAGGCTGCCGCCGGCTTCGCGGCGATGCGTTGGGCGAGGGCCGTGGCCGGTTCCAGAACCGGGGCCTCCACACAGGACACGGCAAGACCGATCTCGGCGGCGCGGCGCGGCGAAATCGTGTCGCCCGTCAGCGTCAGTTCCAGGGCACGGGCCTCACCGATGAGCCGCGGCAGGCGCTGGGTCCCACCGGCGCCGGGCAGGATGCCGAGATTGATTTCCGGCAGGCCAAGATCGTAGGGCCCGTCCTCGACAAGGCGCAGATCGCAGGCGAGCGCGAGTTCGAAACCGCCGCCCATGGCCGTTCCGTTGATGGCGGCAATGTAGATCGTATCGCCGGTTTCCATGCGCCTGAGTGCTGTGTGGATCGGTGCTTCGGGTACCGGGCGTGCGGGGTCGAAGTGCAGGCCGCGGGCCTTCAGTTCTGAAGCACGGGCGTGGATGGCGGCCACATCGTAGTGGCGCAGGAAGTAATCCTCCTGTGCGCCGGTCAGGACAACGCAGCGGATACCCGGTTCGCCCTCCATAACCTCGATGGCCGCTGCCAGATCGCGCTCCATGCCCTCGGACATCAGTCCCTCTGGGCCGGTCCGCAGGGTGACCACGGCGACCGTGTCCGTCACGGCGATACCCAGCGTCTCGAAGTCCGGGATCGTGTCGATTTCCTCTGTCAAACCGTCTGCTCCGCCTGGCTCGTCGCGATACACGATCCTATCCGTCGATCAGCCTTTGCGTAACCTCGGCCGGACAGGCGGCGTCGGCCCATCGTCGGATGCGGTGGTTTTTATCGGATCGGCTGTCGACCGGTGTCGATTGCGGTCACCGTCCCCATGGCGTCTCAGCCGTGCGCATCGTCAGACAACCTCCTGTTTCCCGGTCGCCTAGCCTGCGGGTACCGGCAGGCGCGATATCCGGTTGATGCCGGGCATCGGGTCAACGTTCCGGGGTTCGTGTTCACGGGTTTGTCAACAATGGGGACATCGCTCCATCGCCTTCATGCCCGGTGGATCGAAGGTGATTCCGGTTGATCTTACAAGGGGATGCAAGGAAGTCACCGACCCAATTGCCGGCGCACCGTATAGTTTAGATTTCGGTAATAAAATGCCCTGTTAACATTCCATTAATACTAAAAATTAAGGTAAAAAATCGTGGTTAAGTCTGCCTTAACCTTTGTTCTGCATGGTCTTCTCAGCTGTTAACCGTCCGACTGCGCGTTTCGCCGATGGACATGCTGAGAAGGGATATGAGTAATGGGCAGCCTCAAGCGAATGTTCCTCGTCGCGGCCACCGCACTGGCAGCCACCACGGTCGCACAGGCGGCAGACCTCGATCCGCCGGTCATCCCCGCACCGGAGCTGATTCCGCAAAAACTCGGTGGCTGGTATCTGCGAGGCGATATCGGTGTCGACTTCTTCACGGACCCGGATGTCCGCTTCCATGCGCTGGAATTCGAGCATGAGGAATTGCGGCCCGCGCTCATGGTCGGGGTCGGTGCCGGTTACGAATTCAATCAGTACCTTCGGGCAGACCTCACGGTCGACTATCGGGGTACGGATTTCAACGGCAAGACCCCGTGCTACGCCGCGTGCGGTTTCGCCTTTACGCAGGAAAACGCCGAGCTGAACATCTTCACCGGTATGGCGAACATCTACCTGCAGGCCGGCACCTATTACGGCTTCACGCCCTATATCGGCGGCGGCATCGGTTTCGCCTATGTGGACCTGTCGGAATATGCCGGCTTCAATCCGAACGGCACGACCAACACGTTCAACGACAACGACGCCACGAACTTCGCCTGGAACGTCACTGCGGGCGCCTCCTACGCGTTCAGCGAGCGTCTCGCGCTCGACGCCAACTATCGCTACCTCGATTTCGGCGACATTTCGACCGGCGGCGACCCGGCGGGCAATTTTGCGGGCAGTGTCGATATCGAAGACATCACTGCGCACGAAGTCCGCGTGGGCCTGCGCTACTACCTCAACTAGGTCCTGCGGCCCGCGCCGCATGATCCGACGCACATGAACTGACGATCTCCCCTGTCGATTGGGATCACCTTCAGCGCAGCGGTTCGCCGCTGCGCTTTTTTTGTCGGACATGCGGGCAGAACAGCCGGTCTCAAAAATCGGACCGTCACTCCGCCGACTGCGCTTCTGCGAGCGAGGTGTGGATCGCAGCGATTGTCTCAGTGACCGATTTTGGCGGGAGCGTATCATAGGGATGAACGGCAAAGATCGGTGAAGGTTCGTGACCCGCAATCTCGGAAAGGGCGATCAGTCGGCCGGTCTTCAGATCGTCGCGGACGGCAATGTCCGGCAGCAGCGCGACGCCCGACCCCTCGCGCGCGAGTGCGCACATCGCCTCGATCGTATTGCTCTTCACGCGTCTTTGAAACACGACCGTCCGGTTCCCGTGCGGCGCCGGGAGGGCATATCGGACCTCGGCCGGTTCCCGCATGTGGGCAATATAGGGGAGCGATCCCAGCCAGTCCGCAAAGGTTGGATCGTCTTGTGCGGGTGCATCTGCGAAAACTGCGGGAGCGCCGCACACCACATCTCGGAGCGTGCCAATGCGACGTGCCCGCAGGCTGCTGTCGGCGAGGGGACCGACCGATATCGCGACATCGATGCCCTCGGCGACCAGATCGAGACGCCTGTCCTCTGCGATCACGACAGGTTCGAGCATATGAAATCGGCGCGTCACGCTTGCCAATGCCGGCGCGATGACCGGTGTAACGAGCGCATGGGGCGCGGTGATGGTGATGGGACCGGTCGGCGCTGCGCCGAAGGCTTCCATCTCGGTTTCTGCCTGCCTTGAAAGCGCAAGAATGTCCTTGCAGCGCTGATAATAGCGCTTGCCCGCCGGGGTTACGGACATGCGGCGTGTGGTGCGGACAACGAGCTTGACGCCGAGTTGGCCTTCAAGCCGCTTGAGGTTCTGGCTGACGGCGGATTTCGCAAGGCCCAGCTGACCCGCCGCAGCGGTGATGGATCCGGTCTCCACTATGGTTGCGAAGTTGAGGGGAAGCGGGGAGAGCATGATCATTGTTCTCAAAAAATGAATTCTGATTAATCAGATATCCTGTTTTTTGAACAATAGAAATCCATACATTCCGGCTCATCACATCTGATCGAAGTGGAGATAAGCCGATGTCACTTACCGAAACCGATGCGCCCACGGCCGCCATGGAGGGTGCCCCCTTCGGAGACGCTGACGGGCAGGACGCTCGCGCTCGCGCGGCTGCCGAGTACCGCTTGAGTGTTGCAATCGCCGAGGCAAGCCGGGCTTGGCGCGATGCGTTCAATGCCGGCGATGCGGCCGGAGCCGCCGCACTTTACGAGGACGATGCCGTCATGGTCGTCAAACCCTTCGGCACCTTCAACGGCCGCAGCGAAATCGAAGGCTTCTGGTCGGACATCATTTCAAAGGGATTCAGCGAAGTGGTCTACAGCCACACCGTCACGACGATCCTCGACAGGACATCGGCACGGATTACGGCCGATTGGAAAATGAACCATGCCCGGGGCATCATCACCAACGAGCTTTGGGTCTTGCAGCCAGACGGTCGCGCGCTTTTGCGCGAAGACCATTTTGACGTCGCGCACTGATCGCCGTTCCGGCTGACGAAGTGTTCAGGAACGGACGCATGACAAAACTTGATACCCTTACGCTGCGCGTCAAAGACCCTGAGGCCCAAAAGCGCTTTTGCCGAACTGTGATGGGTATGTCGGATCAGGGGGACGGCCGGATCGGCTATTCGGACCGGGAAACGGCCATTCGCTTTGCGGCCGCGGATGCGCCTTACGCGCCGGCACCGACGGACCTCTACTGGAAGATCGCGGTGTCGGTGCCCGATATTGAGCTCGCCTGTGCGCAACTGAAGGCCCTCGGCGTTTCCTGCACTGTCCCGAAGCAATTCCGGGACGTCGGATTTCTGGCCAAGTTCGTGGATCCGGAGGGTTTCACGGTAGAGCTGATCGATCATTGGTTCGAGGGGGAGCGGCCCGCCCTGGAAATCGACCGGAGCGTCCTGGGCGGTGGTGCGCATCTCAGCCTGGTGACGCTTCGTACTGCGGATATTGCAGGCATTGAGGCTGATCTCCTGGCATGGGGGATGACGCCGCTCTCCGTGCAAAGGGTGAATCCGCACGGCTTCACCCTGTACTTCTACGCCTTTACGGACGAGACCCCGCCCGATCCGGACCTTGAAGCGGTCGAAAACCGGACGTGGGTGTACCGGCGACCGTATTCGGTCCTGGAGATACAACATGTTCACGCCCTGGACGCCGAAACCAATCCGGCTGAGGGTGCCGGCGGATATGCCGGCCTTTCGATCAGTTCGGCTGGTGTCCCGATCCGATCGGAGCGTTTGCGTATCGAAGGGGCTGCAACGGCGGCTTGACCCTGTCCGTTTGACGGTTTTCGAAAACGCGTCGATTCCGGAAGACCCACCGCACGCTTTTGCACCCGTAGTCCGGTTTCCGGTCGGTACCGGACCGTATCTTCAAAACCAAGTTGACCGGACTTCCTCAGACCCGGGCGCGGCTGGGCACCGGACCTGCAGACGCTTGATTGCAAGGAATTGGGGATGCGGGTTCGTGCTTCGACAAAACCGAAAGTAAAAAATGCTGATCCGTCAGTTCGCAGAACACGGTCAGATGCGACAAAAAGTTACAACCTTTGGTGTGGTTCCCATGCTGGATGGGGGCTGACAACCTGTGTGTTGTTGTATGCTATTCGTGGAAATGACTAGTGTTTTGGCGTGGAAAGACAAATAATTCAACTTCTGGAATGAGTTTTTACAACATCCAATTTTAAGTTAAGCAGGTTTTTACCTTCTCACCCCAGTTTGAATGCGGTTTTGTTCGCATTCGGGGCTGGGTTATGAAGAAACTTCAGGCGATACGCACACAGATTGCACTCTTGGCATTTGTTCCCTTGTTGGCAATGATTGCATTTGCCGCGGTTGCAGTTATCGAAAAATATATCGAATTGACGCACCACGACTTCATGCGTCCGTTGACGCATCTGACAGAAGACGGCGCAAACATCATCCATGAATTGCAGAAGGAGCGCGGCAAGACGGTCGGTATGCTCAAATCGGGAGGCGATCCTGCCGCTGTGCGCGCCGTCACCGAACAGCGCCCCCTGACCGATGCCGCGATTGCCGTCTTCGACAAACGGTTGGCAGCATTCGAGGTCGACGACCCGAAACTTTCGCAAGAATTGAAGAAAATCTCCGACCACATCCACGAGTTGTCGGGCCTGAGGAACAGTGTTGACGCGGGGCGGTTGACCGTCCCGGAGGTGGTTTCGGGTTATACCGGGGAGATCACGGCGCTCATCCATCTTGCAGGTCTTGCCGTCGCGGCCAGTCCGTCCAAGGAGATCAGTGTCGAACTCGTGCCGTTTCTGGCTTTGGTCGAAGCCAAGGAGGCTGGTGGGCTGGAGCGTGCCATGGGCGCTACGCTGCTTTCCGAAACCGCTGCCGGCTCAATCAATTTCGACACCTATATCGCCTATATGAAACAATACGGCGCTGAAGTCGCATATCTGAAGGAATTCCGGACGGTCGGGATCGATGAACAGTTTCGGCTCTTCGATTCCCTCGTTGTGGGAAACACGGTCGACCGGGTGGATGAATGGCGCAACGTCATCCGGCAATTGCCAAAGACCGGCGATGCGGCGGGATTGGAGCCTGCGGTCTGGTTCCAGACGGCCACAGACCGTCTGAACAAGATCAAACAGGTCTCCGATTCCCTCATCAAGCGGGCCGAGGCGGCTGCTGATCGCGATGCGGCGCGTCTCTGGAATGAAATTGCCATACTGTTTGCCGTTGCCGTGGCCGCCGTGCTGGTAACCGGTGCGCTGACGTTCTTTCAGACACGGGCAATAAGCCGGCTGCTTACCAAATTGCGGGATACGCTCTCCAACCTGGCCGCAGGCCGGACCGATGTGTTCATCGACTACGTCGATCGGGAGGACGAGATCGGCTCGATCGCGCGGGCGACCGAGATCTTCCGGGAAAACGCGATCGCGCGCAAGGACCTGGAACGGAAGGCGCAAACCGAACGCGATCGGGAACGCCAGCGCCAGGTTCACATTGAGGAGGTTGTCACCAGCTTCCGACAGACGGCGGCTCACTCCCTCGATACGGTTTCGGGACAGATGCAGGAATTGCGGCAAAGCGCGACGACGCTCGATTGCGCCGCCCAGACTGCCTCGTCGGAATCGGCCACCGCAAGCGCGGCTTCGGATGGCGCGTCGCAAAACGTGCAGACGATCGCGGCGGCGACCGAACAATTGTCCGCCTCGATTCTGGAAATCTCAGCCCAGACGAACCAGGCCAATACGCTTGTCACCTCCACCTTCGAATCGGCGGAAAAGACCAGCGTGGATGTCGAATCCATGGCTGGTGCGGCCGAACATATCGGGACTGTCGTGGAGCTGATCCGCGATATTGCCGAACAGACCAATCTGCTTGCGCTCAACGCGACGATCGAGGCCGCGCGCGCCGGCGAGATGGGTCGAGGCTTCGCCGTCGTTGCGGCCGAGGTCAAGGAATTGGCCAACCAGACCTCCAAGGCGACGGAAGAGATCGGCAAACAGGTGGCCGAAGTGCAAGGGTCGACCCAGGGCGCCGTTGCAGCCATTCAAGCCATCACACAGGAGATCTCCCAGGCGCGCGATCTGACGATGACCGTGGCAAACGCGATGGAAGCGCAGCTTGCGGCCACCCGTGAAATCGCAGACTCGGCACGCGCGGCATCGTCCGGCACCGACGACGTCGCGCGCAGCGTGGTGAGCGTCAACCAGGCTATTGAAGAAACCTCGACCGAGGCCTCATCCGTCAACAATTCCTCTGACCTCGTGTCCAAAGCGACAGAGGAATTGTCCGCCGAAGTCGAACGGTTCCTGGCCGACGTGTCCAACGACATCGCCGAACGGCGGACGTCCCTGCGCCGCAAACTCAAGGAGGTCGTGGTCGTCAATCATGCCAACAACCGCATCACCTCCACGATCGTGAACGTCAGCGATGTCGGCGCCCTGATCACCCATGTCGAAGGCGCCACGGTCGGCGAGCAGATCGTCATCGAATTGTCGAACGGTCAGTCGGTTCAGGCGAATGTCGTGCGTGTCGCGGAAGACGGCATCGGCGTGCAGTTCCTGTCGGAGGTGACCGATATCGAACTGATTGCGGCGGCCTGAACCGGGCGCATAACCGCGCCGCGCCAGCAGCGCGGTGCGGTATCGTCTCCTTCGGATTTCGGGCGGATCCGGAGGTGCCGCACCCAAAAACGCCGCGGTCAACGGAATTCCTGACCGTCCCGGCCACGCAGAATGCCGACAGGGCGACACATCTTGCCCTGTCCCGTGCTGCAGGACCCTGAGAGAACCTGCAGCATAGACCCATTGTCTACTTGCAGCACTCCAGGCTTTGCTCTATTCCCGTCCGTGGGACACCCCTCCCCAACGAGGGGCGCCTATCTGAAAGGGTAGTTTTAGATGACAAAGCCTGACAAACCGGCCGTGCGGCCGGCCAATCCGCATTTTTCTTCCGGCCCCTGTTCGAAACGACCGGGCTGGTCCCTTCAAAACCTTGAAAACGCTGTCCTCGGACGCTCGCACCGGTCCAAACCCGGCAAGGAGCGGCTGAAGCATGCCATCGATCTGACACGGTCCGTGCTTCAGGTGCCGGACAGTCACCGGATCGGGATTGTGCCGGCCTCCGATACGGGGGCTGTGGAACTGGCCATGTGGTCGTTGCTTGGGCCGCGGCCTGTCGATCTGCTTGCCTGGGAATCCTTCGGCAAGGGATGGGTGACCGATGCGGTCAAGCAATTGAAGCTTGCCGACGCGCGTGTCATCGAAGCGCCCTACGGCGTTCTTCCTGATCTTGCCACGGTCGATTGCGACCATGATATCGTCTTCACCTGGAACGGCACGACGTCCGGCGTTCGGGTGCCTGATGCCGACTGGATCGCGGCGGACCGCGGCGGCCTGACGATCTGCGACGCAACCTCTGCGGCCTTCGCCCAGGCACTCGATTTCGACAAGCTCGATGTCGTGACCTATTCCTGGCAGAAAGTGCTCGGCGGCGAAGCCGCGCACGGCATGCTGATCCTCGGGCCGCGCGCCGTGGAACGGCTGGAGACCACGATTCCAGCCTGGCCGATGCCGAAAATCTTCCGTCTCACAAAGAACGGCAAGCTCAACGAGGGCATCTTTCGCGGCGAGACCATCAACACGCCGTCCATGCTGTGCGTCGAGGACTATATCGATGCGCTCGCCTGGGCGGAGACGATCGGCGGCCTTGGCGGTCTGCAGGGTCGGGCCGATGCCAATGTCGCCGTCATCGACCGCTTTGTCGGTGCGTCCGCATGGCTCGATTTTCTGGCCGTCGACCCGGCGACGCGGTCGAACACCTCGGTCTGCCTGTCGGTCACCGATCCGGATGTG
>JANQQB010000047.1 GCA_028285165.1 Rhodobiaceae bacterium
ATACCGGCGCGGCGCCTTTGCCGTCAACGCGCCATCCGGCGTCGTCGCCGATGTCGCCGGACGCGGACCGGAAGACTTCGAAACCCTCGCGCGGCGCTATGTAGCAACCCGGCCGGAAGCCGTTCGAGGTTTCGGCAACCGCCTGCAGGCATGGCGCTTCATGGCTCGCATGCTGCTGACCAGGTCGACCGATTTCGACGCGGTCGAGAAAGCACGCGATCACGTCCGCCTCGCCGATGCCGATTATTGCGGCGACAGCGAAACCTGGCGCCGCACCCACGATCCCGCTGCCGGCTTCGTTCCCGACCGCGCTGGCGCACCCGTGCTCGCCGTTTCCGCCTGACCTGCTCGGATTTCGTTCACCAGACACCCAAAGGAGAACCCATGTCTGCCCTGATGATTGCCCGCATTACCGTCAAGGACCCCGCCGCCTTTCAGGAATACCTGCAGAAATCGAAACAGCTCGCCGGATCGCACGGTGCCGAATTGTTGTTCCGCGGCCGGGTCGGCCGGCCCCTGAACGGCGAACAGGACCATGAAATGACCGTCATCGCCCGCTTTCCAAGCCTTCAAAAGATCGAGGAATGGTACGATTCCGACGACTACCAGCCTTTGAAGGCGTTGCGGGATGCCGGCTCCGAAATGCACATGACAGCCTACGAAGTGCAGGAGTAAAGCGTGGCTTATGCGCGTATAACCATTTTTCGGGCCACATCAGGTCGGCGACAGACTGGGGGTTACCCGTGCAGCGCACGCTCGGCGATATCGACCGCGCGGTCCCAATCCATACCCTGGGCGTAATCGCGATAGAGCGGATGGTTGCATTTGTGCGGCACGATCAGCGGCCGGTTGCCGGGGCCGCGCCCGACCACGTCGGTGGCCAGCATGTCCCAGGTCCGGGCACGGGTCGGATCGAAGTAGCCGCGCATGGTGACCGGTAGCCAGCCGAAGTTCACCGTTCCGGTCTGGTCCTCGTGAAACGTGTGCAGGTAGCGCTGGAAATTGTCATGGCTGAGGCTGACCCAAATGCCCCACGTGAACGGCGCATCGACACCCCGGATCGGGACCTCCATGACCCCGCGCACGAAATAGGTGTCGTTGTCGATGGCGCAGGTATCCGAAGTCAGAAGCACCCGGTGCGCCCGCTCCGCTTCCGGCACGGAGTAATAATGTGCCGGCTTGGCATAGCCGATCGACGGCGATCCCTTATGGACCTCCCCGCAGGTTCGACAGCGGAATTCGAACACGTGGGTGATCTTCGGGAAGCGATATACGGACTCCATGGCGACCCTCCGGTTCGGGCGTTCGGATGGCCGCGACCATCGGGCGCCGCGGGTAAACCCGCCGTAAAACAAGAGGTTGAACGGAGTCCTGATGCAATTGACGAAAAACGGGTCTAATAACCTTAAGGAATCCTGACCGCAGATCGGGAAACGCGGTCTTCCGAAGTGACGCGGTGGTGATCCGATCCTGAGCGCATTGCGGACACTTGGATTCAGGTTTGATTAAAATTCGAGGCATTTAGGGCCTTTGACAGCCACAGCGAATACGGCACCGATCACGGGACGGCCGGACAATGGACGTGTTTTGCCGGCCAAAACTCTTGTCCGGCGGCCGCAAGAAGCCGCCCCGGTGACGCCACAACCGGGGCGTAATCTTAACCGAACCGATCAACCATAGACAGATTTATGGCCTTCTCGACGGTGTTTCACGCCCGCCCGAAGACCCGGGCAAAGATCGTATCGACATGTTTGGTGTGATAGCCGAGATCGAACTTGTCGCGCAGGTTTTCCTCCGACAGGGCGGCGCGCACATCGGCGTCGGCAAGAAGGAATTCCAGAAAATCGCCCTCCCCGTTCCAGACCCGCATGGCGTTGCGCTGCACGAGGCGATAGGCATCTTCCCGGCTGACACCGGCCTGGGTCAGCGCCAAGAGCACGCGCTGCGAATGCACCAGGCCGCCGAGCCGGTCGAGATTGGCTGTCATGCGCTCCGGGTAGACGACCAGTTTTTCGATGACGCCCGTCAGGCGCACAAGCGCAAAGTCGAGCGTAACCGTCGCATCGGGCCCGATCATGCGTTCCACAGACGAATGGGAAATGTCCCGCTCGTGCCAGAGCGCCACGTTTTCCATGGCCGGCAACGCATAGGCCCGGACCATGCGGGCAAGGCCGGTCAGGTTTTCCGTCAGCACCGGATTACGCTTGTGCGGCATGGCCGACGAGCCCTTTTGGCCCGGCGAAAAGTATTCTTCGGCCTCCAGCACCTCGGTGCGTTGCAGGTGGCGGATTTCGGTCGCAAGACGTTCGATCGACGACGCGACCACGGCAAGGGCTGCAAAAAACGCCGCATGCCGATCGCGCGGCACGACCTGGGTCGAGACCGGTTCCGGCACAAGGCCGAGCTTTTCCGCAACGTATTCCTCTACGAAGGGATCGATGTTGGCGAACGTCCCGACGGCCCCTGAAATGGCGCAGGTCGCCACTTCTTCGCGCGCCACTTCGAGCCGCTTGCGGGCGCGCGCGAATTCCGCATAGGCCTGCGCCAGCTTCAGCCCGAACGTCGTCGGCTCGGCGTGAATGGCATGGCTGCGGCCGATGCAGAGCGTGTCCTTGTGTTCCTCGGCTCGGATTTTCAGGGCGGCGAGCAGACCGTCCATGTCCGCCAGAAGCAGGTCGGCCGCGCGCACGCATTGCACGTTGAAACAGGTGTCGAGCACATCGGACGACGTCATGCCCTGGTGCACGAACCGCGCCTCCGGTCCGACGATCTCGGCCAGATGCGTCAGGAAGGCAATGACATCGTGTTTGACCTCGCGCTCGATCGCATCGATGCGGGCCACATCGAACGTTGCGGCCGATCCCTTTTCCCAGACGGTCGCGGCCGCCTCCTTCGGCACGACCCCGAGTTCGGCCAGCGCCGAAGTCGCATGCGCCTCGATTTCGAACCAGATCCGGAACTTGGTTTCCGGCGACCAGATAGCGGTCATTTCCGGACGCGAATAGCGGGGAATCATAAGGAAGTCCGAGGTTTGAGAATGACGTCGCTGTCATAGACAGGCAAGGAGATACGATCAACCGCGTTGGACAGGAAATCATTGTTTGACAATCGCGGCTTCGGTCTTGCGGAACGCGTTGTCTGCGGAGGATCGAGAGGTTGGAACGCTCGGCGGAAACAACTGAAAACTCCTTTCATCTTAAACGACATTTTACTTGAGGTGGAATATTACCGCGAATCATACATATCTCGGCCTGCCGGATTTTCGCTTGCCTCCAGATAACGACAAACTCAGCTCATGCTAAAAACTCTATCGAAAATAGCTATGCTTATCCTGCTCATACCAATCGTATTGCATGCCTTTTGGGACAGCATTCCATCCGCTCCATGCAATGATGAAAATGCGTCGCTCTACACGCCGGTGCAGATGAAGTACCTGGCATTTGCCAGCCGGGGTATCTGGGGCGATGAGCCGGAAGCGGCCTGCTGGTTTCGCCAAAGCGCCCGCGCCGGCAACACCTTCGCCTACACGTCGGTCGGTATGACCTATGAAGACGGTAACGGCGTCGAGCAGGATATCGGCGAAGCGATGGATTGGTATCAGCGAGCCATCGAAGCCGGTCATAGCGGCGGGGCATACCGAATGGCATTGCTCTACCGTGAGGGTCGCGGCGTGCCCGCCAATGCCGAGACAGCGGAAAGGTATTTTGAATTGCAACGAAAACTGAAGGAAACAGAGCCTAGACAGGAATCGGAGAGCAATGCCAGCCGAAAGATCAAATCCATGCACCGGGCGATCGTGCACGCCGACCGGCATCTTGCGCGGATCTTTTCGTCCGTCGTCGGCGGCTGATCGACCAGCGCACACGCCAATCCGGAAGGCATTGGGTGATCAGTGTTTTTCAGTATCGCATCCGCAGTTTTTGTATGCTTGTCTCTGTACTGCAGTGCAGTTTGGTTAGGAGAATTAATTCGATCCGGAAATTTTTTTGGCAGAAAACAATCACCCAGCGCAGACCGATCAATGAAACTGTCAGTAGTATTCGCCATAATTGCGGCAATATTATTTGAATTCAAGTAAATATTTTATAGCAAATTTTCTCATTGGAATTGATTTAACTCGATGATTATACATTGACGCACGCATATCATTCAGTACCTTCAATCACTACACTGTGCTGAGCACTTGAAGATTAGATTTGAATGGAATCGGTTGAGGGCTTCTTGCCCATCTGTCGAGCAGAAACCGCCGCGATACCGAACAGCAACGGCAACCCGAGCGGAAAGATGTATTTCACCGCCGAGACCGCAAACAGATAGAGCGCCGTCGCCCCGGTAAACGCGATCTGCCAGACCCAGATCGTCGTGAACGGCTCCTCGTGCCATTGCGCGTAATAGGTGCGGTATTGCAGGAAGAACAGGAAGGCGGTCGCCGGTGGTACCGAGACGGCGTTGGCGATCAGGGCAAGGCTGAACCGGGCGGTCCAGGCGCGGCCGCGGGCAAAGAGCGCAGTGACGATCCAAGCAAAACCGCCGCCGGCGAGACCGCCGGCAAAGAAGATAAGCGATGCGACGACGATGCGCGCGCTGAGCGGTTGTTCAAGCCAGAGCGCATGTATCGGCACCAGGGCTGCAAAGGCAAGCGCGGAGACAGGGACCGGCAGGAAGCCGGCTTTCAGCGCCGGCCAGAACCGCAAACGGGGCGGCACGGCTCGCGACGCCCCCGGTTGCGCCTGCGGTCGCGGAGCTGAAGCCTCCTGAAGGATGTCGGTCACGGCCATCCGTCAGCGCTAGCACACAAGCCTTGAGGATGTGTTGCCGCAATTCCGGACTCGCTGCAAACGGCGGACCTAGCGTACCGCCGCGAACCGGTCGCCCGCCACTTTCAGGATCAGCGGCAGCATGTAGATCGGAAACTGGGCAATCCCGAAAAACAGCCAGGTGGTTTCCGGCACGGCCGGACCGAGCACGGCGATGAACACGCCCATATTGCGGATGCCGCTGCCGAGCGCGATCGTCAGCGCCTGCACCCGTTCGGCACGCCACAGCGCCAGCATGCTGAGCCCGATCTGCAGAAAGGCGATCGCAAAGACCGCGCCCAGAATGCCGAAGGCAAGGCCCGGGGTTTCGAGGAAGGCGCGTGCCACACCGTCCATCGCAGCGACCGCAAAGACAAAGAGGATCACGACATTGGTGCCGTCGATGCGCGAACGCGCCCGCTCGATTGCCGGCAGCCCGACAAATGCTCTGATCACAAGGGCAACCGCCAGCGCGCCCGCCATCAGCAGGCCGAGGCGCATCGCAAGCGCCGATGCCTCGAGCGGCAAGGCCGCTGGCAGAGCGAGTACGCCGACAAGCGGCGCGACCAGGGGCGTCACAAGCGCGGACAGGACAAGCATGGCAACGGAGAGCGCATAATCGAGCCGCATCAGCGCGGCGAGCGCGGCAACCGACATGACCGGAGGCGCCGCCGTGGTAATGAAAATACCCAGCGCCCATCCCGGATAAGCATCTGCAAACCCGGACAGGCGTAGCGTGAGCGCAATCGCCAGCGGCATGACAACCATCACCCACAACAACGCCCAAGCCAGCATGCGCCATTGGCGGACGCGGTCGGCAAGAGCGACAAAATCGATCCGCACGAGCGCGAGCACCAGGAGCAGGAAGATCGCGACCGGCAGGACCGGCCGGAAGAAGGCGGCAAGCGGCGGCAGCGCCATGCCGAGCAACAGGCTGACGGCAACGGCGCGTGTGCCCTGCCCGCCGAGCCAGTCAAGGCCCCGGGCAAGGGCCCCGATCATGGGACCGGCGCCCGCTCGGCAATCGCGCGGGCAAGGCGGCCGGCAAGGACGGCATTGTTGCGGACAAGCGCAATGTTCGTCGGTACCGACCGCCCGCTTGTGAGGTCGGCAATACGCGCCAGAATGAACGGCGTCACGTCCTTGCCGGTGATGCCTGCAGCATTGGCGTCGGCCTGCGCCCGCTCGATGTATCCGCGCATGTCTTCCAGTGGAATCTCGTCGGCCGCCGGCACGGGATTGGCGACAAGCAGGCCGGACGGCATGCCGAGACGGGCCTGCATGGCATGGACGGCGGCAATCTCCTCCGGCGTGTCGGCGCGCAGCGGGACCGGCAATCCGCTGGTGCGCGACCAAAAGGCCGGAAACGCATCGGTCTGGTATCCGATCACCGGAACACCCTTGGTTTCAAGGACTTCCAGCGTTTTGTTCAGGTCGAGAATTGCCTTGGCACCGGCGGAGACGACCACAATCGGCGTGCGCGCCAATTCCTCAAGATCGGCCGAGATATCGAACGTGTCCTCGGCGCCACGATGCACCCCGCCAATGCCGCCGGTCGCAAACACCGAAACACCGGCGAGATGCGCCGCAATCATGGTCGCGGCAACCGTCGTCGACCCGGTGCGCCCGGAGGCGAGCGTGGTCGCAAAATCCGCTCGCGATACCTTTTGCACTCGTTCGGCCTGCGCCAGCGCCTCCAGGTCGGTCTCGGTGAGCCCGATGCGGATGTGCCCACCCATGATCGCGATCGTGGCCGGTTCCGCCCCCGCCTCGCGGATAACAGCCTCGACAGAACGCGCCGTTTCCAGATTGTCCGGATAGGGAAGCCCGTGCGTGATGATCGTCGATTCGAGAGCAACGATCGGGACGCCGTCGCGCCGGGCCGCTGCGACGGCGGGGGAATAGGCGATGAGATCGGACAGGTCGGACACTATGGATCTTTCGTGAGCGCGACGACGGCGTCGGCGCGGGCGTTCGGCAGGGCGGCGCCGGCGGTTTCGATGCAGAGCCGCGCCGCCGCGAGGCCGGTCTGCGCGGCACGGTCCAGATCCTGCCCCCTTAGCAGACCGAAAAGCGTTCCGGCAACCAGCGCATCGCCGGCCCCGGTCTCATCGACGACACGCGCTGGAGGAATAGGAATGAGAGTCGTGTTCAAAGGGTCGCTGGCGATTTGAAGCGCCTTCGCGCCGTCCGAAACCAGCGCACCGCCGGCACCGAGCCGGCACAGCCCGGCAGCGGCATCGCGTGGCGTCGGACCGGTCAACTCCCCTGCTTCGGCTCGATTGCTGAAAATCACGTCAAGCGAGGTCAGGATGTCAGCGAGACGTCCGGCCTTCGCCGTGGAAACGGTATCGGCTGCAAACAGACCGGATCGCTCAAGGCCCGCAATCCATGCCAGGGTCGCAGCTGGCAGGTTGGCATCGACAAAGACCAGGGGCGCATTGCGGATCCGGGCCTCGAATGGCGCAAGCCTTTGGGGTAGCAGGAGATCGTAAATCGCCATGTCGGCGACCGCGCCGAGCAGCGTGCCGTCCGGATTGATGATCGCGTGATAGCTCGCGGTTGCTCCCTCACCGGCCGGAACGGCGCTGGCAATGTCGAGCCCCTCGTCGGATTCGGCCAAGAGAGTTCGGCCGTCGGGGTCCTCGCCGAAGGCCGATACGAGCAGCCCATCCTCGCCGAGGCCACGCAGCATGCGCGCGACATTGAACGCGACGCCGCCAAGTGACCGATCCACGCGTCCGGGCGCCGAAGTGCCGGTCGCTTCCCCGTCCAGCGCGTAGCCGATCCGGTCGATATGCGCCCCGCCGATCAGGACCGGACACGCCTTGGCCGCCATGATTTCCTCGTTGCCTGATGTGGCGTTGAGGCGAACCCGATTTGCACGCCGGTGTCAATTTGAGAACCGTGGCCGGAGCGCATCCGGTCGCGATTCGACGGCCGTGGGGGCGCGGACGGTTTTCGCGATTCCGGCAAGAATTTCTTCATCGCGTTTTCCAACCGTGAACAGGGTGCGAACGAAACAGTATTTTCCTGTTCTATTTCAATATTTTAATTGATGGTTGCAAAATGAGAACAAAACCGGTACATTCTTCGTCATTGAATGTCAGTGCCAGCCGTGAAATATGGAGAGGATCAAATGGCTCAAGCCACCCTACGCCTTGTCGAGGACTCCACGATGGACAAAACCAAAGCATTGGATGCCGCGCTGTCGCAGATCGAGCGCGCGTTCGGTAAGGGCTCCATCATGAAGCTCGGACAGGGTCAGGCGGTCGAGGTGGAAACCGTGTCGACCGGGTCCCTCGGGCTCGATATCGGATTGGGCATCGGCGGATTGCCGAAGGGCCGGATCATCGAGATCTACGGACCGGAATCCTCGGGCAAGACCACCATGGCACTGCATACGGTCGCCGAGGCCCAGAAGAAGGGCGGCATCTGCGCCTTTGTCGACGCCGAGCACGCGCTCGACCCGATCTATGCCCGCAAGCTCGGCGTTCAGCTCGACGACCTCCTGATCTCGCAGCCCGATGCCGGTGAGCAGGCGCTCGAAATCGCCGACACGCTGGTCCGTTCCGGCGCGATCGACGTGCTGGTGATCGATTCCGTCGCCGCGCTGACGCCGCGCGCGGAACTGGAAGGCGAGATGGGCGATTCCCTGCCCGGCCTGCAGGCACGGCTGATGAGCCAGGCGCTCCGCAAGCTGACCGCGTCGATTTCCAAATCGAACACCATGGTCATCTTCATCAACCAGATCCGCATGAAGATCGGGGTGATGTTCGGCAGCCCGGAAACCACGACCGGCGGCAATGCGCTGAAATTCTATGCCTCGGTCCGGCTCGACATCCGCCGCATTGGCTCGATCAAGGACCGCGACGAAGTGATCGGCAACCAGACCCGGGTCAAGGTCGTCAAGAACAAGATGGCGCCGCCGTTCAAGCAGATCGAATTCGACATCATGTATGGCGAAGGCGTGTCGAAGACCGGCGAGCTGATCGATCTCGGCGTCAAGGCCGGCATTGTCGAAAAGTCCGGTTCCTGGTTTTCCTATGACAGCCAACGGCTCGGCCAGGGGCGGGAAAACGCCAAGCAATTCCTGCGCGACAATGTCGACATCGCCGACAAGATCGAGCACGCCATTCGCCAGAATGCCGGCCTGATTTCCGACCAGCTTCTGGACACCGAACCGGAAGAGGACGACGAGGACGAGATCGAGCCGGCCATCGAAAAATAGGCCCGGCGGATCGTCCGCCCCATTCCGAAAAGTGTAGTGCAAAGGCGCGGCAGATCAGGCTGCGCCTTTTTGCTTTCCGGATCGCTGCCGGTGATCCGGGGCTTTTTCTAGACAGCACCCTGTCTCGCCGATAAAACCGCGTGACTTCCACGAACACCAGGGACGAGCGGAATTCTTGTAAACCCGTCCCGTGCTTTCAGGACCGGACATGACGGGCGTAAACGATATCCGATCGGCATTTCTGTCGTATTTTGAAACCAACGGCCACGACATCGTGGATTCAAGCCCGTTGGTGCCGCGCAACGATCCATCGCTGATGTTCGTCAACGCGGGCATGGTGCAGTTCAAGAACGTCTTTACCGGTCTTGAAAAGCGCGATTACAGCCGCGCCGTCACCTCGCAGAAATGCGTGCGCGCCGGCGGCAAGCACAACGACCTCGACAATGTCGGCTACACCGCCCGTCACCACACCTTCTTTGAGATGCTCGGGAACTTTTCGTTCGGCGACTATTTCAAGGATCAGGCGATCGAGCTCGCCTGGAACCTGATCACAAAGGAATTCGGCCTGCCGAAGGATCGCCTTCTGGTCACCGTCTATTCCGAGGACGACGAGGCGCACGACCTGTGGCGCCGCATTGCCGGTCTTTCCGACGACCGCATCATTCGCATCGCCACGTCCGACAATTTCTGGGCGATGGGCGATACCGGTCCCTGCGGTCCCTGTTCGGAAATCTTTTACGATCACGGCGATCACATCTGGGGCGGACCGCCCGGCTCGGCGGAAGAGGACGGCGACCGCTTCATCGAGATCTGGAACCTGGTCTTCATGCAATATGAACAGCTCTCGAAAGAGGAGCGCATCGACCTGCCGCGTCCCTCCATCGATACCGGCATGGGCCTGGAACGCATCGCCGCCGTGCTCCAGAACGTGCACGACAATTATGACATCGACCTGTTCAAGGCCCTCATCCGGGCCTCCGAGGAAGCCACCGGGACCGAGGCCGCCGGCGCGCAGCAGGCAAGCCACAGGGTGATCGCCGATCACCTGCGCGCCACAAGCTTTCTGATCGCCGACGGCGTGCTCCCCTCCAACGAGGGACGCGGTTATGTCCTGCGCCGCATCATGCGGCGCGGCATGCGCCATGCGCATCTGCTCGGCGCCTCCGAACCG
>JANQQB010000069.1 GCA_028285165.1 Rhodobiaceae bacterium
AGAATGGCGCCGAGCACGGCGACGATCAGGAGGATCGGCGGCACCACCGCCTGCAATATCTCCGCGCGGGTCGGGGCGACGACGGTTTCGTGCATGGCCGGCGCGTCGCCTGGCCGCAGCCAGGCCCGGATCAGCACATAGGCGATGTAAATCGCCACCAGAAGCAGGCCGGGCAGCAACGCGGCGGCAAAGATCTGGCCGACGGAAATCGTTTCGATCGTGAATTTGCCTTCGGCGAACTGGGCCTGCTGATAGGCGTTCGACATGACATCGGACAGGATGATGAGGAGCGTCGACGGCGGGATGATCTGGCCGAGCGTGCCGGAGGTGCACACGGTGCCGGATGCGAGGCGCGGGTCGTAGCCGTTGCGCAGCATGGTCGGCAGGGCGATCATGCCCATGGCGACGACGGTCGCCCCGACAATGCCGGTCGAGGCGGCCAGCAGGGCACCGACGAGAATCACCGAAACGCCCAGACCGCCGCGCATGCGCCCGAACAGCCGCCCCATGGTCTCCAATAGGTCTTCCGCGATCCGGCTCTTTTCGAGCACCACGCCCATGAAGACGAACAGCGGAATTGCGATCAGCACGTCGTTGGTCAGGAGCCCGAACACCCGCTGCCCGAGCGCGCCCATCAGGCCGATATCGAAGGCGCCGGCCGCCCAGCCCGCAAGCGCAAACAATGCTGCCACGCCGGCGATCGAAAAGGCGACCGGGTAGCCGAGCAGGATCGCTCCGATGAGCGCAGCGAACATCAGGAGATCGAAGGGCAGGGTCATGGGTCGGAGGCCCTGAGCCGCAGGATATCGCGCAGAAGCCGGGCAAGGCCCTGGATCAGGAGCAGAACGCAGAAGGCCGGGATCAACGATTTCAGCAGGAAGGAGGCCGGTATGCCGCCGACCGAAATCGGCCCTTCAAGGATCGACCAGGACCGGCGCACCGACGGCCAGGAATAGACCAGGAGCAGAACAAGCGCCGGGGTCAGGAACAGGACGTGCCCGAGACAGTCGATGGCGGCCTTTCGTTTCGGCGTTGCCCGGGAATAGAAGATGTCGACCCGAACGTGGGCGTCGACCAGGAACGTGTAGCCGGCGCCGAGCATGAACAGGGCGGCGTGCAGGTAAAGCACCGCCTCGTTCCAGAAAATGTAGCTGAGGCCGAACACGTAGCGCAGGACGACGAGCGCGAATTGCAAAAGCACCATTGCGAGCGCCGACCATTGCACGATGCGGCCGACCGCGCGGTTTACGTCATCCAGTCTGTCGGCGAGAGCGAGCACGGGTAAGCGATAGGAGCATGCACGCGGACGGCTAACCGTCCGCGTGCGGGATGGATTTAGTAGGTGTAGTCGAGGGCGCGGGCGTTCATCTGCCCGTTATCGGCATAGGGCATGTAGCCGGCGATCGAGGTCCGGTAGGCCAGGAAGCTGTCGACCGTGCGGCGCACCAGTTCGTCGTCGCTTTCTTTCAGGTCGGCCATGACCTCGCCGGCGGCATTGCCCATGGCGACGATGACGTCGTCCGGCAGCTTCTTGACCTGCACGCCCTGTTCCGACACCAGCTTTTCAAGCGCCAGCGCGTGTTTGGTCGTGTATTCGGTCCAGACCGGGTTGTAGAGGCTTTCACAGGCCACGCTGACGGCCTGTTTCAGGTCATCCGGCAGGGCGTTGTAGACATCGGCGTTGATTGCGCATTCCTCGGCAGAGGACGGCTCGCCGACGCCCGGCCAGTAATAGGTCTTGGCGACCTGGTAGAAGCCGAGCGCGCTGTCGGTCCACGGACCGATGAATTCGCCGGCGTCGAGCGCGCCGGATTGCAGCGCCTGGAACATGTCGCGGCCACCCATCGCCTGAACGGCCATGCCGAGCTTGGCGCACATTTCCGACGCCAGCCCGGTCGTGCGGAAACGCAATCCCTTCAAGTCGTCGACGGAGTTGATGTCCTTGTTGAACCAGCCCTGCCATTGCGGACCGGAATTCCCGCAGAGGAAGGGTTTCAGGCCGAACCGGGCATACATTTCGTCATAGAGCGCCTGGCCGCCGCCATGGGTCAGCCAGCCGACCTGTTCGTCCGCCCTGAGGCCGAAGGGTTGGGAGCCGAACAGGAGGATGCCCTTCGACTTCGATCCCCAATAGGCCGGAACGGCGTGATAGAGCTCGGCGGTGCCTTCCGAGACGGCGTCGAACACGCCGCGGCCCGGCACCAATTCGCCGGCGGCAAACAGCTTGACCTCGATGCGTCCGCCGGACAGGGCCGTGATGCGGTCGGCCAGCATCTGGGCGGCGACGCCCGGTCCCGGCAGGTTCTTCGGCCAGGCCGTCACCATCTTCCATTGCTGGACGCCCTGGGCGATGGCCGGGGTCGCCAGTGTTGCGGTTGCGCCGCCGATCGCGGCAGCCTTCAGGAAATCTCGTCTTTGCATGGTACCTGCTCCTGTCTCCTGTTTATTGATGGGGTGGCCTCCGTCAGGCTTTGCCCTCCAGACCGTCGGCCACCGCTGCCGACGCTCCAGGAATGCGCATCTCGAAGATCTCGGTCACGCTCGTATAGTCGTAATAACCCATGCGGGCGATCGGCCGGATGGCCTTTATGTCGATCTTGCCGTCGGACGTGACGACTGCGTCATCGACATGGATGCGCATCACTTCGCCGAAGACGATGTCGACCCAGCCTACCGGGCTGTTGCCAGGCAGGCGGTGGGTCGACAAATACCGGCACTCGAAATGGCAGGGGCTCTCCGCCACCCGGGGGCCGGGCGCGTCGATGCAGGGCGCCTTGGTCACGCCGGCGCGTTCGAATTCATCGACATCGGCTGGCAGGTCCATCGCGGAGATGTTGACCGCTTCGCGCAAGGCGTAGGTTGCCATGTTCCAGACGAACCAGCCGGTCTGTTCGGCATTCACGACCGTATCCTTGCGGCGGCCGTCGGCCTGCTGGTTGGCCGCGAACATGACCATGGGCGGGTCGAAGGTGAGGTTCTGCCACTGGCTGTAGGGCGCCAGGTTGGCGATGCCGTCCGGGCTCAGCGTAGACAGCCAGCCGATCGGGCGCGGAACGGTGCAGCTCTTGAAGGGTGAAAAAGGGAGCGGACAGGCCTCTGTTTGCGGCGCATAGTGCATCTGTCGGTTCCCCAGCGTTTCTGGGGGCTTACGTTCATATGTCTAGACATAATTGTCAACGACTTTGCGCGCAGTGCCGCATTGGAATTGTGCAGTGCGATAGATACCCGAACGTTCAGGCTGTTTCCGGTGTATCAGGATTATCCGGCTCCTGCTGTTCGACCGGTTTGCGCAAGAGGCGCTGGTAGACCAGGCCAATCGCGATCAGCACGAAGCCGAGGCCGATGAAGGACAGGGCCCTGAGCACTCCGGTCAGATTGGCCATGTCGATCAGGAACACCTTGGCGACGACCGCGATCAGGATGATTCCGGACAACAGCCGGACCGGTCGCATCTGCGTGACGAGACCGACGGCTAGCACAAGAATCCCGATCACGAGCCAGACCGCGGAATAGACATAGACCTCGGTATCGGTGGTCGGCCCGGTCATCAGGTTGAGCGGATGGAAGGCGTGGCGGATGGACAGCGTGATCCAGACGGCGCCAAGTACGCAGGAGACGCACAGCGCCACCAGCGCATAGGGATGTGGTCGCCGGTTCTGCGCCGTCCAGGCAAGCGCGGCGTAGAGCAGGGCCGGCACAAAATAGCCGAAGGTCAGCTTGTTCAGGACCAGACCGCCGCCGATCGTTTCGCCGGTCAGAAGGGGATTGTAGACCACCAGAAGACCGAACGCGCTGATCGCCATGCCGGCATAGCCGAGGCCGGTCGCGGCAGCCTGCAGGACCCGGCTCGACTGCGACCGCGACAGGCGCAGCAGACCGAGCGAGACGCCACCGGCGACCAGCGCCGCGACGGCACCTTCGGAAAGCGTGTCGATGGGAGTGAACAGCGCCGCCGGATCGACGGCGTGCAGGCCAATAAGCGCCAGCGCCAGGGTTGCCGTCGCGACGGCTATGCCCTCCAACGCCTCGAGCCAGACATCGCGCCGGTCGCGAGCGAACAGGATGGCCGCCCATGTGAACGCCGCCGCGGGTACGCCATAGCCATAGGTGAGCCAGTTCAGCACCGGCACCGTGCCAAGATCGTCGCCGACAATGCGCGGATCCCAAGCGACCCGGGCGACCCACAAAAGGGCGAAAACGATCGCCAGGGGGCGCAGGGCGGGCAGAGGGCGCCATGTGTAGACAAAGGCGGTTGCCGGCACCAGCAGGGCAAGGGCGATGGTCAGGGCACCGCGTTCCAGGACGATGCCAAGCGCCAGCGCGATTGCTGCCAGCGCGGCGATCAGGTAGCCGGCAATCGCCGCATCGCGCGCCGGGGCATCCGGGGGGATGCGCTGGAACAGGGCATTGGCGACAGCCGCAAAGACCAGTCCGAGGCCAAGCGCCAGGGCGCCGAAAAGGAGCGAGGGCTGGAGCTGTTCCATGCGCAGGTAAGCGACGCCGAGCAGCAGCAGCGCCAGGCTGGTTCCCGATGCCGCCAGAACGGCCCGCGACGCGGAAACCAGGGTTCCGTAGAGCCCGATGCCGAGCCCGATCGCGCCGAGCACAAGTCCCGTCCAGACGAAGGCGCGGTCGGAGGAGCGTCTCAGGTCTTCCAGCATCGGTGTCGTCAGCGCGCTTTGCGATCCGATATCGTCGGCGTAGCGCATCATGTCTTCCAGCGGGACCGACCAGCCGAGATAGCCGGGCACGACCACCAGCAGCGCGGCCACGGCAACGTAGCGGACAGCCGGATAGAAGACCGCTGCACCGAAAGAGAGCACGATGCCGGCAACCATGGCCATGGTCGTCAGGGCGTCATAGGGGCGGAAGAGTACCGCGCCGTGCAGCAGGAACAGAACGCCCGCAAGCGCTGCCGTGGCAACCCGGTCGGTGTTCAGGAAGGTCGCCGGATCGCGCGCGTAGAGGCTCGCCACGAACACGAAGAACACCATGGCCAGGGCCGCGAAGGTGTAGCCGAAGACGATCTCCCGGTCACCCGGGCCGCCGATCAACAGAAGCAGCACACCCCAGGCGACGATCCCGATCGCCGCCACGATTGCCAGCCAGCGCCACAACCGGAGGCGGGCGACGCCGAATGCGGCGCCGGATACCGCAAGGATATAGAGGGCAAGCGCAAGGGCGTTCGGCTGGTCGGTGGTGATCAGAAACGGCACGCTGTAGCTGCCGATCAGTCCGACGCTCGCCAAAAGCAGGCCGTGCAGCAACGCGGCAAAGAGCGCCACGACGGCGACGATGCCGAGCACGATGAAACAGACCGCCGGCGAGATCAGCCCGTAGAGCGCATACGCCGCATAGACCGAAGCGAAGGCGGCGATCGTGCCGGCTGCCGTCAGGATGGCGGGCACGTTGGCGCGTTCATATCCGGCAATCGAAAACACCTTGCCGCGGCGGCGCGTCCATTCTCCGGCCGCTCCGAGCAGGGCGGCGAAGGCAAGTCCGATCAGAACGCGTGCGGTCGGACCGATCCACCCCTGTTCGATAGAGTACCGGACGAGAAAGACACCGCCCAACGCCAGTGCGAGGCCGCCGATCCAGACGGCCCAAAGGGCGCCGATCGTCTTTTCGATGTCCTTTTTCGGTTTGGCATCCCGGGCGGCAATCGGAATCGGGCCGGCGGCCTGTTCGGCTTTCTCGTCGGACGGCGGCACCTGCTTCTCGCGTGGCGGGTCTTTTCGGTCCGAGGCTGCGGTTTTGTCGGGCTCGGTGGCAGGCGTCTCGTCAGGTGCGGCTTGGTCCTTGCTCGGCTCTTCCGCGCGCTGCTCTTCTTCATCTTTCTTTTCTTCGCGGCGCGGCGCCTCGGACCGGCGGACGGCGCCCGGGTCGGCCTTCGGCGTGCTCTTGGCAGGCGTGTCGGGGTAGAGTCTTGGACGCCCGTCAAGCGCCCGTCTCAGGTCGGCGCGCAGGGCAGCAACCGTTTCCTCAAGGGTGTCGATGCGCTCCGGCAAGGTGCTGTAGCTGCGAACCTTGAAAAAGCTGTAGAGACCGAGCAGGGCCCCGATGACAAGGGTTCCGGCAAACAGCAGCACTAACGCGATTTCCAACGGCATGACTTCCTCGGGCCGTTTCCGGCCTATTCTCCGGCACGGCGGCCGGTTATGTGTCCGGTTTGAGGGTCCGGAGGCGATCCAGGACCCCTTGGAGAATGAAGGCGGCGGCGGCGGCGTCGATCTTCTGGGCGCGCTTGCCGCGTGACATGTCGGCATCGATCATGACACGTTCGGCTGCGACCGTCGAAAGCCGTTCATCCCAAAAGGCAATCGGGAGATCGGTGCGTCCGGCGAGGTTGCGGGCAAAGGCACGCGTCGCCTGGACCCGCGGCCCCTCCGATCCGTCCATGTTGAGGGGCAGGCCCAGAATGAGACCGCCGACGCCGTGTTTCGTGCACTCTTCAAGCAGCGCATCGGCGTCCTTCTGGAACTTGGTGCGCTTCAGCGTCCTCAGCGCCGTGGCGATGGTGCGACCGGTATCGGACAGGGCGAGGCCGATCGTGCGCGTCCCCAGATCAAGCCCAAGCAGGCGCTCGCCCGGCTTCAGGCGTTCTGCAAGCTCGTGAAGGCGTTCGGTGTCTGTGGTCATCGGGTGCCGGCAGAGGCGGTGAGGAGTGCGGTCATGGGTCGGGTTGGCGGAGGCCGGTTGGTTCGCAAGAGGCTGCGGGCATGAATATTGGTACCATCGTACCAGTCTATGCGGATGTAGTGATTCTATCCGACGATTTTAGATCCGAACGGATTTTTGTTTGTCTCCGACGTCGCGTCATTGTGTAATGCGGCACCAAAACGAACAGCGGCAATCAATGGATCCGGTTTGCTGCGCTCTCTTCCAGCGCCTCTGTGTCGAGGTATCACCAACCGAACATTCTGGAGCCCGCCATGAACCTGACCTGGCTCGGACACGCCGCCTTTCGCATCGAATTGCCGTCCGCCACGATCCTGATCGACCCGTTTCTGACCGGCAATCCGGCCTTTACCGGCGATCGGGACGCGGCGATCCAGGGCTGCACGCATATCGTGCTCACCCATGGCCATGCGGATCATGTCGGCGACACGCTGGACATTGCTTCCCGGACCGGCGCGATGGTGGTCACGAATTACGATCTATGCATGTGGCTCAATTCGAAAGGTCTGGAAAAGTTCGATCCGACCAATACCGGCGGTACGGTTCACCACAACGGCTTTTCGGTGTCCTTCACGATCGCGCACCACTCCTCGGCGCAATTGACCGAAGACGGCGTGTCGCACAGCCTCGGTTTTTCGAATGGCGTCGTTATCCAGGCCGAGGGCGAGAAGACCCTCTACCATATGGGCGATACAGACATTTTCGGCGATATGGCGCTGATCCAGGAGCTCTACGCGCCGCAGATCGGCATCGTGCCTATCGGCGACCGGTTCACGATGGGCGCCCGGTCGGCGGCCCTGGCCTGCCGACGGTTCTTCAAGTTCGAAACGGTGATCCCGTGCCATTTCGGAACCTTTCCGATCATCGACCAGACCGCGGACGGGTTCCTGTCCGAAATGGGCGATGCGGCCGGCAGCGTCTCGATCTGCGAGATCGGCACGCCGGTGCGTCTCTGACACGCGGTTTGACCGCGGATTTGCCAAGCATTTTGCAAGCCGGTATACGCGTCGGGTTCGTCCTGTTCGGCATCGTTAAACCGCCGAGAGTTCGACGCGCCTGAATGCCCTGGGGAAACCATCGCCATGTCCGTCGACATTGAAACCGTGCGCCGCGTCGCCCGTCTTGCCCGCATTGCCGTTACCGATGCGGAGGCCGAAAAGATGCAGGGCGAACTCAATACGATCCTCGATTGGGTCGAGCAATTGAACGAGGTCGACGTCGAGGGAGTCGAGCCCATGACATCGGTGGTCGAAACCGCGATGAAAAGCCGGACCGACGGCGTGACCGACGGCGGCTATCCGGATGCGGTGGTCGCGAACGCTCCGAACAAGGACGAGTCCTATTTTCTGGTTCCCAAAGTGGTTGAATAACCCCGAAGCCGCGTTTGCGGCGGGGCAGGCCGGATCACGGCACGCCCGTTTGACAAGGACATTTCCGTGACCGATCTGACCGCGCTGACGATTGCCGACCTGCGTTCGGGCTATCGCGACAAATCCTTTACCGCCGAAGAAGTGACGCGGGCCTATCTCGCGGCCATGGAGGCGGCGCGGGCGCTCAACGCCTATATCGTGGAAGTGCCGGAGACGGCGGTCGAGATGGCCAAGGCCTCGGATGAGCGGATCGCCGACGGCTCGATGCGGCCGCTCGAGGGCATTCCGCTCGGCATCAAGGACCTGTTCTGCACCAAGGGCGTGCACAGCCAGGCCTGCAGCCACATTCTCGACGGATTCAAGCCGCCCTACGAATCGACCGTCACCCAGAACCTGTGGGACGACGGCGCCGTCATGCTCGGCAAGCTGAACATGGACGAGTTC
>JANQQB010000066.1 GCA_028285165.1 Rhodobiaceae bacterium
CACTTGAGTCGCTTCTCGGCGAAACGCTTCTGGACCAGGAAATCAGCCGGCCGGAACGGCTGCGCGAGGCGATGCGCTATTCCAGCCTGGGCGGCGGCAAGCGTCTGCGGCCTTTCCTGTTCGTGGAATCCGCCATTTTGTGCTCAGGCGCCGATGCGAATCCGGGCATGCTTCGGGCTGCCGCCGCGCTCGAAATGATCCATTGCTACAGTCTGGTGCACGACGACCTGCCGGCGATGGACAACGATGATCTGCGCCGCGGCAAGCCGACCACCCACAAGGCATTTGACGACGCAACCGCCATCCTCGCGGGCGACGGTCTGCTGACCTACGCATTCGACGTGATGGCCGATCCGATGACCCACGCCGATCCGATGACGCGGGCGGACCTGACGCTCGGGCTTGCGCGCGCGGCCGGTCTCGGCGGCATGGCAGGTGGTCAGATGCTCGACCTGCAGGCGGAGGGACGCACGCTGACGGCCGACGAAATCGTGCGCCTCCAGGCCATGAAAACCGGCGCTCTCATTCGCTTCGGCTGTGAAGGCGGCGCGATCCACGCCGGTGCCGATGCCGCGGAGCGCGCCCTCTTGAAACGCTTCGGCGAGGTCATCGGCCGCGCTTTCCAGCTCGCCGACGACCTTCTCGACGTGACAGCCAGTGCCGACGTCATGGGAAAGAAAACCGGCAAGGATGCCGAACAGGGCAAGGCAACGCTGGTCGGCCTCTACGGACTTGAGGAATCCCGCAAGCGGCTCGATGCCCTTGTGCAAGAGGCGCATGCCATGCTGGAACCCTACGGCAGACGGGCAGCAATCCTGCAGGAAACCGCGGTTTTTATTGCGCAACGAACGCATTGACGGCACCGGGCGAAAAAAAATCGAAACTTTTTACCGGATGAACGGTTTCTGAACGGCGATCTCAGGATCGGTTCAGACCGGGTTTCTTATTGTCTCCCCATGATCACGCCGCAGAAGCAAGAAAGCGGCGCCAAACCAGGAGACAAACCCATGCTGAAATCTCTCGTTATCGGTCTGGCCACCGCTGCCGCCCTGTCCGTTGCCTCCCTGGCCGGCACCACGGCCGCACAGGCCGACGGCTTCTCGTTCACGATCACGACCGGCGGCCACGGCGGCTTCCACAACGTGCATCACCGACACCGCAAATTCCACCGCCGGCATTACGACCGGCGCTATTTCGACGATCGGCGCGGCCGGCACCATCGCCGTCACTGGAAACGCGTTCGCGACGGGCACGGTCACGGACACCGTCACGGCGGCTGGCGCGGCGACCGGGAAGTCTGCCACGTGCACAAGAAGGTCGTCACCTTTTATGACCGCTACGGCACCCCGCACCGCAAGGTGAAACGGCATCGGAGCTGCGAATGGCGCTGATTGGGCGGCATACCGCTTAAGTTGGACAACGGAGCACCGCGACGCGGCGCTCCGTTTCTCATTGCGACGATCCGGTCTTAGACAAAAGTCAACATCGTTGACCCTTTTCAGCGCCGATCCCACACTCTAGAAGGATGATCGTTCAACCCGGGATCGGACGATGTCGAAGACGAGCAGCGGCAATTTTTTCGAAGACTTTTCGGTCGGACAGACGCTCTATCACGCCACGCCGCGCACGATCACAGAAGGTGATTGCGCCCTTTACACCGGTCTTTACGGATCGCGCTTTGCCGTCCAGTCCTCGGCCGCCTTTGCCCGGTCGGCCGGCTACCGACAGGCCCCGGTGGACGACCTCCTTGTCTTCCATGTCGTCTTCGGCAAGACGGTTCCCGACATTTCCCTGAATGCGGTTGCCAATCTCGGTTACGCCGAATGCCGGTTCCTTGAGCCGGTCTATCCCGGCCAATCCCTGCATGCCGTTTCCGATGTCATCGGGGTCAAGGAAAACTCGAACGGCAAGACCGGCGTCGTCTATGTGCGCTCGAAGGGATTTCGCGACGACGGAGCGTGCGTGCTTGAATTTGTGCGCTGGGTCATGGTGCGCAAGCGGGACCCGGCGACGCCGGCGCCCGACCCGGTCGTTCCCGACCTCGAACCCGCCGTCCCGGTCGACGCGCTGGGCCGATCGCTTCCCGATATCGACAAGGCTGCCTGGGATTGCACGCTGTCCGGCTCGCCGCATGTCTGGGACCATTATGTCGTCGGCGAACAGATCGACCACGTCGATGGCATGACGATCGAAGAAGCCGAACATCAGATTGCGACCCGGGTCTATCAGAATACGGCGAAGGTCCATTTCAACCAGATTACCGAAGGCCAGGGCCGGTTCGGTCGGCGCCTGATCTATGGCGGTCACGTCATCTCGCTCGCTCGCGCCCTGTCCTTTAACGGATTGCAGAACGCGTTTCACGTCGCTGCCATCAATGGCGGCCGGCATGTCGCGCCCTGTTTTGCCGGCGACACGGTGTTTGCCTGGACCGAAGTGCTGGACAAGGCCGAGCTACCGCATGGCGGCGCGGTGGGTGCCTTGCGTTTGCGATTGGTTGCAACGAAGGATCGGCCTTGCGCCGACTTTCCGCTCAAAGGCTCCGATGGCAAGGATGCGGACGGTGTCATCCTCGACCTCGACTATTGGGCGGTGATGCCCCGCACATGAAAGCCCGCGCCATCAATTCGTTGAAAGCGGCCGACCCCTTCGACGCAAAATGTGTTCTCTCGCGCCGAAGCGCCGCCGCGATCCGGCACAGGACGGTGTTTGCAAAGGACGCCTCATGACAAATCAAGCCATCCGCCCGCGTCGCTCGGCGCTCTACATGCCCGGTTCCAATGCGCGCGCACTGGAAAAAGCCCGCACGATCGATGCCGATTGTCTGATCCTCGATCTGGAAGACGCCGTTGCCCCGGACCAGAAAGACCTCGCGCGCAAACAGGTCGCCGAGGCCGTCGCTGCCCGCGCATTCGGGTTTCGCGAAGTGATCGTCCGCCTGAACGGTTTCGACACACCCTGGGGCAATGCCGACCTTGCCGCAATTGCACCGTCCGGACCCGATGCCATTCTGGTTCCAAAGGTTTCTGACGCTTCGGCTGTCGGTACAGCGACAGCGAAGATTAAGGCGGCGGGAGCGCCAGCCGGCACCGCGCTCTGGGTGATGATGGAGACACCGCTCGGCGTGCTCAATGCGGCCGGGATCGCCGCGGCGTCGACCGCCCCCGATTGCCCGCTTTCCTGTTTTGTGATGGGAACCAACGATCTGGCAAAGGACACGCGGGCCGCGCTGGCGCCGGGCCGGGCGCCGATGCTGGCCTGGTTGCAGACCTGCCTCGCCGCCGCGCGGGCATACGGTCTCGACATCCTTGACGGCGTCTACAACGCCATCGGCGACGCGGAGGGTTTCGAGGCTGAATGCCGCCAGGGCGTCGACCTTGGTATGGACGGCAAGACGCTGATCCACCCGAAACAGATCGATCCCTGCAACGCGGCGTTTTCTCCGGATCCGCAGGAGGTCGATTGGGCGCAACTCGTCATCGAAACGTTCGAACAGCCTGAAAATGCAGGCAAGGGCGCGCTTCAGATCGACGGCCGCATGGTGGAACGCCTGCATGCCGACATTGCCCGGCGCACGCTGGCGATCGCCGACGCAATCAAGGCCCGCGCCGCCTGATCGGAACCTGTCATCCCTTGAAACCGCCGGTATCGAGAAAACGCCGTTCCGCATCGGTGGTTTCCCGGCCGAGCACGGCATTGCGATGCGGAAACCGGCCGAACCGGCGAATGATGTCCATGTGTTCGAGCGCAGCCTTGTAATTGTCGGCATCGCCGTGCAGCCGGCAGAAATCGACGGCCTCCTCCTGCGCCGCCATGTCTTCGGCATGCATCAGCGGCAACGCGAAAAAACACCGTGCCGGGCTGGGAAAGGCGCGGTTGAACTGCTTTTCAATTGACGAACGGGCCAGAACCAGGGCCTTGGCGTCCTGGGCAAACGCCTCCGGCGACTCCCGGTGGAGATTGCGTGAAAACTGGTCGAGCACCAGGGTCAGCGCCATCGCGCCATGCGGAGTATCGCACCAGGTATCGAGCCTGCCGCCGGCGGCCTCCGTATGGGTGGTTTCGAAACGCGACCGGATCTCGCGGTCGAATTCGTCGTCGCGCGACCACCATTTCTGCGGCCCGGCATTCCACCAGAATTCAAGCACATCGAAGGACGAAGCAATTGTCGACATGGGGGAACACCTCAAGAATGCAGGACGGCTGTTAGGCAGAGCCGATGCGCGGCACGCTTTCGCATCGACACGGACTAGGGCCTGTCTACATTCATGGATGCGGTGCCGGCGCGACCCCTTTGCCCAATGGCTAGGCGCGAAAAGCGCGGTAGTGTTGACCACTTCAAGCTTTTCGCAACGACGTCCATTGGGCAAAGGGGCCGCGTCCCGAAAGGATTTGGCCAGATTGGTCCTGGAACGCGGTGTTCGTCGTTGAATATGCCCGGCATGTCCTTCCTCCTCACACCACATTCCAGGACCAATCTGACCAAACCGGCGCCACATCCATGAATGTAGACAGGCCCAAGTGCCCGCGTTATGGGAGATTGCATGAGCGATCAAGCAGATTCCACCACGCTTCTCGATGTCCGCGGCCTGATTTGTCCCTTGCCGGTTCTGAAGGCAAAGAAGGTCATGAAATCCCTGAAATCCGGCATGCGCCTCCGGGTCGAGGCGACCGATCCCCTGGCCGCTGTCGACATCCCGCATTTCTGTCAGGAGGATGGCCATCTGCTCGTCGGGCAGGAAACCGACGGTGATGTTCAGGTTTTTTTGATCGAAAAGGGCGCCTGACCGGTCCTACGACTGGAACGGCCCGGCGAATCCGGTGACTTTGAGGGGATTGTCCGTCACTGCGGCCTTGTCCGGTTGATCGGCCCGCACCTTACCCACAAACGCATTGAACAGATCGGAGACAAACCGTTCCGAAAGATCGTAGGTGATGAAAACCAGGCGCGACCGCCGGTCTTCATCCGGCCAACGGTCGAGGAACACCGGATCGTGGAAGACATGCTGCACGCCATGCAGGATGAGCGGTGTTTCCGGACGGTCTGAGAGGCAGACAATACCCTTGACCCGCAAGAGATGGGCGCCGTGCGCGGAGCGCAGCAGATCCATGAACATCTGGAAGGTCCGGGGGTCGATCGGGTCTTCCGTCGCAAGCGTGAAAGCGCGGATCCGGTCGTCATGTCGGTTCACATCATGCGCATGTCCATGATGTGAATGCCCGTGATGCGCATGGTCGTCGTGCGCGTGGTGGTGGTGCGCCTGGGCCGTTTCATCGGCACCTGAAGGGTCGCCGAGCCAGTCGGCGAGCAGGTCGGCACGGATCGTGTCATCCGGCGCGCGACCACCGAACAGACTGTCCGCCGAAAGCTCTTCCGTCAGACCCGTATCGAACCGCCGGGCGACGGGATTGAGGGCTGACAGACGATCCTTCAGATCCGCCAGGCGGTCCGCATCGTCCTGCAAATCGGTTTTCGACAACACGATCCGGTCGGCGACAGCGGCCTGGCGAACGGCTTCTTTGTGGGCGTCGAGCGTGGCCGACCCATTGACGGCATCGACAAGCGTCACGACGCTGTCCAGTTCGAACGGACCGTCTTCCGAGAACTGGATGAGCGTCTGCAGGATTGGCGCCGGATCGGCCAGCCCGGTGGTTTCGATGATAACCCGATCGAGCGCAGCGATCGCCTGGGTTTCACGTCGAGACGCGAGATCTTCAAGAGTATCGATCAGGTCGCCGCGGATCGTGCAGCAAAGACATCCGGACGACAGCTCTACGATGCCCTCGTCGACGGCTTCGACAAACAGATGATCGAGGCCGATATCGCCGAATTCGTTGATGATCACGGCCGTGTTCTGGAGCGCGGAATCGCCGAGGACACGGTTGAGCAGGGTTGTCTTGCCCGCGCCGAGAAAGCCGGTCAGCACCGTTACGGGGACACGCGCGGATTTTGCCACCTCTGACGACATCGCGGTGGGATCAGCGCGCCGGGCGCGGTTGCGGCAGGTAAAATTCACCCACCTTTTTCGGCCAGGGGACATCCGCCGCCGCGGCTTCGATTGGCCCGCCACTGCCCGGCAGGTCGATCGGATCGATTTCCGGCGGTTTGCCGCCTTCGGCGACGCGGCCGGTTTCGATCTGCCGGACGACGGTCTGCGAAGCGATCGCCGCCACGCGTGCGGGTTTTGCATCCGGTGTCGGAATCCGCCCGGTCACCACGGAGATTGCCGGTGCCCCGATAAAGACACGGACGGGCTGTTGTGGCGTATGCTGCCCGACCAGAATGTCGAGGACCTGTGCACGGGTGATACGGGATTTCTTTTTGGACTTGGATTTGGACTTGGCCTTCGAATCGAGCGCTTCGCGCAGCAGATCCTGCGTCGAACGGCCGAGGCTGGCATAGGCCGCACTGCCCTGTGTCTTGGAACCGTGCCGCAGCAGCAGCGATTCGGCCGTCGGCTTGACGGCCCGTCTGCAATACCCGTCGGCCGGGAGCGTGCCCGGCTCAGTCGGCGGCACCAACGTGGAAATGCGCGCCGAGGAGGGCAGCACGCCGAAACTGGCAAAGCCCCTGTCGAGCAGACCGGCCGCATAGACTGCCCGATCCATCCCGGACGCCGCGCCGAACACGACGGCGACCATGGTCCGCCCGGTCCGCTCGGCCGAAGCGACCATGTTGAATCCGGAATTGCAGATATAGCCCGTCTTCAGGCCCATGGCGCCCGGATAGCGCTCAAGCAGGGCATTGGCCGATTTGAGCCGTCGTTTTCCATGCCGGATTGCGGATATCTTGAAATAATGGCGGAATTCCGGGAATTCCTGAAGCAGCGCGCGCGACAGGAGCGCGATATCACGGGCCGTCGTCACCTGACCATTGTCCGGCAGGCCGTGTGGATTGTTGAAATGGGTTCGGGACATGCCAAGCTTGCGGGCATGGTAATTCATGTCGGCAAGAAAGCCGTTTTCGCTTCCCGAGACCGCTTCGCCGATCGCCACTGAAATGTCGTTGGCCGACTTGACGAGGACCATCTTGAGCGCGTTGTCGATGGTCAGTTCGGTTCCGACAGCGAAGCCCATCTTGCTTGGCGGTTCGGCGAGGGCGTTCGCCGACACGACGACCGGAGATTGCAGGGTGATCCGCCCGGATCGGATGGCGCGGAACGTGACATAGGCCGTCATGAGTTTGGTGACAGACGCCGGATACCACGGCCGGAATGCGTCCTTCTGATCAATGACCTGACCGGTTTCCAGATCGAAGACCAGATGCGCGACCGGTTCGGCCTTCGCCGCCGACGCAAAGGCGTTCAGCACCAGCACGACGGCAAGCGTGCAAAGAACGGACAGGCGACTCATCAACCACCTTCTCCCTGTCATCATCCTCAAAATGGCGCCGCCCCGGCGGCGACGCCATTCGCATCTCCAAGAACGCCTGATGTATTGCCCGTTTCGATCATAGTCTTCGGGCGCAGTCGCGGCGCGATGCACTCACCCCGACAGAATAGGCCAACCGGTGTTAAAATTGAACCAATCAACCCGAATGTGATGACGTGTCACGCTTTGACGGCAGACCGGCTCTATGCTGCGGCCCGACTGTCGATCAACCCGCGATTGACCAGCAATTCTGCGATCTGCACCGCGTTGAGCGCGGCGCCCTTGCGCAGATTGTCGGACACGACCCAGAGCGCCAGACCGTTTTCCACCGTCGGATCCTCGCGGATCCGGCTGATGAAAGTGGCATCGTCGCCGGCTGCTTCGTACGGCGTCACGTAGCCGCCGTCCTCGCGCTTGTCGACGACCAGGCAGCCCGGCGCCTCACGCAGGATATCGCGCGCTTCATCCGCGGTGATCGGTTGTTCGAACTCCAGGTGGACGGCTTCCGAATGCGACACGAACACCGGAACGCGCACGCAGGTGGCGACCAGTTTGATCTTCGGGTCGATGATCTTTTTCGTCTCGACCGTCATCTTCCATTCTTCCTTGGTGAAACCGTCGTCAAGGAAGGAATCAATGTGCGGGATCGCATTGAAGGCAATGCGTTTGGTGAAGTGTTCGGCTTCAATCGGATCGGCGACAAACACGGCGCGCGTCTGATTGAACAGCTCGTCCATCGCGTCCTTGCCCGCGCCCGACACCGACTGATAGGTCGACACCACGCAGCGCGTAATGCGCGCATGGTCGTGCAGCGGCTTGAGCGCGACGACCAATTGTGCCGTCGAACAGTTCGGATTGGCGATGATGTTGCGCTTGCGAAAACCCTCGATCGCGTCGGCATTCACTTCCGGCACGATCAGCGGTACGTCCGCGTCCATGCGCCAGGCGGAGGAATTGTCGATCACGACACACCCCTGTGCAGCGATCTTCGGCGACCATTCCTTCGACACCGCGCCGCCGGCCGACATCAGACAGATATCGACGCCGGCAAAGTCGAACGTTTCAAGCGCCTTCACCTTCAGCGTCCGATCGCCGAAGGACACTTCCGTGCCCTGGCTGCGCCGCGAAGCGACGGCAAATACGTCGTCGACCGGAAACCCGCGATCGTCGAGGATTTCCAGGATCTCACGACCGACATTTCCGGTCGCTCCGACAATGGCAACAGAATATCCCATTTTTTGATCTCCTAACGCGCCCTTTCCGTTTCAGCACCAACGCGGCGCATCGCATCCGCGTGGCCGCGTCGCCCTTCCCCCTCGGGAAAGAGCGGCCGAGGCGGGACGGGCGTCAGGTTTTCGTCGTCTTCAATGTCGTGAAGAGGGTCGAGGCGCACAGCGTCCGGCCGGCGCAAAAGGCCGGTTCGATGGACAGCTCGGAAAGTGGTGCGTTGAATGGCATCATGATCTGCGCTCGACGTTCGGCCTCTTGGGTGCCCGAAATCTCTGCTTTTGTCAATCTCGACATTCGGAAGCCGAATTCAATCCGGGCATGTACCAGTCAGGCGGTTTTCCTGCTCCGACCCTTTCTGAGCGCCTTCAGCGCCGCCTTGCGGTCCGCATCCAGCTTTTCTGTCGCCGCCTGCCAGGCCGCGGGGTCCAGGACCTGCACGTGCTCCTGAAGAAAGGCCTCGGTCTCCCTGGGCCATTCCGAAAAGGCTTCTCGCAGGGTCCACCCGAGCCCCTTTTGCACATAATAGTCCGGATCGCCCAGGCGCGGCGTGACGAGGTCGAACACCCAGGCACGACGCGGCATCCGGGTTCGGGACCGCGCATAGCAGATCAGTCCGACCAGAGACTGGCGTCGCAGCCAGGGATTATCCGCCGCGTTCCAGGCCCGATATACCGGGTAGAGCGTATCGGGAAGCTGTTCGAAGAGTTCCGCATAGACGCCGGACAGCATATCCGACTGATCCCAGCAATTGACCGTCTCGACCCAGTCGCGACACATGGGCCAAAGGTGTTCGGCCGGCCACGATTTGACGTGCGCCTGCAGGAAGAACGCGGCCTGCACCTTCGCTTCATGCGTGCGCGCCTGCCGCCAGATATGATCCCAGATCGGCCATTGCGCATCCGGCGACAAACCGGAAAAGCCATAACCGCGTTTCAGGAGGCGCCGTTGCTGCGGCACCGTGAGACCGAGCAGCGGCATGGTCGTTTTCATGAAATGCGCGCGTTCGCGGGCCTTGGCCGGGTCGATGCCCTCAGCGGCGGCGGCCAGCGTCGCTTCCACGTCCTCCAGATGCACCGTGAAATCGGTTTGCGCCTGTTCCATGCGGTTCCGGTCCTTGCCGTCAGCCGGGAGTATCCACCGGCCTGTGTATGGCAACGCCCACCATGACCAGCGCGATGCCTAGACAATCGGTCAGGCTGGGGATCTGCGCAAGCACGATGATACCGGTGAGCGTCGCGACGGCTGGCAGCAGGGCGAGAAACAGCGCAAAACTCGATCGGGGCAGGCGCGCCATGGCGAGCTGGTCGCAGACATAGGGTATGACCGACGAGGAAATCCCGACGCCGATCGCCGCCAGAAGCAGCAAGGGCGACAGGAACGCCGCAATCGCCTCGCCGAGCCCGATCGGCAGGACGGCAACGAACGCGATCGCCATGGCCGCGCCGAGCCGGGCAATGCCCCCCGACCCGTCCAGGCGGGCAATGTGGTGCCCGAGCAGGATGTAGCAGACAAACAGCAATCCATTCGCGACCGCCCAGAAGAGCCCGAGCGGATCCTCGACCCAGACCACATCGATCAGGAGGGCAACGCCGAGAAAGGCAAGCGCGAGCGCCAGCACGTTGCGCCCGGAGCGCACGCCGACCAACGCCACGCCGATCGTGCCGACGAATTCGATTGCCGCCACAAGCGACAGGGGGAGCCGGTCGAGCGCCAGGTAGAAGGTGCAGTTCATCGCGGCCAGGCAGAGGCCAAGACCGACGATCGCCCGGCGTGCCGCGGGTGAGGATGCCCGCAAGGTCCGCACAGGCGAGCGAATGAGGGCAAAGACGAGAGCTGCCGATGCGATCCGAAGCCAGGCCACGCCGAGCACACCGACCGATGAAAACAGAAGCACGGCAAAGGCCGGACCGAGATAGTGGAAGACAGCGCTGATCGCGAACCAGACATGCGGCGGCACGCGGTCGGGAAGGGAACGGAACGAGATCACGGAAAGCAGCCCGGCAAGTTGGAGAGATCGGTCGCCCCGACTCTCGCAAACCGGATCGGGCGATTATACCGTGATACAAAGAAGCTTGACGACCATATTCTGTTAATCGAAAAGAAAATCGACAAAAAGCCTCAGGAATGAAGGTATGGACGAACTCGATCGCGCGCTGGTGAATCTGCTTGCATCGGACGGCCGTATCCGGCTCGCCGACCTGGCCCGCCGGGTCGGCCTGTCACCGCCGGGTGCAGCCGATCGCATGCGACGGCTGGAGGAACGCGGCATCATCAAGGGATATGGCGCGGATCTGGATCCGGCCGCCATGGGCTTGCCGCTCGCCGCCTGGCTGCGCATCCGCCCGGTTCCCGGCAATGTGCACAAGGTCGCGGCACTGCTGCAGGATTGCCCTGAAATCGTGGAATGCGACCGGGTCACCGGCGAGGATTGTTTTATCGCCAAGGCGCACGTCGCAACGGTCGGGGACCTGGAGCGCCTGATCGACCGCATTAATCCCTATGCCATGACCAATACGTCGGTCATTCAGTCGTCGCCGGTCCCCAGACGGCTTCCGGAGGTATCCTCGCAGACTGGCAAGGCTGACTAGTCCTTCGTCTCAGAGATTTTGACGGTTTGATGGAGAAGACTCGTACCTGGGCTAGGCGCGTCGCGCAGCGCGATGTGGGACATCGGGCAAGCGGC
>JANQQB010000086.1 GCA_028285165.1 Rhodobiaceae bacterium
GAAAGGCGAGACCGTGATCGAAAGACCGTTGGCGGGAGCGGGCATGGTCGCCTCGAACAGCGACAGACAGAACCGGGTCGAGTCCGGTTCCGGAGAGACGGTCGTCGGGCCGCCGGTTTCGGCCCAATACATCGGTTTGACATACAGTGCGGTGTCGCTGTCGAACTTCTTCGCGCCTTCTTTTGTCAGCTCGACGATTTCCTCCCACCGCATGGTCGCTTTCAGGCCGAGCTTGCCGGCGGAATCGTTGACCCGCTGGCAATGCCGGTCGATGTCGGGCATCACGCCCTCGAAAACCCTTGCTCCGTCGAACACGCTCGAACCGAGCCATGCGGCATGGGTCCGTACGCCCATAATCGGCAGGTTGCCCTCATGCCAGGCCCCGTCGCAATACGTCCATGTCTGAGACCATTCGGCCATCTTATCCTCCCGAGAAAGACTGTCGGCACACATGACAGCGGATTGAAAATGCCGTCAAGATTTCGCCAAAAAAACAACCAAAAAAGCCAAACCTTTACGCCGAACACTGTCTTCCGGAATATTTCTTGCGATAAGGCCCCTTGAATCGGAACAAAGTTCCTACTATTCCCTCGCTCCGCGTTTTTGCTATGAATGCTGCCCCTGTTCCGTTTCCGCATCAAGGTCCGTCCGTCATGGCCCATTCCATCTATGTCTTCGACGCCTATGGCACGCTGTTCGACGTGCATGCGGCGGTCCGCAAGCATTCCGCGGCGCTGGGTCCGGACGCGGCGCTGCTTTCCGACATCTGGCGCCAGAAGCAGCTCGAATATTCCTGGGTGCGCAGTCTGATGGGCAAGTATCTCGATTTCTGGTCGCTGACCGAACTGGCCCTGGATTTCGCGTTTTCCAAGGTTCCAAGCGCGGATTCTGTGCTGCGGGACGATCTCTTGAAGGCCTATGAGACGCTCGACGCCTATCCGGAGGTCCCGGACGTGTTGCGGTCCTTGAAGGCCGGCGGCGCGCAAACCGCGATCCTGTCGAACGGTGCGCCGAGCATGCTGCGTTCCGCCGTCGACTCCGCCGGCATTGCCGACCTGCTCGATGATGTGTTGTCGGTGGACGAATTGCGCGTCTTTAAGACCGACGAACGCACCTACGACATGGTGACGACCGCCTTCAGGGTGTTCCCGGAAGCGGTTTCGTTCCAATCCTCCAATCGCTGGGACGTGGCGGGCGCGACCAAGTTCGGCTTTCGCACAGTCTGGATCAACCGTACCGCACAGCCGGACGAATATGCGGATCTGTCTCCGGCCGCTGTGCTGCCTTCGCTGGAAGGACTGGCGCAGGTCTGAAGCCGGTCGGCGGTCGCCGACCGCTCTAGCGGGCCAGTTCGTCCAGAACGCGGGCCCATGACCGAATACCCTTGTGAAAGCTCTGAAGGTCGTACTTTTCGTTCGGCGAATGAATCTGATCGTCGTCGAGTCCGAAGCCGATCATCAGCGAATCCATGCCCAGCATGGTCTTGAAGTCGCCGGCAATCGGGATCGATCCACCGATCCCGATGATTGCAGCCGGCCGGCCCCATTCGGCGGCCAATGCCGCCCTGCCCTTGCGCACCGGGTCGCTGTCCATCGGCAATTGCAACGCCGGACTGCAGCCGAAACCGGTAAACGACACCGAGCAATCCGCCGGGATCCGTTGCCGCACAAAGTCCCTGAAGTTGTCACGGACGGCGACCGGATCCTG
>JANQQB010000089.1 GCA_028285165.1 Rhodobiaceae bacterium
GCGTGCAATCGCGGCGCCAACCCGCGAATGCCCGCGCGACGTAATGCGCCCGTCCTCTTCATGCACGGTGACCGCCGGTTTGCCGACATCGTGCAGGACCGCCGCCCAGAAGAGGACTGTCCTCTCATCGAGGGCAAGGGTTCGCCAGTCTTGGTCGCCCACAAGCATCTCGACCACCATTCTCGTATGGATCCCGACATCGCCCTCCGCATGATGAATTGAGTCCTGTGGGCAGCTGTCAAGCGTCGGCAATTCGGGCCACAGCGACCAGACCGCATCCCAATCGACCGTCCAGGATGGCGCGGTGGGAACGAGCGACAACAAGATCTCGTGGGTGACCGACCTATTCATCATACGCTCCCGGCACGCCCAAGCGCGGCGCGAAGATGTCGACACCCTCGGCAAGGGCATTCGGCAGGACCGGCCGGTCATGCCAATGCCCTTCCGAAGACTGGATCGCCTGCAGGAAATCCCCGCGTACAAATTTGAACCGGTCCAACACCCGGTCGGAATCCTCCTGCTTGAGATAAAGACCTTCGGCCAGGTCGCTGTCTTCGGTCTGTCGGTCCACGAGGTCGAGGCGGCTACCGGATCGCTCGGCGGCTTTTTCCAGCGCGTCCCGCCATTTGGAAGACTTGTAGGGCGTCGGCCGGACCAAGGCGATCAGGTGGTCCACCGACGTCACCGCACCCTCGTGCACGACCGGTGCCGGTATGACCGGCAAACCGGTGAGCAGCTCTCGTCGCGCGGACGTGCTCAGAAAGCTATCGGTTTTCCGGTCCAGGACGTCGAATTCAAGGAAGTAATGCGGCAGCCGATCGTAGAACACCGTGTGTTTCGCATACATCCATTCGCCGTACATGACGAAGCGACCGCCAAGCACCGCATGAAAGAGGTGGGCGTGAGCGGCCGCCCATGTTTTCAGCAGCGCGAAATGGCGTTCCCGTCCGCCGCCGACGAGAAAATGCCCCCGGCTTTGCAGCTTGAGGGTGCCGCTCTCGTCGAAGGAGACGGCACAATTGGCCCCATCCAGCTTTTCCTCGACGACCAGGGCCTGGCCAGCGAGTTCACGCAAGGGTTTGTCGTCCGCCATATCGCCGGCCTGAAGGCGCGAACCTTCTATATGCCGCGTCCGCGGATATTTGTGGATTTTCATAACAGTCTCACACTGTACTCAGGTCGCACGAGAGCGTTCGGCCGCAAGGCCGGTGCAAGTCGATTGAGGTGTGCGGTGCTGCTACATCGAACTTTTAAGATTTGGTGTGGAGACCGGGCGATGTCGTTAGCCCGTATACTCGCAAAAATCAATATCGGATTTCGTTTGTCGATCGAACATCAATAGATCCACTGCCATAACCAAAAGGAATCCCGTCAGATACTGCGCTGCGCAATGACGATGAACGCGCCGCTGCAGAGACATGTCGGAAGCGGAGCACCGATCGCATGCAGGAACGACGGTCTGCATCGCCCCGGGCGATCAAAGCCTGGACGCAATCGCCCAGCCGTGTTCTGCCAGAAACCCTGCCCGCTCGCCAACATCGCGCGCGTCCGCCCGGCTGGCATTGCCTTGCAACGCCCGCGCATACACGCCCTGCAGGATAGCCGCGAGACGGAACAGCGAAAAAGCGACGAAATAATCTATCGAGGCCAGACCCGGAACCGCCCCGGTCCTGGCATAGGCCTCAAGCAGGTCGTCGCGAGACGGCAGACCGGCTTCAACGAGATCGAGGCCCACCAATCCCTTGATGCCCGGAACCCCGTACGGCAGGTGATAGGGCATGCAGTAATAGCCGAGATCGGCGAGCGGGTGCCCGAGCGTCGACAATTCCCAGTCGAGCACCGCGCCGATCCTGGGTTCCGTGGCGTCGAGGATGAGGTTTCCCGGCCGGAAATCGCCATGCACGATCGAGGCCGGCACATCGTCGGGCAGCCGTTCGCCGAGGCGCCGTATGAGGTTGTCCATGGCCGGCATATCCCCGGTGCGCGAGGCCTCGAATTGCCGCGACCAGGTCTTGAGTTGGCGGGCGACATATTGTTCTGGTCTGCCGTAATCCGCGAGGCCGACGGCCCGCCAGTCGACGGAATGCAGGGTCGCCTGACAGGTCATTGCGGCCAGATGAACGGCGCGCCGTTGTGTCATCGGCACGTCCGGCAGGTGCGGCTCGGCTGAGACGAGGCCGGGCACAAAATCCATGACGAAGAACGGCGTCCCGATGATGTCCGGATCGGTGCACAGCAGATGCGTGCGCGGCACCGGGACGCCGCTTCCATCCAGCGCGGTCATAACCCGGTATTCGCGATCGACCTGATGCGCACCGCGCAGAAGTTTGCCGGGCGGTTGTTTGCGCAGCACGCGCCGCCACGTGCCCGCGTCCAGAAGGAAGGTCGGATTGGAATGACCGCCCTGGAATTGGCGAACCCGGAACCGGGCGGGCGTCGCCGGTACATGCCGGGCAAGGTGCGCCTGCAGACGCTGTTCGTCGAAACGGTGCTGCGGCAGCACGTCGCCAAGGCCGGGAGCGATGTCGGACGGTTCTACTGCGCCGTCGTTGGTGTCCGCCGCCGTCACCCTTTGTCTCCGGCAGTCATGAAATCGTCTCCCCGCCGTCGGCGACGATGTTCTGACCGGTCACATAGGCGGCCGCATCGGAGGCGAGAAACAGGGCGACGCCGGCAATGTCGGAAGGTTCGCCGATGCGCCGCAACGGCGTCCGGTTGGTCGCCCGGTCGAGACGCACGGGATCTTCTAATAGCGCCTTGGCAAAATCCGTTCGGATCAGGCCCGGCGAGATCGCGTTGGCGCGAACACCGAATGGTCCCCATTCGACGGCCAGGTTGCGCACCAGCCCGGCCTCCGCGGCCTTCGACACACCGTATAGCCCGATCTCGGCATTGCCGCGCATTCCGGCAATGCTGGAGATCACAATGACGGAACCGGATTTCTTCTCAGCCATCAGCGGGCAGACCCGGTTGCAGAGCTGGAACACGCTGCGCACGTTGGTCTGCATGATCTTGTCGAACGCCGCATCGCCCGCCGATGTCATCGGTCCATAGACCGGATTGGTCGCGGCGTTGCAGACAAGGATGTCGATCGTGCCGAACGCCTTCAGTGTTTCATCGACCAGGCGTTCCAATTCGTCCGGGCGCCCCACATGGCACGGCACCGGGAGAGCCTCCCCGCCCGCTTCGCGGATTTCGGCAGCGACAGCCTCGCACATGTCCGCCTTCCGGCTCGAGACGACCACGTTGGCGCCGGCTTCGGCAAAGCTGAAAGCAATCGCCTTGCCGATCCCCTTGGTCGAACCGGTAATGATGCCAACCCGGTCTTTCAGATCGAAGGTCATGAGCGCGCCCCGTCTGCTCCACCCGGCGCGCCGGCCATTTCAGCAGCCTGCATTTCCCGCCACATCACCTTGCCGGAGCCGGAGCGCGGCAGGTGATCCACAAAGGCGAACAGGCGCGGCACCTTGTAGGCGGCCATAATATCGCGGCACCATTCTTCCAACGCCTCCGCGCTCGGGCATTCGACGTCCTTGCGGGCGACGATGACGGCCTTGACGGTTTCGCCGCGGCGCGGATCCGGCGAGGCGATCACGCAGGCCTCCTGGATCGCGGGGTGATCGTGCAGCAATGCTTCGACTTCCGCCGGCCAGATCTTGAAGCCGGAAGAATTGATCATGCGTTTCAGCCGGTCGGCATAATAGAAATACCCGTCCTCATCATAGGACCCGAGGTCGCCGGTCCGGAAGAATCGCTTGCCGTCGCGTTCGATGAACGCGTCCGCGGTGGCCTCCGGCTGATTCCAATAGCCGACAAAAACCTGCGGTCCACAGGTTATGATTTCACCGACAATGTCGGGGCCGAGTTCTTCAAGCGTTTCGGGATCGATGATCCGGGAATCCACGTCGAAGAGCGGAATGCCGAGGCATTGCGGGCGGGCGCCGTCCGGCGGATTCATATGCGACGGCGCCATGGTCTCCGAAAGACCGTAGCCCTCAATGTAATCGAGCCCGGTCATGGTCTTGAGCTTGCGCGCGACGGCTGCCGGCATCTGCGCACCGCCGCCGCCGACCGAAATCAGGCTGGAAAGATCGTAGGTGTCGATATCCGGATTGGCGAGAAAATCGATCATCATCGTCGTGATCGAGCGCCATTGGCCGATCCGGTGCTGCTCGATCAGGCGCGCCGCGTTGTCCCGGTTCCATCGGCTCAGCATCACCATCGTCGCTCCGGTATAGATCGGCGCGTTCATGGAATTCTGCATGCCGGTGACGTGAAACAGCGGCAGTGTCGACAGGATGGCCGCGTTCGGCGCGATCGTCGACCAATTGGCATAGGCGAGAATGACCGCATTGGTGGTCGCGTGGCTGTGCAGGCAGCCTTTCGGCTGCCCGGTCGTGCCGGAACTGTAGACGATCGTGCACCAGTCGTCCGGCGCCCGGCGGTGCGCGGGCGCTTGATGGGATGTCGCAAACGCCTCTGTCCACGCGACGGTATTGGGAGCGGAAACCGGATGCGCGTCTTCGGCCACGACATCGGGGACGTCCAGCCCCTCGGCATCGCCGCGGTAGGTGGCATAGGCGGCAACCAGGATCCGGCACGCCTGGGCCTCCGCCCGCGCGGCAAGCGCCTGGTCCAGGAGGTCCTGACCGGTCACGACGATGCGGGCTTCCGTGTCGGTCAGGATATACCGCATTTCCCCGGCCCGGTTCATCGGATTGACCGGCACGACGACCGCGTTCGCAGCCAGCGCCGCATAATAGGCAATCACGAAATGCGGTGAATTCTGCAGGTAAAGCACCACACGATCATCGCGCCGAAGGCCGCACTCGGAATGAAAATAGCCGGCTAATTTTTGAACCGCAGCGAGCAGATCGGCATAGGTCAGGACGGTCCCGTAATAGATGATGGCCGGCAGGTCGGGAAACCGGCGTGCCGTGATCTCCAGGTTCTCATAGACCGAGGTCTTGAGCGGCGGCAGGCTGTAGGGGCAACCGCGCGGCCAGGAGGGAAAATGGCGATCCTGCATGGCGTCGTCTTCTAGCTTTGCGCCGCCTCGCGCGCCCGGGCAGCGGCCTTGAGCTCCATACGCGCAATCGCATCCATATGCACTTCGTCAGGCCCGTCCGCGAGACGCAGCGTGCGGGCCTTGGCATAGGCTTCGGCAAGGAACGTGTCCTGGCTGACGCCGGCACCACCAAACGCCTGGATGGCACGATCGAGCACCCGGCAGGCCATGGTCGGCGCCACGACCTTGATCATCGCGATTTCCCGCCGCGCCGCCTTGTTGCCGGCCTCGTCCATCATCGCCGCCGCCTTCAGCGTGAGCAGACGCGCCTGTTCGATCTCGCAGCGCGAGCGCGCAATATCCTGACGGATGCTGCTGTGATCGCTGATCCGCCGGCCGAAGGTCGAGCGGGATGACACCCGTTCGCACATGATCTCCAGCGCCCGTTCGGCGACGCCGATCAGCCGCATGCAATGGTGGATGCGGCCGGGGCCGAGACGCCCCTGGGCGATTTCGAAACCGCGGCCCTCACCGAGCAGGATATTGGTTGCCGGCACCCGGACGTTGTCGAACGTGACCTGGGCATGCCCGTGCGGCGCATGATCGTAGCCGAAGACGGTGAGCGCCCGCTCAACAGTCACGCCCTCGGCATCGAGCGGCACCAGGATCATGGATTGCTGCTTGTGCTTCTCGGCCTCCGGATCGGTCTTGCCCATCACGATGGCGATCTTGCACTGGTCATGCAGCGCGCCGGACGTCCACCATTTGCGGCCATTGACGACATATTCGTTGCCGTCGAGCCGGATCTCGGCCTTGATGTTGGTCGCATCCGACGAGGCAACGTCCGGTTCCGTCATGGCGAAGCACGACCGGATCTCACCGGCGAGCAACGGTTCCAGCCATTCCTCCTTCTGGTCGTCCGTGCCGTAGAGCACCAGCGTTTCCATGTTGCCGGTATCAGGCGCGCTGCAATTGAAGACTTCCGGCGCGAACGCCGAGCGCCCCATGATCTCGCACAGGGACGCATAGTCCCGGTTGCTGAGCCCGGCGCCGTATTGTGTGTCCGGCAGGAACAGGTTCCACAATCCGGCCGCCTTGGCCCGGGCTTTCAGGTCCTCCAACAGCGGCGGCGTAGACCAGCGCTTGTCCTGACCGTCGACCTCGGCCGCGAACACGGGCTCGTTGGGATAAATGTGTTCATCCATGAAGCCCAGAAGGGCCTCGCGATATTCAATGGCCTTGGCACTCAGGGTGTCCATGAAAACCTCGTAGCTGGTCGACCGGCCCCGATCGGACGGCCGACGATAGGTGAAGATCAGTCGGTCTCAAGCCCGAGACGCCGATGCCAGTCGGCAATCCCTTCTTCCGGATATTGGTCGAAGGAAAGGTCGTGGGGCCCGCAGGCGGGTTCGACCCAGTCCGATTTGCTGCCCAGCATCAGATGCGTACGTTCCGGCGGCGGCGGCAACGGCGTGTCGATCGCCGAGGCGTGCGGGTGCATCAAATCCGGCCAACGCGGATCCCAAAGCCAGAGCTGGCTGCCGCAGATCTTACAGAACCGGCGTTCCGCCGGGCTTTGTTCGTCTGCCCGCCCATCGTCATGGCGCATGATCGCCTGGTAGACCGCGATATGCTCCGTGCCATCGACCTCGAGCGTGTCGAAAGCGGCCGATAGGTTGATCGCGTACCCACCGGCCCCCGCCGTCTTTCGGCAGATCGAGCAATAACAGAGATTGAACGGATAGGGATGGCGGGACTGCACGCGGAACGTCACGGCGCGGCAGTGACAGGACCCTTCAAGCAGCATGGCGCCGGCCTCCCTTGAAGATACCTAAAGAGTCCATCCGCCGTCGATCGGCAGCGCCGTGCCGGTGGTGAAGGCAGATTCGTCGGACGCATAATAGACCGCCAAGGCCGCGATCTCTTCGGCCTCGGCAATCCGGCCCATCGGTTGACGGGAGACGAAGATTTCCATCGCCTTGTCCATGCCGCCGACCTCTTCGGCGAGTTCGGCCACCCGCGCTTCCCAGGAAGGCGAGCGCACCGTGCCCGGACAGATCGCATTGCAGCGGATACCCTTGCCGATGAAATCGGCCGCGACCGCCTTCGTCAGACCGATGACAGCGGCCTTCGTGGCCCCATAGACATACCGGTTTGGTGCGCCCTTCAGGCTGGATGCGCCCGACGACATGTTGATGATCGAGCCGCCACCGTTATCGAGCATTTTCGGCAGGAAGGCGGAAATCGTGCGGTGCATGGATTTGACGTTGAGGTCGAAGGAAAAATCCCAGGCCTTGTCGTCGCATTCCAGAACCGTGCCGTGGTGCACGAAGCCGGCACAATTGTACAACACGTGGATCGCGTCGAAGGCGCCGGCCATTTCGCGCACGGCGTCCGAATCCATGACATTCAGGCCGAAGGTTTCCGCCACGCCCGCTTCCTTCAGACCGGCGAGCTTGTCGACGTCCAGGTCGGTCGCGATCACATGCGCGCCTTCATTCGCGAAAGCCAGCGCGGTCGCCCGCCCGATCCCCTGTCCCGCCGCCGTCAGAAACGCGCGTTTGCCATCTAACCGTCCGCCCATGATGCTTTTTCCTTATCGGTGCTTCCATTGTTGGCCGGACCGTAATGCATTGCCGCGCAAACCGGAAGCGCCGAGGCAGCGCTTTCGGTTCGAACCGAAAAACGGACCTTGCAGGGTGCTGCAGTCAGATCAGAGACTATAAATCTCATGACCTTTTTTTATTAGATTTGCTAATACTACAGATGGTCGGCAAACAACCGGAAACACACGATGAAACGCAGCCGGTTCGATATCCGTGACTGGGAGGCCTTCGCTGTTCTAGAACGCGTGCGCCATTTCGGTCAGGCGGCCGACGCACTCGGCATCACCCAATCGGCCGTCTCGCAGCGGATTTCCAAACTCGAGTCGGATCTCGGCCTGAAACTGCTGACCCGCTCCAACCGGGGTGTGGATCCGACCGAAGCGGGTCAGGCACTGCAATCCTATGCCTGCGCCCTGTTGGCGGCAAAACGCAACGCGCTTGAAGCTGCTGCCGCCATACAAACAAACGGCGCACGCCCGGCGCGTTTGCTGTTGTCGAACGCAGTGGTTCACACGGCCGTGCTTCCGACACTGAAACGAGCCCTTGAAGAAACGCTTTCCGGTCGTTTCGATGTCGACGTCGAACCGGCGGATATCGTCGAGACACGATTGCTGAGCGGCGTATGCGACCTTGCCCTTACAACGTTGCCGGTGAGCCGCGACGGTGTTCAGCAAGATCTCCTGACCCGTTTGCCGATGGGTGTGGCCGTGCCGGACGACGCGGCGCACGACCGGATTTCCATGAAGGACTTGTGCCGCAATCCCCTGCTGGTCGTGCCGAGGAGCATCGAGCCGCATTTGTTCGACGGCCTCGTCGCGGCAGCCGCGAAGGCCGGACAAAACCTGCGGATCGAACGGTCGATCGTTGCCTTCCCGTCGATCCTGGCCATGGTCGCCATGGGAAAGGGCTGGGGGATCGTCCCGCTTGCCATGGCCGATGCAACGCCGAAGGGCGTCAGGATCGTGCCCCTGTCCCTGCCGGAGCCGCCGACGATACGGGTCATGGCGGCCTGGCGCACGGAAAACGAGATAGCCGCACGTCTGGCAGAAACTCTCCGCACACTCGATTGGACGATAGATTAGCAACACTAATAGTCAGCCCTCTTGAATTCATTTTCTCTTCGGCAATGCATCGGGCAAGACGCCTCGCATGCCGCGAAAACACAGTCTCGATGCCTTCGCCATCCTGGCCATGATCCTGCTCACCGCCGCATGGGGCTTCCAACAGGTCGCAATCAAATGGGCGCTTCCTGACATCCCGCCGGTCTGGCAATCGGGCCTGCGGTCGCTTGCAGCGACCGTCCTGGTCGGGGCCTGGATACTGTGGAGGCGGCACCCCTGGACGGGAGGGCTCCTGCTGCCGGGCCTTTTCGCCGGCTTTCTCTTCGGGCTGGAATTCGGACTGTTGTATTTTGCGTTGCTTCATACCGACGCGGCCCGGGCCGCCCTGCTGCTCTATACGGCGCCGTTCGTCGTTGCCGTGGCGGCCCATTTCCTCATCGCCGGCGAGCGTTTGTCGGTTTTGGGATGGTTCGGGGTCCTTCTCGCCTTTGCCGGAACGGCAATCGTGCTGCAGGCATCGTTCGATGTGGATGGGGATCGGGCACTCGGCGATCTGAGTGCGCTGGGCGCGGGCATCGCCTGGGGTCTGACCACGATCCTGATCCGCAAGACCGGTCTGTCCGAAGCCGCACCGTCACAGACGCTGTTCTACCAGCTTATCGTCTCAGGCGTCATGTTGTGCGCGGTTGCCGCTCTGACGGAAGGCCCCGTCGACCGTCCGGACTCCGCCGTGACGGTCGCATCCCTGATCTATCAGATCGTCATTGTCGCCACGATTTCTCTGCTTGCATGGTTCGCACTGGTCGCGCGGTATTCCGTGACAAAGCTCTCGGTGTTTACCTTCCTGACGCCGCTGTTCGGGGCGCAGGCAGGGATCGTGTTCCTTAACGAACGCATAGGCCAGCATCACCTGATCGCTCTCGTCTGCATCATGGCAGGCATTGTCATCGTCAACCTCTTCGGAACCCGCAAAACGGTCGGGGCCGTCGCACATGACTTGGGAAACAGCTCATGACACATCTGGAAATCACAACCGGTCAGAACGGCCTAGACAAATGGGCCGCCCTGTATCGCATGCCCATGCACGTCCGGCTCGATGCAGCGGCCCAAGACGCGATTTCGCGTGCGCACGAAGCGGTCACCGGGCTCATGGCGAAAGGCGGCGCCTTGTATGGCATCAATACAGGCTTTGGCCGGCTGGCCGGCACGGTGATTGCCGATGACGCCGTCACGACCCTGCAAAAGAACGTCGTGTTGACCCACGCCATCGGGTCCGGTCCCGATCTCTCCGAAGCCGAAACACGGCTTGTCATGGGTCTGAAGATTGCGTCTCTGGCACAGGGCCATTCCGGAGTACGCCGTACCCTTGTCGACTTCATGGTCGACATGCTGAACCGGGGCCTCTTGCCGGTCATCCCCTCGCAAGGATCGGTGGGCGCATCGGGCGATCTCACCCCGCTCGCCCATATTGCGGCCGCCATGATCGGCGAAGGCCGGATCCGCGTTGCCGGAGACACCCTCCCGGCCGCCGACGCGCTCGGCCGTGCCGGCCTCCAGCCATT
>JANQQB010000091.1 GCA_028285165.1 Rhodobiaceae bacterium
ATCCGGCCTGCGACAAGTCGGATGTTTCCGACTTGTCTGCTCGAAAGAGGCAAACACGGAAACATCCGTGTTTGGGTGGTGACTCCCGGTCTGCTGGGCGGCGTAGCGCCGCTTGACCGATGCCCCGCATCCCTCTGCGCGACGCGCCTTGCCAGCGGACCGGGAGTGACCATCAAATGGGTCAATAATCATCACCGTTGGTATTAGTCGTGTGCTGGCGGGTAGCGCTGGCGATCATGCACGATGCTCAATATCCAGATCTCGAATTCGTCGGGTTCGCTGTAAACGACAATATAGGGTGTGTTTGGAACCGAGATTTCGAGAGTCTCCGGGACCGACCCCGGGGCGCACTATGCGTGGAAACTGCTCCAACAGGGATATGGACTGATCGATCCGTAAAATCGTTTGTTCGGCGGCACGCGCCTTGTCCGCGGCGATGGTTTTCTTGATGTGTTTCAGGTCGCGCAGCGCGGTGTGTTGAAACCTGATATTCAAATGTCCAACTGCCTTCGCACGTCCTCATGCGAAAGCATTTCCTCCGGATTTGCCTTGGCGGCATCCAGAGCCTTTTGAACTTTCCGGTTCTTCCACGCGATATAGTCCGGATCCGTCGACGGTTGCCCGGGCTGCGTCAGATCGGAAATCGTCATTTTGTCTTCGATTGGTGTCTCGCTCATGCTTCCAAATATACCGGCTTAATAGAGTTTTTGCACCCGTCACGGTTTCACGGCCGGACTCGGCGTTTGCCGGGACGGTGTTCGAAGGCCGCGTGTCATCACCGTTACCCAAGATGTCGCGCCATTCAAACAGATCGTCCGGTCAGCGGCGCGTCAAGGATCGTGCCGAAGCACCGGAAGATCGTTTGTCCATCATCGATGGTCCTGGCGGGTTGACGATCGGGGGCAGGAAAACGGATCGAAACCAGAAATCCCATGACATAATCTGGGCCTTCGCCGTTCTAAAAGATGCGTGTGAACCGGATATCGGTCCGTTTCGGACCTCATCATCGGTGCCCGTCTCGTCCATCCGCCCGCAACCTGATAGCGTCCCGCCATGCTCGATTTCGAAACCTGCAACCAGGCTCGTCTCCGCCGCGACCCCGCCTATGACGGGGTGTTCTTCATTGCCGTGAAGACCACGCGGATCTATTGCCGCCCGGTCTGCAAAGTGAAACAGCCGCTGACGAAGAACGTGCTCTTTTATCCGAGCGCGGCAGCCGCCGAAGAGGCGGGCTTCCGGCCTTGCCTGCGCTGCCGGCCGGAAACGGCGCCGTTCTGCCCGGCCTGGAATGGCACGCGGACGACCGTGGAACGGGCGCTGCGGTTGATCGAACAGGGCGCGCTCGACCGCGGCAGCGTCGAAGACCTTGCCGAACGGCTCGGCGTCGGATCTCGGCACCTGTCGCGCCTGTTCAAGCATCATCTCGGCGCCTCGCCGGTGCGAACGGCCAAGACGCTGCGCGTCCATCGGGCCAAGACACTCCTGAGCGACACGAGGTTGCCGATGGCGGAGATTGCCTTTCGCGCCGGCTTTGGCAGCGTGCGCGCGTTCAACGCGGCGTTTTCGGACCTTTACGGCCGCCGCCGGGCGCCGCATGCTGGACGGCGGA
>JANQQB010000094.1 GCA_028285165.1 Rhodobiaceae bacterium
CGTCCGTGGCGCTGCGGCCGGACCCGCCGCCGCCATCGCCGCCGGTCACGCCGTCGAGCTGCATGATGCGGATGTCGTTGATCTTTTCGAGCGGTTTGACCGAAGCCGACACGATGCCCTCGATCCGTTCGAGCAGCCGGCGCCGGAACAGCGACGCCCGCGAGCCGTCGGTGAGCACATTCTCCGCCTCGTTGATGAGCTTTTGCGCTTCCGCCTCGACCGCGCGCCGCACCTTTTCGGCTTCGGCGGCGATCTTCTGCTCTTCGGCCGCCTTCTGCGCCATGAGCACGTCGACGGTCTTGCGCCGGTTGGCCTCTTCGGTCTCGCGCGTGGTCTTGACCTGTTCCTCGGCCTCGATGGCGCGGGCGCGGGCGGATTCCGCCTCTACGCGCGCCGCCGATTCTTCAAGCGACTTCGCATAGAGCGCAATGGCCTTTTCCATCTGTTCGGATTCCACGTCGCGTTCGCGACGGACCTCCAGCCGGCGCCGTTCGGCCTCGTGGCCGATGCGCGCCTCGTCGAGGCCCCGTTCGGAGGCGATGCGGGCGCGTTCGATCTCCTCTTTCGAGGCGATCTCGGCTTCGCGCAGGGCCTGGACGCGGGCAATCTCCAATTGCTCGGTGGCCCGCCGACGTTCCAGTCGGGCGGCATCGAGCACCTTTTCCCGATTGACGTCGGAGGCCTCGATGTCGCGCGTGGCGGCGATCTCGGCCTGCCGGATACGCGCCTCGGCATCGGCACGTTCCGCCTTCTTCGGCGCGAGCTCGATGATGCGCTCCTCGTCGGCTGCCTCGACGAGGCGTTTGCGTTCGATATCGCTGACCTCGCGATCCTTCTGCGAAGCGATACGCTCTTTTTCGAGCCCGAGTTCGGTGGCAATGCGCTGGCGTTCGATCGCGTCGCGCCGTTTCAGGTCGCTCGCTTCCACCGCCTCGTCGCGCGACAATTCCCGTTCCCGGGTTTCCTGCTCGGCAGCGATGCGTTCCGCATCGACGGTCTTGCGATTGGCAATCCGTGCCGCTTCGATCGCCCGGTCGGCGGCGATCTGGGCTTCGTCAAGAGCTCTGTTGCGGGCGATTTCGAGTGCGCGGACTTCTTCGTCGCGGGCAATCTTGTCGCGCGACGTGTCCTTCTCCTTTTCGATCCGCATCTGATCGACGAGGCGGCGGGAGGAGACTTCCGCGCTTTCGATCGTCTCGTTGCGTTCGATTTCCCGTCCCCGCGTCTCGGTTTCGGCCTCCAGGCGTTCGGCATCGATCTTGCGCTGGCGCGAAATGCGGGCGACCTCGGTGGTTTCCTCCGACTGGGTCTCGCGCAACGCGGTCTCTTCGCGCATCGCAATCCGTTCCTGATCGATCCGGGCTTCCAGGTCGATGCGCGCCGTCTCGATGTTTTCCCGCGCCTTGATTTCGGCAGCGTCGACAGCGCGATTGCGCGAGATTTCGCGTTCCCGGACATCCTGTTCGTAGGCAATGCGTTCGGCGGAAACCTTCTTTTCACGGGCAATGCGCGCGGCCTCGGTGGCTTCGCCGGCGGCGATTTCAGCGGCCTCGATCGTCTGCTGGCGTTCGATTTCCAGTTCCCGGATCTTGCGGTCGGACGAAATGCGTTCCGAACTGACTTCCGCCGCTTCCACGATGCGCAGCCGTTCGGTCGCCTCGCGGGCCGCGATTTCGGCTTCCTCGATCGCCCGCGTGCGCGCGATTTCGCGGCGCCGTGTTTCCTCTTCGCTTTCGATGCGCGCGTCGGTGACGGCCTGTTCCTGGGCGATTCGTGCCCGTTCGATCGCTTCGCGAGCGGCGATTTCGGCCTGTTCGATCAAGCGTTGCCGCTCGATTTCTCGGGACTGGGTGTCCTGGTCCTTGGCGATACGGACTTCGGCAACGATGCGTTCCTGTTCGATGCGGGCGCGTTCGGTGGCTTCGCGGGCCGCGATTTCGGCTTCTTCGATCGCCCGCTGGCGCCCGATCTCGCGCGCCTGGGTTTCCTGTTCGTTGACGATGCGCGCTTCAGTGACGGCCCGTTCCTGCAGAATGCGGGCCTTTTCGGTTTCCTCGCGCGACTGGATTTCGGCGGCTTCGATGGCCTTTTGCCGGTCGATTTCCTGTTGCCGGATTTCGCGTTCGGATGCGATGCGGGTTGCCGAGATCGCCTGTTCGTTGGTGATGCGGGCCCGTTCGATGGCTTCGCGGGCGGTGATCTGCGCCTGTTCGGCATCGGTTTCGCGTTCGGCGCGTTCGCGGGCGAGATCGGCGCGTTGCTGGGCGCGGCGCATTTCAATGTCCCGTTCCTGGATCAGGCGCGCTTCCTCGCTTTCCTGTTCGATCGCGAGCGCCTGTTTTTCGGCCTCCAGATTGCGCGCCCGGATCTTGATCATCGAATCCTGTTCGATGTCGTTGCGCAGCTTTCGCCGCTCTTCGATGTCCTGGATGAGCGCCGTCAGGCCCTCCGCGTCGAACCGGTTGGACGGATTGAAGAATTCGAGCGAGGTCTGGTCGATGTCCATGATCGCCACGGATTCCAGTTCCAGGCCGTTGCGCGACAGGTCCTCCTGCGCAACCTCTTTGACCCGCGAGACATAGACGTGGCGCTGCTCGTGCATTTCGGCCATCGACATTTCGGCGGCGACGGCACGCAGCGCGGATTCGAATTTGCCTGCCATCAGCCCGTGCAGGTTCTCCGCTTCCAGCATGCGGCGCCCGAGCGTCGAGGCGGCGATCGAAACGGATTCCTTGGTAGGCCGGACACGGACATAGAACTCGGCTTCCACGTCGACCCGCATCCGATCTTTGGTGATCAGCGCATCGTCGCGGTTGCGCACCACTTCGAGCGGCATCGTGTTCATGTTGACCGGTGTGATGTCGTGGATGATCGGCCAGACGAAAGCGCCGCCGTCGATCACCACTTTCTCGCCGAGGAAACCGGTTCTGACGAACGCGATCTCCTTGGTCGAGCGCCGGTAGAGCCGGTTCATCACCCAGTAGATGATCGCGATCGCGATGACGGCGACGATGAGCCAAAGGATCAATTGGCCGATGATTTGCCCGGTCATGATGTACCCTCCCGTTATTCAGCGTACGCTTCCCTCGTGACCGGCGCCTCAGGGGCGCGCGATCGCCTTGAAGCGGCGCGTCTGTTCTGTCAGTGCGGTTTCCGTTGGCAGCCGTTCCATGGAGGAGGCGCCGTAGAAACCGTGGCAATTCGTGGTGTTGGCGAGAACGAACGCCGCATCGTCCGGCATGGCGACCGGTCCGCCGTGCACCAAGACGATGACGTCCTTGTTGACCTTCAGCGCGGCCTCGGCCCAGGCGTCGACGAGTGCCGGGCAATCGGCGAGTTTGAGCGCGGTCTCCGCGCCGATCGAGCCGCCGGTTGTCAGGCCCAGGTGGCAGACGATGATGTCGGCGCCGGCCTCGGCCATGGCGGTCGCGTCGTTCTCGTTGAACACGTAAGGCGTCGTCAGCATGTCCTTGGCGTGCGCCTTGGCGATCATGTCGATTTCCAGCCCGAAGGACATGCCGGTTTCTTCCAGGTTGGCCCGAAAGACGCCGTCGATCAGCCCGACGGTCGGAAAGTTCTGGACGCCGGAAAACCCGATGCGTTTCAGGTCGTCGAGGAACACGTCCATCAGCCGGAACGGATCGGTTCCGTTGACGCCGGCGAGCACCGGCACGTCCGGGACGACCGGCAGGACTTCGGCTGCCATGTCGACGACGATCTGGTTGGCGTCGCCATAGGCCATCAGCCCGGCGAGCGAACCGCGGCCGGCCATGCGGTAACGGCCGGAATTGTAGATGACGATGAGGTCGATGCCGCCGGCCGCCTCGCACTTGGCCGACAGGCCGGTACCGGCGCCGCCGCCGACGATCGGCTCCCTGCGGGCCAACATGCCGCGGAACTTCTCCAGAAGGTGTTGTCGTTCAAACGCCATTACCGTCTCGCCTGGTTGCGTTTCGGCCGGCCGGACCCGTGCAAGAGGCGGAACGCCTTGACGAGTTCGGCGGAAAAGGCCGGGTCGTTGATGTTGTGGGGAAGCCGGATCAATTGCCGGGTCGAGGTCTGGCGCACGGTTTCTTCGAGCGCTTTGAACAGGGCGGCATCGGCGACCGGATCGTGGAAAGGCTGGCCCGGCGCGTCGAGCAGCGAGACACCGCCTTCCGGCAGATAAAAACGCACCGGCGCTTCCATCCGGTTCAGCTTCTCGCCGATCCAGCGGCCCATCGCCGAATTCTCCTCCGGCGTCGTGCGCATCAGCGTGATCTGCGGATTGTGATGATAGAAAAGCCGGTCGCGAAACTTTTCCGGTACGGTGTCCGGCGCTCCGAAATTGACCATGTCGAGCGCGCCGCACGCGCCGATATAGGGCATCGACCGGCGGATCATCGCCTCGAACCGGTCCTCGGTCGCAGGGAACACGCCGCCAACCAGCATGTCGCAGATTTCCGTTGTCGTCGTGTCGATGACGCCGGTGATCATGCCGCTGTCGACCAGCTTTTCCATCGATTGGCCGCCGATCCCCGTGGCGTGGAACACGAGGCAGTCATGGGTATTCTCAAGCGCAGCCGTGATCTGCTGAACGCAGGGCGTCGTCACCCCGAACATGGTCAGGCCGACCGCCGGCAGCTCGGTGACCGGATCCGCATCTGCTGCCTCAAGCCGCCCGCGCACCATGCCGACGAGCGCGTTGGCGCCGTTCGACAAGACGGTCCGGGTGATCGAATTGAGGCCCTGAACGTCGGCGACCGAATGCATCATCGTGATGTCGGCGGGGCCGACATAGCGGCTGACATCGCCGGAGGCGACGGTCGAGATCAACACTTTCGGCACGCCGACCGCGAGCGCCCGCATGGCCGGCGCGACGATCGCGGTGCCGCCGGACCCGCCGGCGCCGATCATGCCGGCAATGCCGGATTGCCGTTTGATCCAGCGCTCGAAGGCGAGCGTCATGCCGGCGACGGATTCCCCGCGGTCGCGGGTGAACACGCCGCTCGCCCCGCGCGGGTGAAACGCCGCGATCTGATGCGCCGGGATCTCGGCGCCGGACTGATGGCCGGATGTCGACAGGTCGACCATGCGCACGGCCAGACCCGCCTCACGGATGACATCCCGGACGAAGCGCAATTCCGGTCCCTTGGTGTCGAGCGTTCCGGCGACCAGCACGACGGATTCGCCCGGGCCGGTCAGCGGATAGAGTTCCGTATGCGATGTCGGGACATCGCCCCCGCCGGGCAGTGGCGTTACGGTGCGGGCGGCATTCTCGATCGCTTGCACCGAGGCCGGCTTCGACCAGCGGGTCGGGAGCGACGGATTGGACACGTAGATCCGCACGGGTGCTGCAGCGCCGGCCGATTTTTCAGTCTTGTCGGAAGCCGCCTGTGCGGCGGGTTCCACATCCGGCGTTTCGTCATGGGCGTGTCGCCCAACGCCGAGCAGCGCCTGCTGCAGGTCCCGGTCGCCGGCCAATTGCGCGGAATCGATGATCCGGTTGATCCGGCCGTTGACCATGATGGCGACTTCCTGCGCCACGTCGGTCGCAACGCCGATATTCTGTTCGATCATCAGGACGTCGATGTCGCCGGCTTCGCCGAGCCGGTGCAGGATCTCCTCGACCTGGGCGACGATGACCGGCGCGAGGCCCTCGGTCGGTTCGTCCATGACGAGCAGGCGCGGATTGAGGAGGAGGGCGCGCGCGATTGCCAGCATCTGCTGTTCGCCGCCGGACAATTGGCCGCCGCCATTGCCGCGCCGCTCGGCAAGCCGCGGGAAGGTCGAATAGATGCGTTCGACCGACCACGCGCCGCCGTGCCCGGCATTCACCATGCGCAGGTGTTCATCGACGGTGAGCGACCGCCAGAGGCCCCGGCC
>JANQQB010000097.1 GCA_028285165.1 Rhodobiaceae bacterium
CGAGACCTATGCCGTGACCATCGTCGCCACCATGGTGCTGGCGGCGATCTTCTTCGGCAACACCGAGATCGGTCTGGCGTCCATGATCTATCCGCTGGCGATCGGCGGCGTCTGCGTGCTGACCTCCATCATCGGCACGTTTTTCGTCAAGCTGGGGTCGAACAACTCGATCATGGGCGCGCTCTACAAAGGCTTCATCGCCACGGCGGTCCTGTCGCTTGTCGCACTCGTTCCGCTGACGATGTACATTTTCGGCGGCCTCGATGTGTCGATCCAGCCGTCCCGCGGCGCGGCCTTCACGCCGCTTGACCTGCTGTTGTGCGGTGCCACCGGTCTCGTTGTGACGGGCCTGATCATCTGGATCACGGAATACTACACCGGCACCGGCTTCCGCCCGGTCAAGTCGATCGCAAAGGCATCGGAAACCGGACACGGCACCAACGTGATCCAGGGTCTGGCGATTTCGCTGGAAGCAACGGCACTGCCGGCCCTGGTGATCATCGGCGGCATCATGGTGACGTATGGCCTGGCCGGCCTGTTCGGCATCGCCATCGCCGTGACGACCATGCTGGCACTGGCCGGCATGGTGGTAGCGCTCGACGCTTTCGGACCGGTTACCGATAATGCCGGCGGCATCGCCGAAATGGCCGAACTCCCGGCTGAGGTGCGCGACACGACCGATGCGCTTGACGCGGTCGGCAACACTACCAAGGCCGTAACCAAGGGCTACGCGATCGGCTCTGCCGGCCTCGGCGCGCTGGTCCTGTTCGCAGCCTATACCGAGGACCTGCGGTTCTTCATCTCCAACACCGACCAATACCCGTTCTTTGAAGGTATCACCGAGGAAACCCTGGACTTCTCGCTGGCCAATCCGTTCGTGGTGGTCGGCCTGTTCTTCGGCGGGCTCCTGCCATACCTGTTCGGTGGCATCGCCATGACGGCCGTTGGCCGGGCCGGCGGTGCAGTCGTTGAGGAAGTCCGTCGGCAGTTCCGCGAGAAGCCGGGTATCATGGAAGGCAAGGACCGTCCGGATTACGGTGCCGCGGTTGACATGCTGACCCGCGCCGCGATCAAGGAAATGATCGTGCCGTCGATGCTGCCGGTCCTGTCGCCGATCGTCATCTTCCTGGTGATCTGGGGCTTTGCCGACAAGGCGAGCGCCTTTGCCGCGCTTGGCGCGATGCTGCTCGGTGTCATCGTCAACGGCCTGTTCGTCGCGCTGTCGATGACGGCCGGCGGCGGCGCCTGGGACAACGCCAAGAAGTACATCGAGGACGGCAATCACGGCGGCAAGGGATCGGAAGCCCACAAGGCCGCGGTGACCGGCGATACGGTCGGCGATCCCTACAAGGACACCGCCGGACCGGCCGTCAACCCGATGATCAAGATCACGAACATCGTGGCGCTCCTGCTGCTGGCCTTCCTGGCCCACTGACACAAGCGCCCGGCCGGGCCGCGATCCGGCCCGAAACAACAAACCCCGCAGTCATGCACTGCGGGGTTTTTTGTCGGTTGGAATATCCTGCGATGGCTGTGCCAGGATACGAATTGTGCCCATATCAGAACGGCGACACGCGTCCCGCTGCCGCCAGGATCTGGGTGATGACCTGGAAGTCCTGACCGCCCGTGGCGGTCTTGCGGCTGATGAAGTCGAACACCTTGCCGTCCTGCAGGCCGTAATTGGCGATGCGGTCGACCGTTTGCTCCTCGTCGAAATAGACGGCAAGCACCCGTTGTTCGACGATTTCCGGAGCCATGAACGCTGTCGTCGCGACCTTTTGCGAGATGTAGTAGAAGACGTCGCCTCTCAGCGTGCCCTCCGTGGAGGGCGTGCCGAGCGCCAGGAGAACCTGTTCGCGGCTCGAGCCTTGCGGTATCTGTGCAAGGGCATCTTCGGTGACGACAAAACCGTGGGTCTGATAGGACGTGAAACAGCCGCCGAGGCCGACGGAAAGGGCCAGCAGGGCGGCCAGCCCGGCATGACGTCTGAGATGGGTTCTGACAGGTCTGCCGGAGGCTGTCCGGTCAAAGAATGTCATGAAGGACTCCATTCATTATTCTGAGCAAGCTTTGTTCCCGGCTTGGGTCCCGCGCCGACATCGTTTACAGGTTTTGGTGGCGAGCGGAAAGCCTTGCCGGGTCATGCGGCCTCAAATTGGCGTTCTTGCGGCGAGGACCGGAACCGAAGGCATCTGATCGCTGCCACGCACCGTATGTCCAAGGACCGCCCGACTGCCGATCGGGGAAGCCATCTCCTGAACCGGCACCCTCTCAACGAAGACCGGATGTCTCATGATTCTCCGCTGGTTACGCGACACCACGCCCGACGCTGTCTATACGGTTTACACCGCTCTCGTCGAGCAGGCGCGTCGCCCAGAATTTTATACGAAAACGGTGGTTCCCGATACCATAGACGGCCGTTTTGACATGATTGTCATGCACTTGGTCCTGTTTTATCGCCGCATGGCGGTGGAAAACGTCGAGGCACGGGATTTTGCACAGAACGTATTCGACGTGTTCGTCAAGGATATGGACCGTTCGCTCCGGGAAATGGGTGTCGGAGACCTGAGCGTGCCGAAGAAGATGAAAAAGATCGGTGAATCCTACTTCGGACGTTCCGAAGTCTATGGCGGCGCGCTCGACGAGGCCGATGCATCGGCTTTGGCCGACGCGGTGAATCGGAATATATTTGCCGACGGCGCCAACGAAGCCGCCGCCGATCAGCTTGCGTCGTATATGCTGCGTGCCGAAAAGGCGCTGTCCGACCAGTCCGCCGAAGCCCTGATGGCCGGCTCTGTCGACTGGCCGGAGCTGGAAGTGTGAGGATGGGGTTATGCACGACGAGCGGGTGCTGGACTGGGACTATGCGGTCGGTGCATTGCCGGCCGATGGCATCGACATTCATAACGTCGCGCAGCCGGACGATTGCCGTGCGGTCGCACATGCGCTCGGTCTTGAATCGGTGGAATCGCTGCAGGCGGACTGGACCATCCGGCCGTGGCATCGCTCCGGGGTGCGTGTGGTCGGCACCGTAAACGCCGCGGTGATCCAGACCTGCGGCGTCACGCTGGAACCGGTAGCGGCACGCATAAGCGAGACCGTCGACAGGCGATATACGACCGATGAGCGCCTCGTTGCGGTGCGCGCCGACGATCGTGGCGGTTTCGATATCGATCCTGAGGAACCCGATCCGCCGGATCTGTTCGATGGCGAGACGCTCGATCTCGGAGCCGTTGCGATGGAACATCTGTCGCTTGGCATCGATCCGTATCCGCGCGCCAAGGACGCCGCCTTCGACGGCTTCGAGGCGATGCCGCGGGCGGCAATCGAACAGGACGCACCGACGGAGGCAAAGAGCTCGCCGTTTGCGGCTCTGGCCGCCTTGGCGGATGCAAAGCCGGTCAAGCGGTAAGCGCGTCCGACAATCCCCAGCGGACGCCGTAGGACGATGTCGACCATTGCCTCACACGGCGAAACGTCTATGGTCGACGCCTATGGGCGCCGGTCCGTGGCATTGTCCGGCGTTCCGTCGCATGGCGGCGGCAACGGATTTCGATGGATCGGTTGCGTCAAATGCGCAAAAACCACAACACACGTGGCGCCTGCACCTGAACCAAAGCAAGAGGTGAGGCGGCGAGGGGGGAACGGAACCCGGCATACAGGCGACAGGTGCGGATCGATCCGCACCGGGTATGGCGGGGTTCGCGAAGCGGTATTGCTCCAAACAGATGGAATCGATCTTCTTTTCTCTGTCCGATTGGTTCCAATTGGCGGCAGGATAATCTAAGAGATCGCCAGCGGCGGCTCCGGAGGATCTCCTTCGGCGCAGGCACGATCGGAAAGCGTTCGATGGACAAACCCGTCAGGATTTCACTGGATGTCATGGGCGGCGACGAGGGCGCCCCGATGGTGATTCCGGGCGCGGAAATCATCTTGCAGCGCCGTCCCGACATTGCGTTCGAACTGTACGGCGATGAGGCCGTTGTCGCGCCGCTGCTTGAGCGGCATCCGAAGGTCAAAGCCGTCTCGACGCTGCACCATTGCGACGTATCGGTCCGCATGGACGACCTGCCGAGCCAGGCGCTGCGCAAGGGACGCTGGAAATCCAGCATGTGGCGGGCCATCGAGGCGATCAAGGCCGACACGGCCGACGTAGCTGTGTCAGCGGGCAATACCGGCGCTCTGATGGCCATGTCGAAATTCTGCCTGCGGTCGATGGCGGACATCGAACGCCCCGCCATCGCGGCGATCTGGCCGACCCTGCGCGGTGAGTCGATCGTGCTGGATGTCGGTGCAACGATCGGGGCGGATTCCAGCCAATTGGTGGATTTCACCATCCTTGGCGGTGCGATGGCGCGGGCCGTGTTCGGCGTCGAAAAACCGACGGTCGGCCTGCTCAATATCGGCGTCGAGGAGGTCAAGGGCCTGGAAGAGGTGCGCACCGCCGGTCGGTTGCTGCGCGAGGCCGATTTGCCCTTCATGGATTATACCGGCTTCGTCGAAGGCAACGATATCGGTATCGGCACCGTCGACGTTGTGGTCACCGAAGGGTTTTCCGGCAATATCGCGCTGAAGACCGCCGAAGGCACGGCCCGCCAACTTGCCGGCTATCTCCGCTCATCCATGTCGCGGTCCTGGATGGCCAAGATCGGCTACATGTTCGCCAAGGGCGCCTTCGACCGCCTGCGGGTGCGCATGGACCCGCGCAAGGTCAATGGTGGCGTTTTCCTCGGTCTGAACGGCATCGTCATCAAGAGCCATGGCGGCACCGATGCGGAAGGTTTTGCCAGCGCCGTGGAACTCGGATACGACATGGTCAAGAACGGTTTGTTGGAAAAGATATCGGCGGATGTCGCGCATTATTACCGCGACGGAACCGCCGGCAGTGCCGAGGCCGCGTTGGAGGCAAAAGCGTCGTGAAATCCCCTCGCTCCGCGATTGCGGGCCCCCGGTCGGTAATCGCAGGCACGGGCAGCTATCTCCCGGAAAAAATTCTCACCAACCAGGCTCTGGCCGACATGGTCGACACGTCCGACGAATGGATCGTGCAGCGCACGGGCATTCGCCAGCGTCACATTGCGGCCGACGGCGAGACGACCTCCGATCTCGGAACCGCGGCTGCACGCCGGGCCCTGGAAGCCGCCGGTCGCTCGATCGATGAGATCGACCTGATCGTGCTGGCGACCTCCACCCCCGACAACACCTTTCCCGCGTCTGCCGTGGCCATTCAGGAAAATCTCGGCATGCGCCATGGCGCGGCCTTCGACATGCAGGCCGTGTGCTCCGGATTTGTCTATGCCATGGCGACGGCGGATTGTTACATCCGCGGCGGCATGGCCGAACGTGTTCTGGTCATCGGCGCCGAAACGTTTTCGCGTATCCTCGACTGGAGCGATCGCACGACCTGCGTGCTGTTCGGCGACGGCGCGGGTGCCGTGGTGCTGCAGCCTGCAGAAGAACCCGGGGTGATCAGCTGTCA
>JANQQB010000098.1 GCA_028285165.1 Rhodobiaceae bacterium
CTGGGGTGGCTCGGATTTCGAAGATGCAGGCTTTCGCGCGGTTCCCAACTGCACCGTGCGCCGCTCGGCCTTTATCGGCAAGGGCGTGGTCTTGATGCCGTCTTTCGTCAATCTCGGCGCCTATGTGGACGAAGGCACCATGCTCGACACCTGGGCAACCGTCGGATCCTGCGCACAGATCGGCAAGAACGTGCACCTTTCCGGGGGCGTTGGCATTGGCGGCGTTCTGGAGCCCCTGCAGGCCGGCCCCACCATCATCGAGGACAATTGTTTCATCGGCGCGCGGTCCGAGGTCGTGGAAGGCTGCATCGTGCGCGAGGGTGCGGTGCTCGGCATGGGGGTCTATATCGGCAAATCGACCAAGATCGTCGACCGACAGACCGGCAAGATCCATATGGGCGAGGTGCCGCCCTATTCGGTTGTCGTTTCGGGATCGCTGCCCTCCAAGAACCTGCCCGGCGAAAACTGGGGGCCGAGCCTCTATTGCGCCGTCATCGTCAAGACGGTTGACGAGCAGACGCGCTCCAAGACCGGGATCAACGAACTGCTTCGGGATTGATGCCGGACAATACGACACCCCGGGGCGGGGCGAGCGGCGTCGACTTTTTCTGGCTGTTTATGAGGCTTTCCGGCCGGATCAGCCGCAAGGTCTATGCGCTGTCCGCGGCGCTGATGATCATCTGCCAGGCCTTCATCGTCTACCGGATCGTCATCTCCGGCGAAGGAAGTCCCGAAGGCAGCCTGTGGGCGCTCGGCCTGTTCCTGCTCTTTCCGTTGATCCTGTGGGCCTCGTTCGCGCTGTCGGTGAAACGATTGCACGATATCGGCAAGCCGGGCGGATTTGCGCTCCTGCTGTTCATTCCAATGCTGTTGGCGATTGTATTTGTCGTCTTGTGCCTCATTCCCGGTGACAGGGGCGCCAACGCCTATGGGCCGGATCGCGACGCACCGCCGGCATAGAGGAACGCAGGGACCCTTTACGAGACGGACCCGCCAGACGATGCGCCTGGCGGGCCCGAGCTTTGTGATGACCCTGGATTAGCGGCCGAAGAGGAAGTCCAGCAGATTGACTTGCCCGCGGCCGTCGACCCTGCGGTGACGGGGCGAGCCGTCGCCGAGACGGTCACGGACCTCAATTTCCCTGACCACACCCTTGCTGCCGGGCTCAATGGAAGCGGTCGGCGTGAAGTCGAGATTCGAGGAGCTGAAGATCGGGGACCTGTTCGGCTTGATCTCTTCAAAGTCGAGAGCCGAGGACTGGGCCAGCGCGGCGCCCGAAGTTGCGGTGATCAAAGCGGCTGCGAGAATGAGCTTTTTCATGATTTTCTCCTGTTGTCCTTTTCCCTGGTTTGGCGGCAGTCGATCCGGTGGTGTTCGCCGGGAGGGTGCGATGGATGAACGGATGACTGCCGCCCGTGATGATCCGGAATTGGTGCGTGCGATCGGCCGATTCAATTAACGTCCCGGTCAAGTGATCGCGGCCAGTGCGTGATCACGGACATCGTCCTGATCGGCTGCTGATTGAAAAAACACTTCGTGATCAACGCACTAAGGCGATCACAAACATGTTGAACCCGCGAGCGGCGTCACAAAAGCGCGAATGCCAAAGCGCCAAAAAGCGATCAGGCAATGGCGGTGACACGGGTCCCGGCTTCGGTTAGATCAGGGCCATGACCACTGATCCGCAAGCCCTGCTCGCCGCGCTCATCCGCTGCCCCTCCGTCACGCCTGACGAAGGCGGGGCGCTGACGGTGCTGGAGCAGGCGCTCACGCCGCTTGGCTTTCAGGTGGAGCGGCCGGTGTTTTCGGAATCCGGAACGCCCGATATCGAAAATCTCTATGCCCGGCTCGGCGGCGACGGTCCGCATCTGATGTTTGCCGGGCACACCGATGTGG
>JANQQB010000110.1 GCA_028285165.1 Rhodobiaceae bacterium
CTGGGGGTTCGGACGCTGGACCGGACACATCGTCCGGCACTGGAACGACCCGGCCTTCGGGCTCGCCGGCACCCTGCCCTGGCTGCGCGAAGCCGCCGGACTGCTGGAGTCCGGCGACGCCGTCGGCCTGGAAAGGCTGATCCTGCGGCGCTCCCACACCTTGCTGCAACGCTATGGCGACCGCCACACCTTCGACCTCGAAGCGGTCGTCATCTACGTATTGAAATGGAACATCTTCGACCGCTGGGCCCGGGCGAATGCCCATGCCGCCGTCCGGCGCTTCGAGGATCTGACGGAGGCCGGTCTGGCCGGCTATGCATCCCTGTCGTTTGAAGGAGAGGCGTAATGGCCGCCGATACCGCACCGAAAGCCGTTTCCGCCGAATCCAACGCCCCGACAGCCCGTATCGTGGCGGTCCAGGATGACCTTGTGGAGATCGAGACCATCGATGCCGCGGATGGGTCCGCCTCACCCATCGTCAAGAACGAAGTCGTCTACATCGTGCCGGGCGACGTCAACGAACGCGGCGAACACGAACGTCTGAAAGCCGAGGTCCTCCGGGTCCGCGGCAACACCGCCGACGCCCAGGTCTACGAAAGCACGCGCGGCGTTGCCGTCGGCGACGCGGTCGAACAATCGGGCGCCATGCTGTCGGTGGAACTCGGGCCCGGACTGCTCGGCCAGGTCTATGACGGCCTGCAGGCGCCGCTGCCCAAGGTGGCGCTCAATTACGGCACCTTCCTGCCGCGCGGCGCCGATGTCCCGGCGCTCGAAACGACCACGAAATGGTCGTTCGTCCCGACCGTCAAGACCGGCGACGAGGTCGCCGCCGGCGACACGCTCGGCACGGTCCAGGAGGGCCGCTTCAAACACAAGATCATGGTGCCCTTCGACTGGCAGGGCCATTATCGGGTTGCCTGGATCCAGGAGGGCTCGTTCCACGTCCACCAGATGGTTGCCCGACTTGCCGACAAGGGCGGCCGCGAACGCCCGGTAACCCTGGCCCAGAAGTGGCCGGTACGCATGCCGCTCGCCGCCGATCTCCTGAAACGCCGCCTGTCCAAGCGCCATTTTCCGAACGAACCGGTGCTGACGACCCAGCGCCTGATCGATACGTTCTTTCCGATCGCACGCGGCGGGATGGCCTGCATTCCCGGCCCGTTCGGCGCCGGCAAGACCGTGCTGCAGAACCTGATCTCGCGCTATTCGACGGTCGACGTCGTCATCGTCGTCGCCTGCGGTGAACGCGCCGGCGAGGTCGTGGAGACCATCAACGAGTTTCCCAAACTGAGCGATCCGACGACCGGCGGCAGCCTGATGGACCGCACGATCATCATCTGCAACACCTCTTCCATGCCGGTCGCCGCGCGCGAGGCGTCGATCTTCACCGGCATTACGCTCGGCGAATATTACCGCCAGATGGGCTGCGAAGTGTTGTTGATCGCGGATTCCACATCGCGCTGGGCCCAGGCCATGCGCGAAACCTCCGGCCGGCTCGAGGAAATCCCCGGCGAAGAGGGATTCCCGGCCTATCTGGAATCCTCCATCAAGGGCGTTTACGAACGCGCCGGCGTGATTGAGACCAATGACGGCGATTTCGGCAGCCTGACGATCATCGGCACGGTGTCGCCGGCCGGCGGCAATTTCGACGAACCGGTCACCCAGTCGACCTTGTCGACGGTCAAGTGTTTCCTCGGCCTGTCCGCCGATCGGGCCTACAAGCGATTCTACCCGGCCGTCGACCCGCTGATGTCCTGGTCGCGCTATCTGGACCAGCTCGCCCCGTGGTTCGACGAGCACATGGAGGCCGGCTGGACGACACGGGTCAAGGCCATGCAGGATCTGTTGCGCGACGGCGAGGCCGTCAATCAGATGATGCAGGTGACGGGCGAGGAAGGTGTGACCATGGACGACTTCCTGACATTCCAGAAAGCGCAATTCGTCGACATGGTCTACTTGCAGCAGGACGCGTTCGATGCCGTCGACGTCTCCGCCCCACTGAAGCGCCAGATCCTGGCGTTCCGCAAGGTGCACGACCTTGTGACCCGGCCTTACGGCTTCGAGACCAAGGAGGCTGCGCGGGATTATTTCACGCGGCTGACGGGCCTGTTCAAGAATTTCAACTACGCCGCGCCCGACAGTCCCGACTATGAGGGACTGTTGAACCAGATCGACACGCTGTCGGCCCAGACCGGGTAGGACGCTGAAAGCACCGCCCTACCCGCTTTTCCGCTTCGTCAGCTCCTGCGCCCCTGAACCACCCGGTCCAGGATCATGGCACAGAACAGGATGGCAAAGCCCGCCAGGATGCCCTGCCCGACCGATGCGTATTGCAGAGCCTCCAGCACGTCCTCTCCCAGGCCCTTGGCACCGATCAGCGACGCCACCACGACCATGGCCAGACTAAGCATGATCGTCTGGTTGATGCCGGCAAGGATAGACGGCGCCGCAAGCGGCAGATCGACCTTCGTGAGCAAGTACCATTTCGACCCGCCATAGGCGATGGCGGCTTCGCGGATCGTCTCCGGCACGCCGCGCAATCCAAGGACCGTAAGCCGCACAACAGGCGTTCCCCCGAAGATCATCGTCGTCACGACGGCGGCCGGCTTGCCGGTGCCGAAAAACGCGATGACCGGAATCATGAACACGAACGCGGGCATCGTCTGCATGAAATCCATGATCGGACGGACGACCGAATAGAGTCGCGGCCGGCGCGCGCAGAACATGCCAAGCGGAATGCCGATGACGATGCTGATACAGGCCGCCGTGCCGAGCAGGGCCAGCGTGGTCATCGCTTTTTCCCAGAAGCCAAGCACGCCCATATAGGCGAGGAACGCGCCGGCAAAGATGGCGGCGCGCGTCCCGGCGGCCAGTCCGGTCAACAAAATGATGAAGCTCGCCACGACGATCCACGGCGTTTCCACGAACACCAGTTCCAGCGCGTCCAGAACCGTCCGGATTCCGTATGTGATGAGATCGAAAAACCATTCGCCTTGCAGGATGATGAAATTGAAGAACGCCTCGACCCAGGTGATCATGGTTCGGCGATAGACGTCCTCGGTCGGGAAATCCGCAAGCGCCGGCGCTTTGCCGGGAAAGGCGAAATGCACGATGCTCGCGGCAAAGATCAGCAGGACGAAACAGGCGCTGAGGGCGAGCCGGGACTGGTCCAGACCCGCAGCGATGGTCCGGTCGGACAACCATTCGGAAAACCGGCTTTCCAGCACCGGGTTGGCCATGATCCCCTGCCCGATCTTGACCACGATCAGGACGGCGAGACCGAACAGCGCCACCCATATCGCCGAGGCTTCCGCCTGCTGCGCTTCCAGTTCAAAACCGGCGATCGCAGCTTCCAGGGACGTGATAAATCGTTCGAAAGCTTCGACATTGGGTGCCTCTCTTTCGATTGCCGCCGCCAATTGTTCCTTTCGAAGCGCGAGCGTCCCTTCGACCTGCTCGATCTGCGCGCGGGCTTCGGCTCCCAGGTCTCCAAACAAGCCGCGCGCGATCTGAACCAGCGCGAAAGTCTCCAGAATGACGAATGCGAGCCCCCAGTTCCAGAGACCGCGCATGCCGAACCAGATCGGCCCGAGCAGAGCGGCGGCAGCGTTGAACGTCCAGGAGAAACCAGACTTGGCGCCGATGTTCTGAAACTGGCCGCGATAATAATCCGGGTTCGATCCCACAAAAGTGGCGATCAGATCGTCGCGGTTTTCAACGGTCGCGACATCTTCAAGAAGGCTCTGCGGTTTTTCGTGTGCGGTCATGACGTTTCCGTACCTTCGATAACCGTTTTAAGGAGGTCCGCGCGGGTGACGACCCCGACAACGCTTCCGTCGCCGTCCGTGATCGCAGCCGGTTTGTCGGAATCGATCGCGGCCGTAATCAACGCGCTCAGATTGACCTGTTCGTCGAATGTCGGCGCATCGTCCGGCAATGGACCGGATCGGGCTTCATAGGCCTCGCGCGTCTGCATGATCGCGTGGGCGCGAACGACTTTCAGGCGGGAAATGCCGGCGACAAAATCGGCAACGTAGTCGTCGGCCGGATGCATGACGATGTCCTCCGGCGTACCGATCTGCACCACACGCCCGTCCCGCATGATGGCGATGCGGTCGCCGATCCGAACCGCCTCGTCGAGATCGTGCGTGATGAAGACCGTCGTCTTCTTCATGATGGAGGCCAGCCGCATGAATTCGTTCTGCAATTGCCGGCGGATCAGCGGATCGAGCGCGCTGAAGGGCTCATCCATCAGAAGCACTTCCGGATCGGCCGCAAGCGCCCGGGCGAGCCCGACCCGTTGCTGCATGCCGCCAGACAATTCATGGGCGAACTTGTTGCCCCAACCGGTCAATTCGACGAGGGCCAGGGTCTTTTCCGCAACCTCCATGCGCTGATTCTTGTTGAGGCCGCGGATTTCCAGCGGCATGGCGATGTTGTCCAGAACCGAGCGATGCGGCATCAGCGCAAAGTTCTGAAACACCATGGCGATGTGTGTGTTGCGGAAGTGCTGCAGCGCTTCCTGCTGCAGCGACATGACGTCCTGGCCGTCGACAAAAATCTGGCCGGCGGTCGGCTCCAGCAATCGGTTTATGTGACGGACGAGTGTCGACTTGCCGCTGCCGGACAGGCCCATCACGCAGAAGATTTCGCCTCTTTGCACGTTGAAGCTGACATCCGCGACACCGACGACACAATTGTGTTTTTCGAGGACTTCCCGTTTTGTGATCCCGTTCGCCTGAATGTCCTGAAGCGCGACATCGGCATTATCGCCGAAAATCTTCCAGACGCCTGAAACCTGGATCGCCTCGCCGGCGGCGTCGGAGGGTCCGGGGGAATGCGGGGTTGCAGCATGGGCCATTGCGCTAACTCCTAGAGCATTGTGTGGTTAGATTGACCCATTTGATGTGCCAGATCAGGTCGTTCGGCGAGGCAAACAGCGCAGCG
>JANQQB010000113.1 GCA_028285165.1 Rhodobiaceae bacterium
CCAGCACGAGGCGTTCGCCGCGAAAGGCCAGCAAGGCCCGGCCGCCGCTTGCGGCAAACAGATCCCCGGACCAGGCTCCCAGTACGGTGATCGGCGCCGGGTGGGCGGATGGCCCGACACTCTCTCGCTCCGACCCTTTCAGGGCTGCGAACGATCCGCTGGCAGGCAGGATCGGTGCGGGAAACCCTTCGACCATCAACCTCGGCAAATAGGGAGCCTGCCACCATGCTCCCAGACCAGCGGCGAGAATACCGGCGGCTACGACCAGGAATAGCCGTTTGAGCCGCCGTCGAGGCGGGCGCACGGGATCGGCACCAACGGCCGGCTCGGGATCGATCGCCAATGTTCCGGTGTCCCGCTCTTTTTGAGCCCATGGTTACGCCGCTGACATATGGCGGCCCTTCGTCGCGAAACAAGGCGGCCTATGCTAGCCTAACCATTGATCCTGCCGCCGCGTGCACCCGGAACCATGAGCCGACTGTTCGAAGAACTCGATTACCGCCCGACCCCGCTCGGCCCTCTGACCCTGCGCCGGCGCCATGTCCTGGCGCTCGGGGTCGATGTCTTCGAGATCAAGCTCGGCGACGAGCACCTGATGTCGAGCCTGTTCATCGAATCCGAAGTCGCTCTGGCCGACCTTGGACTGGCCGATCTGCCCGGGACCGATCTGGACGTCGTGGTCGGCGGTCTCGGGCTCGGCTATACGGCCCGCGCTGTCCTGAACAGCGCGCGTGTCGGCTCGCTGCTCGTGGTCGACGCGCTCGATGCCGTCATTGAATGGCACGAAACGGGGCTCTTGCCGCTCGGCGACGATCTTGTCGCGGATCCCCGATGCCGCTTTCTGCATGGCGACTTTTTTGCGCTGGCCGGATCGTCCGACGGCTTCGATCCGGACCGACCCGGACGCCGGTTTGACGCGATTCTGGTCGATATCGACCATTCGCCCCGCGCCCATCTGGCAAAGGGCAACGCGGATTTCTATCGGCCCGACGCCCTGCAACGGCTTGCCGGTCACCTGAAACCCGGCGGCGTTTTCGGTCTGTGGTCCGACGAGCCGCCGGACCCGGCTTTCACCGAACGGCTGGCCGGCGTTTTCGCCACCGCCCGCGCAGAACCGGTCACGTTCCACAATCCCCTGCAGGACCGGCCGTTCACGCAAACGGTCTATCTCGCTGAAACTGAAACAGAAATTTAGGAAAGCGCCGATGTCTGACGACGTCAGTCTACGTCGGGACGCCGCTTGAAAAACGACGCCAGCAGCTTGACCGCCATCACCACGAGCAGGGTGAAGCCGATCGCCAACATATCGGTGTTGGCGAACAACCCCCGTGAATCCTGAGCCCAGACCGGCAGGGATTCCGGAGCGGCGGTTTCAGCGAAGGCGGTCATGGCAACGGCGCCCTTTCACCTGTTTCAACGCTGATTATGGACGGCTCGAACCGGCAGTCAAACCGGACACCGCGTCCGCTGCCGTCACATTTGCGTGCGCTTCGCGGTGACCTCGATCTCGATCTTCATTTCCGGCGTGTTGAGGTCGCACACGATCATCGTCGCCGCCGGACGGATATCGCCAAAGGCCGCCCCGAGCACCGGGAAGACCTCCGACACATAGGCCCGGTCGGTCACGTAATACCGAGCCCGGACCACGTCCTTCAGCGAAAATCCCGCCTCCGACAGGGCCTTTTCGATGGTCGCCAGCGCGTTTCTGGTCTGGTCGACCACGTCGTCCGGCATGGTCATGGTGGCATAATCGTAACCGGTCGTACCCGCCACGAAACACCAGTCGCCGTCCGCAACGGCTCGTGAATAGCCGGCTTCCGCCTCGAACGGCGAGCCGGACGACACCAGCTTGCGCGCCAAGGTTCAGTGGCCCCAATCGCGAATGTCGACAAAATGCCCGGCGATTGCAGCGGCGGCCGCCATGGACGGCGACACCAAGTGGGTGCGCCCCTTGAAACCCTGGCGGCCTTCAAAATTGCGGTTCGACGTGGACGCGCAGCGTTCTTCCGGCGCCAGTTTGTCGGCGTTCATGGCAAGGCACATGGAACAGCCCGGTTCGCGCCATTCGAAGCCGGCTGAGGTAAACACCTTGTCGAGGCCTTCCGCTTCTGCCTGCTGTTTGACGAGGCCCGACCCCGGCACGATCATGGCGTTGACGCTTTCCTTGACGGCCTTGCCTTCGACCACTTTGGCCGCAGCCCTCAGGTCTTCGATGCGTCCATTCGTGCACGAGCCGATGAACACGCGATCGACCGCGATATCGGTGATCTTCGTGCCGGGTTCCAGTCCCATATAGCCGAGCGCCCGCCATTTCGAGGCGCGCCGGTTTTCGTCTTCGATCTCGTCCGGGTTCGGCACCGCGCCGGTCACCGAAACGACGTCTTCCGGCGACGATCCCCAGGTGACGATCGGCGGCAGGCTGGCCGCATCGAGCCGAACTTCCTGATCGAAGGCCGCGCCGTCATCGGAACTCAGTTTCTCCCAATACCGCATCGCCGCATCCCAATCGGCGCCTTTCGGCGTTTTCGGCCGGTCCTTCAGATAGGCGAAGGTCTTTTCGTCCGGCGCGATCAGGCCGGCACGCGCCCCGCCCTCGATCGACATGTTGCAGACCGTCATGCGGCCTTCCATCGACAGAGCGCGGATCGCCTCACCGGCATATTCCATGACATGGCCGGTGCCGCCGGCCGTGCCGATCTCGCCGATGATCGCCAGGATGATGTCCTTGGCGGTGATGCCCTCGGGCAGCGCACCCTTAACCTCGACCTTCATGTTCTTGGACTTTT
>JANQQB010000120.1 GCA_028285165.1 Rhodobiaceae bacterium
GAGGAGTTGCTGTCGGAAGACTTCGACATCGTCAAATCGCCGGCCGAACAGGTGCTCGGCGAGGAAGAAGAAGCCGCACCGCCGCCCTCTGCCGGCGGCGACCCGTCGGCGGAGACGGAAGTGCGCTGTCATTTCGGCGCGGAAATGGATGAAACCGCGCCGCTCGGCCAGGACGTCGAGCTGACCGTCACGGTTTCTCGCGAGCAGATCGGGCTCGTCGCCGGACCGGGTGCGGCCGAAGGCAGCGGTATCGCCCGGACCGGCCAGCCGATCACGCTCGAAGTGCATGCGCGGGCAAACTGCGAGGTGGTTTCTGAGGCAAAAACCGACATCCGGATTCCCGATGCCGGGCATCCGGAGCATTACGATTTCCGGGTCCGGGGCAGCAAGGCCGGACCGGCCGAGATCCATGTCGATGCCCGCCAGGGGCCGCGCCGGCTCACCCGGCTTGTCCTGCAGCCGAGCTTCGTCGCTCTGGGAGGCAAGGCGCGCGCCGGCGGTCTCGCGATCTCGACGCAGCCCGAAAAGGCCAGCATCGAAGTGCGCATCATCGAAGACAGCACCGCCACCGGGCACTTGCGGCTGCGCTACATCATGCAGTCACGCGACCTGCCGTTCGGCCAACGCAACGAAGTGCGCGAAGTCGGCCGGGCCAAGGAGGCTGTGATCGCGGATTTCTACGAGCGCATCGAGGGAGAATGGGGGCGCAGCACCAAGGAATTCGCGTCGTTCATCGGCGAGATCGAATCCTATGGCGCGATGATGTACGACGAACTGGTGCCAGACGTCATCAAGCAGGAAATCTGGAAATACAAGGACCAGATCGGCAGCATCGAAGTCATCTCGCAGGAACCGTCGATCCCGTGGGAAATCCTGCACATCATCGACGATACGCACAGCATCGCGCCCGGTTCCCGGTTTCTCGGCGAACTAGGTCTGGTGCGCTGGGTCGACAATTTCTACTGGCCGCCGGCCACGCTGAAAATCCGGCCGGGCAATGCCCGCTACGTCATTCCCGATTATGCCAATCCGCGGCTCAAGCTGCGCGGCGCGGCCCGCGAAGCGGACCTTCTGGTCGACCGTTTCGGGGCGAGCGCAATCCCGGCCACGCGCCAGGACGTGGTCGCCGCGCTGGGTGGCGAGACATCCATCGACCTGTTGCATTTTGCCTGCCATGGCAAGGCGACCGCCGATGCGATCTGGAAAGCGGCCCTCCTGATGACCGGCGAAAAGCGGGCGGACAACAGTTTCAGCACGGACAGCGTCAGCATCAACGACGTGCGCTACCGGGCACGCCTGAAAGGCGACGACGGCGCGATGCCGATCGTCTTCGTCAATGCCTGCCAGGCGGCCGCGACCGGCACGACACTCACGGGCACCGGAGGCTTGGCGGAAACCTTCGTCGACCGCGGCGCGGGGCTTTTCATCAGCACGTTGTGGTCGGTCGGTGACGACACGGCTCTGACCTTCGCGCAGGTGTTTTACGACACGCTTTTAGCCGGCAAAACCGTGACGGAGGCGACCCGCGATGCGCGCCTTGCGGCGAAAGAGGCGCGCGAGCCGACCTGGCTGGCCTATAGCGTCTACGGCCATCCTTATGCGCGGGTTCAGGTCGAGGGTGGATAACGATCGTAGCTACAAGTTGACCGAATAAGTTGAAAGTGTCGGCGGATTGATTGCAGATACGGCGTTGTTTCGTCCTGAGTCTTTATTGAGAACACGCATGTTGCAGAAATCCGTGAACCCATCGATCGAGAAGACGCGCCTCCGGACGCCTGGAGGTGTTTTTGCACTCTCCTTCGGCCTGGGATTCGGCATCAACATGCTGACGGTCTTCCTAATCATTGCATGGGATATATTCTGGACGGATGTCGTTGCCGATAATCCGCATCGGCCGCTTTCCCATGCACTGCTCGCGGTGCCCCTTCATACAGTGTTCATTGGGATCTTTTTCTCATTTTTTCAGTGTCTTATTGCACTCGTAGCATTGGCGGCGATTACATCATTTTCCGTTGCCGTATGGGGGCGTGTTCTTTTGTGGCCGTTACTTGTTTCTGTCCCGCTTTTCCTGGTTTTGATCTACTTTCAAGGCGAATTGATGCCAAAGTTCACATGGTACACGGATCATCCCGACGATCCTGTTGTGAGCCCTGAAGCGGCGGCGTTGAGAGTAACCGTGCTGTTTTTACCAGCTGTCATAGGCAACTGGTGGATCCTTGCCAGGCGGAGTTCTTGAAAACCCTCAACCAACGGGGCACCGGGTCTTCGGCGGTGCAGAGTGACTCGCATCCCTCTTTACCGGTTTAACGTGGTGTAGACTGGACTGATCCACCCAACATCGGAAAACCGGTTTCCCTGTATCGCAGACATGCCATAGTGCACGGTCCCGCCACAGACCGATGGACCCCGCCGTGCTCTGGATCAAAAACCCGCTCGCCATTCTCGCCGACGGCGCCGATGGCGGCCTTGTCGTCGCGGACGGGCGCATCGTCGAACTGGTCGCTGCGGGCAAGGAACCGGAAACACCGATCCGGGCGGTGTTCGACGCTTCGGCGCTGGTCGTGCTGCCGGGGCTCATCAACACCCATCACCACTTCTTCCAGACGCTGACACGGGCGCATCCGGAAGCAATCAACAAGGAATTGTTTCCCTGGCTGCAGGCGCTTTATCCGATCTGGGCGCGGCACGTGACGCCGGACGCGTTCCGGCTCGCGACACGTCTGGCGCTGACGGAATTGCTGATGTCGGGCTGCACGACGGTGTCCGACCACCATTATCTGTTTCCGGACGGCCTCGACGCCGCCATGGACATCCAGGCCGAGGAAGCACAGCGGCTCGGCATGCGCATGACGCTGACCCGCGGCTCGATGAGCCTTAGCGTCGCCGACGGCGGCCTGCCGCCGGAGACGATCGTGCAGGACGAGGATACGATCCTTGCGGATTGCGAACGGGTGCTTTCCACCTATCACGACCCGTCGGACGGCGCCTTCCTGCAGGTGGCATTGGCGCCGTGCGCTCCGTTCACCGTGTCGAAGTCGCTGATGACGCAGTCCGCAGATCTTGCCGACCGGTTCGGCTGTCAATTGCACACCCACCTTGGCGAGACCCTCGACGAAAACGCCTATTGCCTCGAACATTTCGGCTACCGGCCCGTCGATTATCTGGAAGAGGTGGGCTGGATGACGCCCCGGGCCTGGTTGGCGCACGGCATTCACTTCAACGACGACGAAGTGAAACGGCTCGGCGCCCACGGCGTCGGGGTGTGCCATTGTCCGACATCGAACATGGTGCTGGCATCCGGACAGTGCCGGACACGGGAACTGGAAGGCGCCGGGGCGCCCGTCGGTCTCGGCGTCGACGGATCGGCGTCGAACGACAATTCCAACCTGATGGAAGGCGTGCGCCACGCGTTGATGATCAACCGGCTGACCTACAATGCGGCGGAGATCACCCATTTCGATGCGCTGCGCTGGGCCACCGAAGGCTCGGCCGCCTGCCTCGGGCGGTCCGATATAGGCACGATCGCCGTTGGAAAACAGGCCGACCTGGCGCTCTATGGTCTCGACGAGCTTCGCTTTTCCGGGGCCGGCGATCCGCTGGCCGCGCTTGTGCTGTGCGGGGCCCACGCGGCCGACTGGGTCATGGTCGGCGGCGAATGGCGTGTCGTGGACCGGCGTCCGGTCGCGCTCGATGTCCGGCAATTGCGCGCCGAGCACGGTGCCGCGGCCAAAGCCTTTCTCGAGGCGCTCTGATCCATCCGCGCCGCTTGCAAGGGTTTCAAATCGGTCGGCACAGGCGCTATAAGCCGTCCCGACCGCGCTCCCGTCCACGCATCACAAGGCAGGCCCATGCTTCCGAAACCCTATTGGCAGGACATGACGACCGTCGATTTCCAGGCGCTCGATCCGGAGCGCACCATCGCGGTCCTGCCGATCGCCGCCATTGAACAGCACGGGCCGCATCTGCCGGTGGCAACCGATACCGCAATTGCCGAGGCATGCATCGCCAGGGTCGTGGAGCTTTTGCCGGATGACCTCGGGGTCACCTTCCTGCCGATCCAGCCGGTCGGCAAGTCGAACGAACATATCTCGTCGCCCGGCACGCTGACCCTGTCGTGGGACACCGTCACGCGGGCCTGGATCGAGATCGGCGACAGCGTCAACCGAGCGGGTGTCAAGAAACTGCTGATCATCACCTCGCATGGCGGCAATGTGCCGATCATGGACATCGTCGCGCGCGACCTCCGCGTCCGGCACGACATGCTGGCCGTGTCGACGGCCTGGGCCCGGTTCGGCCAGCCTGACGGCCTGTTCCCGGCGCATGAATCGACCTACGGGATTCACGGCGGTGATGTGGAGACCTCGATCATGCTCGCCGCGCGGCCGGACCTGGTGCACATGGACAAGGCTAAGGATTTCAAGTCCACGCAATTGAACTTTCTTCAGGAATTCAAGCATTTGCGGGCGCACGGGCCCATCCAGTTCGGATGGAAGGCGCAGGATCTCAACGTTGCCGGCACCGTCGGCGATGCATCCAACGCGAGCGCGGAAAAAGGCGAGCAATCCATCGAGCACGCGGCGCGGGCCTTCATCGACCTTTGCCGCGATATGGAAGCGTTTGCTTTGTCTCGCCTCTGGTCGCCAGATCCGTGAGGCCATGACCGGCGACGCGGCAAAATAAATCGGACGACCGGCTCAAAATCCGGTGCCGTGGATAGTATACATCACGCGGGGGCGAATCGGCGCATCGACACCGGTGATGGGATGGCAACAGGTTTTCGATGGATCGTGCCGAAGGCGGGCGACTGGGGGCAGTCGCTGCGTCTCGGGTCCGGATTGGTGCTGTTCGCCTTCGCGCTCACGCACTTCCTCAACCATGCGCTCGGGATCGTCTCCGTCGACCTGATGGAGACGGTGCAAGATGTGCGCCGCGGCTTCTGGCGCTTTCCGCCGATCAATCTGCTGCTTTATGCCGCGCTGATCCTGCATGTCGTTCTGGCGCTGTGGAAGACTGCGCGCCGCGCCTCGCTGCGGATGCACTGGTGGGAGTGGGCCCAATTGCTGCTCGGTCTGGCCATTCCCTACCTGTTGATCCCGCATGTCATCGGGACCCGTGCTCTCAACGCACAATTCGGATTGAACGACACCTATACGTTCGAATTGTCAGTGCTGTGGCCGGGGCTCGCCTTCGACCAGTCGCTGCTCCTGGTGCTCGTCTGGGTGCATGCGATGATCGGCCTGCACTTCTGGCTTTCAGGTCGCCCCTGGTATGACCGGCTTCTGCCCGTCTTCGGTGGACTGGCGCTTGCCGTGCCGCTGCTTTCGCTTTGGGGCTGGATCGAAGCCGCCCGCCGGTTGCATCTGGCCGGCGAGGCGGATGGTCGGTTCACGCGCGAGCAATTGCAATGGGCCGCGCCGATCATCGAGACGATAAACATGGGACTTCTGGGCCTCTTGGGCGTGGTCGCTGTTTTCGTGCTCGGCCGTCTTGCCTATCAGCGGATCCGGCGCACGATCAGCGTGGAATATCCGGGCCAGATCGTGGTGCGTGCGGCGCCCGGCCCGACGCTTCTGGAAATCAGCCGCATCAACGACATCCCGCACACCTCGGTCTGCGGCGGGCGGGCGCGCTGCTCGACCTGCCGGGTGCGGGTGCTTGAAGGGGCGGACGCGCTGGAACCGCCGAGCGAGCACGAATGCGACGTGCTGCGCCGGGTCGGCGCCGACAACGACGTACGGCTTGCCTGCCAGATCCGTCCGCGCACCGACCTCAATGTCCGGCCGCTTTTGCCGATCCGCGATGCCGCGCTGAAGCCGGGTCGGTCCGTGGACGCCTATCATTGGGGCGTGGAACAGCAGATCGCCGTCATGTTCGTCGACATCCGCAACTTCACCGGCATTTCCGAAAAGCGCCTGTCCTACGATGTCGTGTTCTTTCTCAACCGGTATCTGGAGCGCATGAGTACGGCGATCGAAGACGCGGGCGGACATGTCGACAAATATATCGGCGACGGCATCATGGCGCTGTTCGGGATCAGCGTCGGCCGCAAGGAGGGATGCCGGAACGCCTTGCGCGCCGCGATCGCCATGGAGCGGGAATTGCAGATCCTGAACCAGGAACTGGCCGACCACCTTGACGAACCCTTGCGGATCGGCATCGGCATCCATGCCGGCCCGGCGATCCTCGGTCGCATCGGCGCCGCCGGCAGTCATGGCGGCACGGGCAACCTGACCGCGCTCGGCGACACGGTCAATACGGCAAGCCGGCTTGAAGCCGCCACCAAGGAACTGGGCGGCATGCTGGCCGTGTCTTCCGATGTGTGGCGGTCTGCGGGCTTGACAGAGGACGAGGCGCTGGTCCGGCATATCAGCGTCAGGGGCCGCGAAACGGCGTTGAAGGTGTTTAGTCTTGAAAGTCCGTCGATCCTGGAGGATGACTTGTCATCGGATCCCGAAACCGGCAGCGACGCGTCCCGCCTGCGGATTGCGTAACAACCGCTCGCACAACGGAGCCCAGCGCCATGGCCACGACCTATTCCTCCCGCGACATGCTTGAAAAACTGGTCGGCTTTCCGACCGTTTCGCGGGAATCCAATCTCGATATCATCCATTTCGTGCGCGATTATCTCGCCGAGCACGGGATAGAGAGCACGATCGTGCCGTTCGAGGGCGGCCGCAAGGGCAATCTCTACGCGAGCGTCGGACCGAACGTGGAAGGCGGCGTCGTGCTCTCCGGTCATACCGATGTCGTGCCGGTCGACGGACAGGACTGGTCGACCGATCCGTTCGCGCTGACGCTAAAGGGCGACAAGCTTTATGGACGCGGCACCTGCGACATGAAGGGTTTCAGCGCCATCAACCTCGCCCTTCTGCCGGAAATGCTGGCGGCCGACCTCAAGCACCCGATCCATTTCGCGCTGTCCTGCGACGAGGAAATCGGCTGTCTCGGTGCGCCGGCCATGATCGCCGAAATGGTAAAGACCGTGCCGATGCCAAGGGCGGTCATCGTCGGAGAGCCGACGCTCTACAAAGTGGTGACCGAGCAAAAGGGCATTATGGGCTTCGATACGCATGTGCGCGGCCATTCCGTGCATTCGAGCCTGTGTCCGCAAGGCGTGTCGGCGGTGACGATCGCCGCGCGACTGATCGCCAAACTCGATGACATGATGCAGGAAAATGCCGCGCGCGCCCCGGCGGAATCGGTTTTCGACCCGGCCTATACGACCCTGCATTGCGGCATTGTGCAGGGCGGCACCGCCGGCAACATCGTGGCGCAGGATGCGTGGTTCAGCTGCGATATCCGGGCAGTCACCGGCGAAGACCCGAAGGATTATCTCGACCGCTTCGAACAGCATATCCGCGCGCATGTCGAACCCGCCATGCAGGCGGTCGTGCCCGAGACCGGCATTTCCATCAAGGACATCAATGCGGTTCCCGGGCTCGGCGGCAAATCCGGCGGCGAGGCCGAGGCGTTGACGCGCCGCCTGACCGGCGACAACGCCATTAACGGCGTGGCCTATGCCACGGAAGCCGGCCAGTTTGAGGAAGTCGGCTATTCCGTCGTGATCTGCGGTCCGGGCTCGATCGATCAGGCTCACCAGGCCGACGAGTTCATCGCCCTCGACCAGATCGCGGCCGGCGAAACCTTCGTGCGTGGCCTGATTGCCCATCTCAGTCATTGACGGCCCGACCGGCAGTTTGCCCAACCGCTGATTGTCGGTTCTCAGTCGTCGGGAATGCTGATATGGAACTTTTGCCGAGACGCTCGGGGAACAATGGCGTCCGGCAACCGAGTGACGGAAGGGGGACAGAGTCCGTGTCGCAGACCAGAGCGTCGAAACCGCGTCGCGGTTTCCGGCCGGCTTGCCTCGCCCGTTTGTATTTCCAGTTCAAACACGAACCGATCGCCCATGCTCGCCGATATGTGGACGGGCGAACGTTGTTCGTGGCAAGCTTCGTGGAACGCAGGCGGAAGGTGGCCTGCGCACAAACAAAAAAGGGAGACCTTATCTCATGAAGGTTCGTTCGGCGGCACTCGCCGCTTTTGCGCTCGCCATGGTCACGGCCATGCCGGCGTCGGCCAAAACGTTGAAATTCGCATTTCAGGGCACGCTAAAGCTGCTCGATCCCTACAGTCTCAATGAAACATTCACGTTGGGAACGCTCGGCAATGTCTACGAGGGCCTGACCCGACGCGGCCCCGATCTCGACATTCAGCCTGCGCTGGCCGAGCGCTGGGAGATCATTGAACCGACCCGCTGGCGCTTCTACCTGCGCCAGGGTGTCAAGTTTCACAACGGCAACGATTTCACCGCCGATGACGTGGTTTTCTCCGCCGACCGTGTCCGGTCGGCCGAATCCGACCTGAAGACCCGGATCGCACCGGAAGTGAAGGTCGAGAAGGTCGACGATTACACGGTCGATTTCGTGCTGCCCGGACCCAACCCGATCCTGCACTACGAGTGGGACACGTGGTACATCATGGACAAGGAATGGCTGGAGGCCAATTCCGCAGGCAAGGTCACGTCGGCATCGGATGAGAATCCGAACCATGCGGGCCTGAACGCCAACGGCACCGGGCCGTTCCAGGTGACGAGCCACGAAACCGGCGTCAAGACGGTCCTGACCAAAAACGATGCCTGGTGGGATACGCCGAAGCATAATCTGACCAGCGTGGAATTCACGCCGGTGGCCCAGGACGCAACACGCGTTGCGGCGCTGCTGTCGGGTGAGCTCGACATGGTCTATCCGATCCCGGTGCAGGACATCAAACGCGTCAACGACAATGCCACGACACAGGCGATGACCGGTCCGGAACTGCGCACGATCTTCCTCGGCATGGACCAGATGCGCGACGAATTGCTGTATTCCAACGTGAAGGGCAAGAACCCGTTCAAGGATGTCCGTGTTCGCAAGGCCGTCTATCAGGCCATCGACGTCGACGCGATCAGCAAGAAGGTGATGCGCACGCTCTCGACGCCGTCGGCCATCATGATCTCGCCGTTCCTGTTTTCACGCAGCGAAGAGTTCTCCCGCTACGACTACGATCCGGATGCGGCCAAGGCGCTGCTTGCCGAGGCGGGTTATGCGGACGGGTTCGAAGTCGGCATGGATTGTCCGAACGACCGCTACGTCAACGACGAGGCGATCTGCCAGACCGTTGCCGCCATGCTCGCCCGGATCGGCATCAAGGTGAACCTGAACGCCCAGCCGAAGGCGCAATACTTCGCCAAGATCCTGCAATCCGGCGGCTTCGACACGTCGTTCTATCTGCTCGGCTGGACCCCCGGGTCCTTCGATTCCTGGAACGTCCTGTCGAACCTTATCAATTGCCGCAACGAAGCCGGCGATGGCAGTCCGTTCAACCTTGGCGGATATTGCAATGCCCGGGTGGACGAGCTGACTAAGATGGTGCTGTCTGAAAACGACGCGACGAAACGCGATGCCATGATCGCGGAAGCCTTCACCATCATCCACGACGAGGTCGGCTACGTGCCGCTGCACCAGCAGGGCCTCGCCTGGGGCGTGTCGTCGAACGTCGAGCTCACACAGCGGGCCGACAACGTCTTCATGATGTACTACGTCACCAAGAACTGACCGGATACCGGTTTGCGGGGCCCGGATTTTGATCCGGGCCCCGACAGTTTGGGATCTTCCCGTCCATGACCGCTTTCGTCATCCGCCGCATGCTGCAATCCGTCATCGTCATGGTGGTGGTCGCGCTGATTGCGTTCCTGATGTTCCGCTTCGTCGGCGATCCGGTCAACCAGATGGTCGGGATCGAGACGACACCGGAACAACGCGAAGCGCTGCGCGAACGGCTCGGCCTGAACGATCCGGTGCTGACCCAGTTTCTGAGGTTCATCACCAGCGCGGCGCAGGGCGATTTCGGTATTTCCTACCAGTTCAAGCGACCGGTTGCCGAACTGCTTGTCGAACGTCTGCCGGCCACGCTGGAACTTTCGCTGATGTCGGTCGTGTTCGCCCTCCTCGTCGGCATTCCGATGGGCGTCTATACCGGGCTCCACCGGGATTCGTGGCTGTCCAAGGTGTTCCTTTCGGTCTCGCTGGTGGGCATTTCGCTGCCGCCCTTCCTGATCGGCATCCTACTGATTTTCATTTTTGCCGTGAACCTGCAGGTGCTTCCGAGTTTCGGGCGCGGCGAAGTCGTCGACCTCGGCTTCTGGAGCACCGGGCTATTGACGGCGTCCGGCTGGAAAGCGCTGATCCTGCCGGCGATCACGCTCGGCCTCTTCCAGATGACGCTGATCATGCGGCTGGTGCGCTCGGAGATGATGGAGGTGCTGCGCGCCGATTTCATCAAGTTCGCCCGCGCCCGCGGGCTGAAGCAACGGGCCGTGCATTTCGGCCACGCGCTGAAGAACACACTGGTTCCGGTGATTACGATCACCGGCCTGCAACTCGGTTCGGTCGTCGCCTTTGCAATCATCACCGAGACCGTGTTCCAGTGGCCCGGTATGGGGCTGTTGTTCCTGCAATCGGTGCAGGAGGTCGATATCCCGATCATGGCGGCATACCTGCTGCTGATCGCGTTCCTGTTCGTGGTGATCAATCTGCTCGTCGATATTCTCTACGTCGTTGTGGATCCGCGGATCCGGATCACCGGAGGTGCCCAATGAGCGTCGACGGCGAGATTCGGGATCCGGGTGCCGCTCCCGCCGCAATGGCGCCGGGTCCGGCTCCGCGCGGCATTCTGACCCGGATTCTGGACAGCGACCTGCTCTATTCGTTCCGGCAATCGAAAGTCACAATGACGGCCGCCTTCGTAACGGCGGCGTTTTTTCTCGGTGCTTTGCTTGCGCCGTGGATCGCGCCTCACAATCCGTTCGATCTGGCCAGCCTCAACATTCTGGATTCCTACCTGCCGCCGGCCTGGGACGCGGATGGCGATCCGCGCTATCTGCTCGGCACCGACGACCAGGGGCGCGACATTCTTTCCGCCATCTTGTACGGGTCCCGGATCTCGCTGGCCATCGGATTTTCCAGCGTCGCATTTGCTGCCGTGCTCGGCATCGGGCTCGGCCTGTTATCAGGCTATGTCGGTGGTACCACCGACACGATCATCATGCGGATCGCCGATGTGCAGCTGACATTCCCGGCCATCCTGATTGCCTTGCTCATCGACGGCACGGTTAGGGGGCTTTCCGACGGTTTCAATCGCGAAGCCGCCGCATTCTGGGTGCTGACCTTTTCGATCGGCCTGTCCTTCTGGGTGCAATATGCCCGCACTGTCCGCTCATCGACGCTGGTCGAAAAGAACAAGGAATATGTCCAGGCGGCGCGTCTGATCGGCATTCCGCCGCTGCTCATCATGCTGCGTCACGTGCTGCCCAACGTCATGGGGCCGGTGCTGGTGATCGCCACGATCAACCTGGCGCTTGCCATCATCACCGAGGCGACGCTGTCGTTTCTCGGCGTGGGCATTCCCCCGACCCAGCCGTCGCTTGGCACCCTCATCCGCATCGGCCAGGATTTCCTGTTTTCCGGCGAATGGTGGATCACGATCTTCCCCGGCATCGCGCTTGCCGTCCTCGTCCTTGCAGTCAACCTGCTGGGCGATTGGCTGCGCGACGCTCTGAACCCGAAGCTCAGATGACCGATATTGTTCTCTCCGTGCGCGACCTGCACGTCGAATTCCCCACGAGGCGCGGCATCCTGCGCGCCATCGACGGCATTTCCTTCGAGATCCAGAAGGGCGAGGTGCTCGGTGTCGTCGGCGAATCCGGCGCCGGCAAGTCGATCACCGGCAGCGCCATCATCGGATTGCTGGAACCGCCCGGCCGGATCTCCGGCGGTGCGGTCTATCTGCACGACCAGCGCATCGACAATCTCGGTCCCGACGCCATGCGGCGCGTGCGCGGCAAGAAGATCGGCATGATCTTCCAGGATCCGCTGACCAGCCTGAATCCGCTCTACACGGTCGGCCGGCAATTGACCGAAACCATCCTGACGCACCTGCCGGTTTCGTCGGAGGAGGCGGAAAAACGGGCGATCGGGCTGCTTGAGGATGTCGGCATTCCGGCAGCCGCCTCCCGGATCAACGCCTATCCGCACCAATTCTCCGGCGGCATGCGGCAACGCGTGGTGATAGCGCTGGCGCTTGCGGCCGAACCGGAACTCGTCATCGCCGATGAACCGACGACCGCGCTCGACGTGTCGGTTCAAGCCCAGATCATCGCCGTGCTGAAGCGGCTCTGTAACGAGCGCGGCGTCGCCGTTATGCTGATCACCCACGATATGGGCGTGATCGCGGAGACGGCGGACCGGGTCGCAGTGATGTATTCCGGCCGGCTTGCCGAACTCGGTCCGGTGCGCGATGTGGTCAAGGATCCGCGCCATCCCTATACGAAGGGCCTGATGGGCTCGATCCCGCATCTTGCCGGTGAGTCGGATCGGCTGGTGCAGATTTCCGGCGCCATGCCGCGGCTCGATGCGATCCCCACCGGATGCGCCTTTCATCCGCGGTGCGAAAAGGCCTTTGCGCGCTGCCACCTGGAGCGGCCCTCGCCGATTCCGGTCGACAAGTCCCGGGTGGCCTGCTGGCTTTATGAAGAAGAGACGATCGAAAACCGTGGAGGTGCGGCATGACCGGCTCGGCCCTTGTCAGTGTAGACGACCTGTCACGGACCTTCGATGTCTCGCGCCCCTGGCTCAACCGCCTCATCGAGGGCGGCCAGAAGGAGTTTCTGAAGGCTGTCCGCAACGTCTCCTTCTCGATTGAAAAGGGCGAGACCTTCGCACTTGTCGGCGAATCCGGATCGGGCAAGTCGACGGTCGCAAAGATGGTCGTCGGCCTTTTGCCGACAAGCGGCGGCAACATCGTCATCGACGGCGTCAATATGGCCGACGCGGCGCAGAAGTCACAGGTCAGGGCGTTGCGCCGGCGCATCCAGATGATCTTTCAGGATCCCTATGCGAGCCTCAATCCACGCTGGCGCGTCGACCGCATCATTGCCGAACCGATCCGCGCCTTCGAACCGTTGGTGCCGCAGCGGGACGTGGACAGCCGCGTGGGCGAACTCCTCAAGCTGGTCGGCCTCGACCCGCGCGACGGCCGCAAGTTTCCGCACGAATTCTCGGGCGGACAACGCCAGCGCATCTGCATTGCCCGGGCACTCGCCTCGAAACCGGAATTCATCGTCTGCGACGAGCCGACCTCGGCGCTTGATGTGTCCGTCCAGGCGCAGATCCTCAACCTGATGCGCGACCTCCAGGATGAATTCAGCCTCACCTACCTGTTCATCAGCCACGACCTGGCCGTCGTCCGCCACATGGCGACGCGCATCGGGGTGATGTATCTCGGCAGCCTCGTCGAGGTCGCCAAACCCGACGACCTCTTCAACACGCCGCAGCATCCCTATACGCGCATGCTGCTCGACGCGATCCCGGACCTCGACATGACCGGCCGGGAACGGGATGCGGTCAAGGGCGAGATCCCCAATCCGATCCATCCGCCGACGGGATGCGCGTTCCATCCGCGCTGTCCGTTCGCCTACGATCGGTGCCGGTCGGAAAAACCGGAGTTGAAAACCGGCGGCAACGCGCGGGTCGCCTGTCACGCCGTCGAAGACGGGCGGCTTTGAGCTCATAGCCCCGTATCGGGCGGATGACCGGCAGAAGCGGGCATGATTTCAGCCGATGCCGCCGGGGCAGGGCGTGCGACGGCGCAAAAGCGGGACCATGATTGCACGGATTATCATATTGGTGCTCGGGCTCGGCGGCGGGGTTACGGCGGCCCAGTTTCCGGAATTTGTTCAGCAATACGGACAGCGCCTTGGCGGGGCTGCGGACGAATTGGCATCGATCGTCCACGCTTTCGATGCCGATGCGGCGGTTCACAATCTGACACGGGCCGAGGCATTGCAGCGGTATGAAGACAGCGGGGATACGTTTCTTGGCGCACGGGGACGACGCATGGCCGAAACCGTGCGTCGTTATGAGCGGCTGTCCGACCACCGGGACGCGCTTGAGGAGGCTGCACCGTTCCAGCGCCTGGCGGTTTTTGTGCGTGATTTCGATCCGGAATTCGCGCAGGCAACATTGGCGGTCTACAAACCCGCCGTTCCGGTGACACAGGAAGGCATCGCCCATGCCGCTGCCGGCTTGCTGGCCGGCCTCGTCGGTGGGCGGTTGATCCTTTCGGGTACACGGGTCTTCCGCCGTTCGAACCGACGACGCAGATCCGCGTGAACGATCTCTGAGCCGAAACGATTTTGCATCAACAAGGAGCGATATGGATACGTTCGTCCGCATGCAGGCCTTTGTGAAAGTCGTCGACACCGGCGGCTTCTCGGCAGCAGCGCGGGCGCTGGGCCGCTCGAAGGCGCTGGTCTCCAAATATGTCCGGGACCTGGAAGACGAACTCGGCGTGCGCCTTATCAATCGCACGACACGGACGCTGGCAACGACGGAGGCCGGTGCCCTCTATTATCGCGAGGCGTCGGGCATCCTGCAGCGGGTCGAAGAGTTGCAGTCCGAGGTCGGGGCTGCACACGGGGCGATCACCGGGCGGCTGAAAATCGCCATGCCGCGCGGGTTCGGCGACAAGGACATCACGCCGGCGCTGATGGAGTTCGCCCGCCTGCATCCGGCGATCGCGATCGACCTCTCGCTGGAGGACCGGTTCGTCGACCTGGTGGAGGAAGGTGTCGACCTTGCGATCCGTATCACCGAACCGACCGATTCAAGCCTGATTGCGCGGCGGCTCGGCCCGCTGCCCTTCGTGCTGTGCGCGAGCCCGGATTGCATTGCCCGCCACGGTACGCCCGCGGCACCGGAAGAGCTATCGGACCGACCGTGTATCATCGATTCCAACTACCGGCACCGGACGAACTGGGAATTCCATGTCGGGGAGGGCCGCGAAACCGTTCGGGTGAGCGGGCGAATCGAGGTCAACAGCCTGCATGCGGTTCGCACCGCGGCGCTTGCCGGTCTTGGCTTTGCGCGGATTCCGCTCTCCTTTGTCGATGAGGATATCGCTGCGGGCCGTCTGGTGCGGGTGCTCGCCGGCACGGAAAGCTCCGACCGCGGCGTCTACGCGCTCTACCCGCACCGCCGACACATGCCGGCGAAAGTGCGGGCGCTGCTCGATTTTCTCGTCGAGCGCTTCAAGAAAAGCGCGTGATCACGACGCTTGCGCAACGATGCGTTCCGCCAGCCGGTCGGCAATGATTTCCGGCTGTGTGCCGGTTGCGGCCGCTTCTGAAAAGATCGTGCCGAGCGTCGTCTCGATACGGCGCGTACGTTCGACGACCTCGGTGTCCGGTTGGTCCGGTTGGCCAAGGGCGATGCTGATCACACCGCCCGCATTGATGACGTAATCCGGCGTGTAGAGGATCTTGCGGTCGTGCAAGGCGCGTCCGTCGGCGAAGCCGGCAAGCTGATTGTTGGCCGCACCGGCAACGGCCTTGGCCTTCAGTTCGGGAATCGTCTCGGCGTTCAGCACAGCGCCAAGGGCACACGGCACGAACACGTCACACGCAACGGCATGAATGCGGTCGACCGGTGCAACGTCCGCATCGAACGCCTCGACCGCGCGGTTTACGACGGCGTCTTTGATGTCGGCGACAACCAGCTTGCCGCCGGCCTTGTGCAGAAGGTCCGCCACGCCGAAACCGACATGCCCGAGACCCTGGACGGCGAAGGTCATGCCGCCAAGGTCGGTATGCCCGAACCGGGCCGCGACGGCTGCCCGGATCCCGTGATAGACACCGAGTGCCGTATAGGGTGAAGGATCGCCGAGACCGGTCGCCTCGGTGCCGCGGGCAAACCGGGTCGAGCGGTTCATGATTTCGATATCTCCGGTCGAAATGCCGACATCCTCGGCCGTGATGTAACGGCCCGCGAGCCCTTCCACATAACGGCCAAAAGCTTCGAAGAGCGCGTCCGATTTGTCGGTCCGGGAATCGCCGAGAATGACCGCCTTGCCGCCGCCGAACGGGATGCCGGCCAGGGCGTTTTTATAGGTCATGCCGCGCGAGAGCCGCAGCACATCGGTCAACGCGTCGTGGCTCGAGGCGTATTTCCACATGCGCGTGCCGCCCATGGCCGGGCCGAGACGGGTGTTGTGCAGGGCGATGATGGCCTTCAGACCGGACGCTTCGTCCCGGCAGAACACGATCTGTTCATGATTGTCGAAGGCCTCGTCCTCAAAAACCGTGGAAAGCGTAAAATCGTCCGGTCGGACCGTCATGGCAAGGGTTCCCGCTCAGGTAAGCTTTGATGGAAATATATAATCGTTCAGTCGAAAAAACTGGCTCATATTCCTCCTCTTCGCGGAGATTGGGGATACTCTGATCGCGATGCCACGATCATTGCGGAAGAATATTTCGGCTGTTTTTGCGCTGCAGCGGCGACGTTCGCCAGGAGGACGGATCGACGCTGTGGGCTTGGATTGTCGGCATCCGTTGCCATATTGCGGTCGGAACAAGTGTGGTACTATAAGTGCGACACGTGATTTGGAGTTCGGAGATGACAACCCGGCATATGACCCGCGTTGCGCAGATATGTGCAGCCGGCGGCGTCGGCCTTGGCGTGCTTCTGTCCGGCCCCGCATCGTTCGCGCACCCCCATGTCTGGGTGACAGCGCGGACAGAGTTGGTGTTTGAGGACAGGAAGATGCAGTCGGTCCGCCATATCTGGCGGTTCGATGAGGCGTTCACGGCGTTTGCAACCCAGGGACTCGACACCGATGGTGACGGCCAGCTTTCCTTCGAGGAACTGCAGCCGCTGGCGAAAATCAATGTCGAATCACTGCAGGAATACGGTTTCTTCACCTTCGTCGAAGGCGGAGATTTGAAGGCGGAATTCCAGCCGCCCTCGGAATACTGGCTGGATTTCAATAACGGTCTTTTAACCTTGTTCTATACACTGCCGTTGAAATCGCCGGTCGCACCGGATGGCGACGGACTGACCGTCGAAGTCTATGATCCGAGCTATTTCGTCGATTTCCGGATGGTGAAAGAGGATCCGGTCATCGTGGCCGGCCTGCCCGCCAATTGCACCTGGGACTTCGAAGCGCCGCCGGAAATCGAATCCGATCTGGCAGCGGCGCTTGCCGATATCCCTGCTTCG
>JANQQB010000125.1 GCA_028285165.1 Rhodobiaceae bacterium
CTACCGCGAGCCGGCGGCCGAAGGCGCTGCCGAAGAAGGCCGGGGGGGCCGCCGCGGCGGGCGACGCCGGGCCCCCGGCTGGTCCGCGTTTGACGGAGCCACGGAAAAAACCATGACCGACGGACCTGCCGAAAAACAAGACGCCCTTGTCCTGTTCATGCCGTCGGGTCGGAGGGGACGGTTTCCGCTCGGCACGCCGGTGCTCGACGCGGCACGCTCGCTCGGTGTCTACGTTGAGTCCGTTTGCGGCGGACGCGGCATTTGCGGCCGCTGCCAGGTCAGCGTCGCGGAAGGCCAGTTCGCCAAACACGGTATTACCAGCTCGATCGAAAACCTGTCGCCTTTCTCCAAGGTGGAGGAACGCTACGCCAGCAAACGCTCGCTCGCCTCGGACCGGCGGCTGTCGTGCTCCTCCAAGGTGCTCGGCGACCTCGTCATCGACGTGCCGCAGGACGTGCAGGTACACCGGCAGGTGGTGCGCAAGCGGGCCGAAACCCGGCGCATCGATCGGGATCTTGCGGTCAGGCTCTACTATGTCGAAGTGGCCGAACCCGACATGGAAGAACCGCTCGGTGATACCGACCGGCTCCTCGACGCGCTCGCCCGCGAATGGGAACTGGCCGGTGCAACGATCGACTTCCCGCTATTTGCGGACATCCAGTCCATCCTGCGAAAGGGCGAGTGGAAGGTAACAGCGGCCGTTTACGACGATGGCCAGGGCCCGCCACGCATTCTTGCCCTGTGGCCGGGCTTTCGCGACAAGCTCTATGGCCTGGCCGTCGATATCGGTTCCACGACGATCGCCGCCCACCTCACCGACATGATGAGCGGCCGCACCGTCGCCTCCTCCGGCACGTCCAACCCGCAGATCCGCTTCGGCGAGGATCTGATGTCGCGGGTGTCCTACGTGATGATGAACGATGACGGCCAGCCGAAGCTGACCGAGACCGTGCGCGATGCCGTCAACACGTTGATTTCCAAGGTTACCGGCGAGGCCGGCGTCACCGGCGACGACGTGCTGGAAGCCGTGTTTGTCGGCAACCCGATCATGCACCATCTGTTTCTCGGCATCGATCCGCGCGAACTCGGTGGCGCGCCGTTTGCGCTGACCGTGTCCGGCCCGGTCTCGTTTCCGGCCCGGGATATCGGGCTTGGGCTGAACCGCGGCGCTCAGGTCTATATGCCGCCCTGTATTGCCGGCCATGTCGGGGCCGACGCCGCCTCGGCCACGCTCGCCGAAGCGCCCTACAAGGGCGACGAGATCACGCTTCTGGTCGATGTCGGCACGAATGCGGAAATCGTGCTCGGCAACAAGGACCGGGTCGTGGCCGCCTCCTCGCCGACGGGACCGGCCTTCGAGGGTGCAGAAATCTCCTGCGGCCAGCGAGCCGCACCGGGCGCGATCGAACGCGTGCGTATCGACCCGGAAACGCTGGAACCGAAGATCAAGGTGATCGGCCTCGACGAATGGTCCGACGAAGACGGCTTTGCCGAGCGCATCGATCAGGTCGGAGTGACCGGTATTTGCGGCTCCGGTATCATCGAGGCGATCGCGGAAATGTTCCTGGCCGGCATCATCACCGAGGACGGTGTGGTCGACAAAGGGAAAGCCGCCGTCAGCGACCGGGTCGTCGAGGACGGCCGCACCTTTACCTACATCCTGTGGCGCGGCGCGGTGGAAATCCGCGTCACGCAGAACGACGTGCGCGCCATCCAGCTCGCCAAGGCCGCGCTCTATGCCGGCGTGCGGCTTCTTATGGACAAGCTCGGCATCGACCATGTCGATCGGATCAAACTCGCCGGCGCCTTCGGTTCTTACATCGAACCGAAATACGCCATGGTGCTCGGCCTCGTACCGGATTGCGACGTGAAGAAGGTTGCCGCCGTCGGCAACGCCGCCGGCACCGGTGCCCGCATGGCCTTGCTCAATCGCGGCTATCGCCGCGAAGTTGAACGGGTCGTCGGCGAGATCGAAAAGATCGAGACGGCGCTGGAACCGAAATTCCAGGAGCATTTCGTCAACGCCATGGCCCTGCCGAACAAGGTCGAGCCGTTTCCCAAACTGGCAGAAGCGGTGGCCCTGCCGGAGCGCAAGGTAATGGCGGAAAGCGCCGAGGCCGACAGCGGCGGGCGGAGGCGTAGGCGGCGACGGGGATAGGGTCGCGAGCTTGATCTGACGTGGTCAGACTCTGTGCTCACTACCAGAATCCCTCAAGTGCGTGCAGGCCAGATCGGTTTGACGGACCGACCACGCGTCTACTGCGTCAGCCGGAGCTTCGAAATCGACTCGGCAATCTCCTGGAACGCCGCCTCCAAATCGTTATTGTTCTCCGATGAAAAGTACATTTGCGACCGGCTCGCGCAGTCTTGCAGCATTGCTTTGGTGTCATCGTCATCCACCTGGAAGGCGATTGTATAGATCTTGATCTTCGCGGCCTTGGCATTGGTACAGGCCTCGGATGTCAACTCATCCATGCGATCGTCCCATGTGTTGGCTTTGGTCGTGTTGGACGCACCGATCCTGTTCAGCTTGGCAAAGCCGTAAGCACCGTATTTCGATTCATTGTGGCTGCCTTTGGGGAACGATCCGTAATCGTTCTCGCCATCCGTCATGACGATCAACGCCTTGATATGATTCTCTTTGTTGTCTTCGCGAGCTTCGGTGAACGGCTCGGCCTTCGACAAGGTCCGCCAGCCCCACATGATGCCTTGATGAATGTTTGTCGGCCCGTTCGCTTCCATCGCTTTGATGGCATCGACGACGTCTTTCTTTGTGTCGGTTACCGGAAGAATCGGTTTGCTGTAGCACCGATAGTTCGGACCTTCTTCCGTGCCGTTCGAGTCCTTGGCTTTTTTGTTTGGGGTGACATTGGTGTCATACTTGCAGAGGCGGTTCTGGGAAAGCTTAGGGCGTTGGTTTCCTGCCGGCGCTCTGCCGGTACAGGTTCCCCCCTCGTCGTCCAGATAATCGTTCTCATAGGACTTGCCGTTGTCGTTGTTGCTGTCCGGCTCATCGGGCGCGAAGACAGGGACAAAAAGCGTCTCCGGCGTCGCCAATACCGGTTTCGCGTCGTTGGTGTCGTAGGGTTGCGGACGCGCTTCGACGCAGCCCTGCCAGGTGACGTTCTTGATCTGGCCAAACAGGGTGAACCGGTTCGCCGTCGCATCGAAGTTTTCGGAATGAATCGGCGAGACGCCCGTCGTATCCATCCAGGATGCGGACTTGTTGGCGCTGCCGACATTGACGTATCCGGAAAACGGGACGAGACCGATCTTGACCCGGTCGCTCATACCGGTTCCGACATTCATACCCATAAGGGTATCGGTGAGGTCTTCGGCAGCCGTCTTCAAGGCGCCGATTTTTCCGTCGCTATCCATCGATCCGGAATTGTCGAGCACCATCACGACGTCGAATGTGTCGTTGCGCACTGTCGCGGCGGACGTGGCCTTTGTCTTGACCGGCGAATTGCCGATCATGATGCTCATGAAATTCGTCTTGTGCTCACCTGAAGCGCTCAGGACCACTTCCTGTACGACGCCGTTGAGCTTGGGAAGCGTTTGAGAGAGGTTGATTGTGACACGCTTGTCGTTTGCCGTGATTTTGGTTCCCGATCGTGTCGACCCGCCGTAGTTCAGATAGAATGCATCAGCGGCGAATTCCAAAACCTTGGCCGAATCGTTGGCCAGGGCCGGCGTTTCGGTCAGTTGTCGCGCCGTGTTCAATGCGGCAATATCCAAAGCGTGGTGGATGCGGTTCTTGTCCGTGATGACGACCGCCATGTCGATGGCCGTACCAGCCAGTACAACGATCGGAAGAATCGACAGCCCGGTCAGCATAGCGACGTTGCCGTCGCGATTTTTCCAGAAATTCAGCATCGTCAACCCTCGGGAAACGTTCAGATTTTCCGAATGGTTGCAATTCTGGAATTAACATCTTATTTGAAGAGACAATCTATAATTTAAAGTAGACAATACTCAATACTGTCCTCTTTTGGTTTATTCTTGATATGAGAATCTCATCTCTTGTGCGCCTAGCGTAACGGCCACAAAGGTCGTTGCACCTCCGATGATCAGGCGCACCTAAAACGCTCGTGCGCCAATCCTTGTATGCCGTTGGACATCAGTCTCAACTTCTCAGACGCCTTGATCGTGATCGGTCGCGAAAATTTTCTCTTTAAGGTTGATCACTTTTCGATTGAACTTGATCTCATGCTTAACCCGGCGTTTCGCCGATAGACTCAATCGGTGTCAAATCCAGGGAAGCGGCGATACACCCAGCACTATCGGATGCAGTCCGGTCAGGAGTGCAAAAACGAGAAATCCCGCGATCACCCGGAATACTGCGCCTTGCCACGATTCCGGCCGCGGCAGGAACGGACCGGCATGAACAGCCCTTTGCAGTTCGAACCAATCTGTGTCTCCGAATTGCCGGCGTTTTCGTCGGTCGATCAGAATCATGCCGAGAAAGGAAAAGCCGGCGAAGACCGCAAACAGAAGCGCGTGCGCAAGGTCGCCGTTGGGCAGCAGATGCAACAGGGCCCAAAGGGCAAGTACCTCGTCGCAGAGATTTTGATGGTTTGACCGGCTTGTGCTGGATTTTGGCTAGGCGCCCTGCGCAGGGCGATGTGGGACATCTCTCAAGCAGGGCAACGACGTCCAAAATCCAGGACACGCCGGCCTTCGGTGGCGAAGGCTCGTGCCCGGGCGTCGTTGCGCCGCTTGCCCGATGTCCCACATCGTGCTGCGCGACGCGCCTAGCCCAGGCACGAGTCTTCCCCCATCAAACCGTCAAAATCTCTGCGACGAGGTACTAGGCCCCACAACAGCGGATGTCGGGTCCAGCGGATCACGCCCGGGCGCGCCGGGTCGAACCGGTCGTTGCGGGCTCCACCGAAAGAAAAAGGATTGGGCCGCGCAATGGCGAGCGCGCCGAGCAGACACACCGCCAGCATGCCTGAGAAAGCCACGTGTTTCTGCCACACCGCCTGACCCCAGAGCGGGACGTAGGGTGCGTTGCCCGCAGCAGATATCAGAATTGCCAGCATGATGAGAGACAGGGCCGAATAGGCCAATGTGAACCCACGCGGTCCAAATACCGCGACCAGGCGGGTCTTTATGGCCGGGCGCACCGGTATCGAATGGGTCGCGATGAAGGCGAGGAATGCACTGCCGTAGGGGACCCATTCCATTAGCCGTATCCCGGTTTCCGTTTCACCAGGAGCGGGCCGCAAAGCACGGCGAAGGCGGCAAAAGCCAGAACCCGGAACAAGGCGGGTAGCCCGCAAACAAGCGTGGCCTTTTGCGGGGCGAGATCGGCCATGAGCCGGGCCGCGACGGAACCGACAACGGCAAGATGGATCGACACAGTCCCGGCT
>JANQQB010000126.1 GCA_028285165.1 Rhodobiaceae bacterium
CTGGGGGGAGATTACGCTGACCGATGCGATCAAGGTGCAGGTTCGCGCGACGTGGCGACCCGACCTGACCCGACAGGCGCTCGCCCCCCTCGGGGTCGATCTGCCGGCGGCCAATGCCAAGGTCGAGGGCGCCATGTCGGTGGCCCAGCCGGTCGGGTCGAGTCGCGGCCGGCTCAAGCTCCTGCCCGACGGCTTCTTCGACGGGCGCGTCTTCGATCTCGAACAGATCGAGACCTACGTTACGCAGTTGAAGTCCGCCGACCGGGGCGCCTGACACACGGCGATCCTAGGTCTCTCAGGCCTTGGCCGAACGTTTTTGTTGCATTGCATCACAATGCTGCAGGCGCACAAAATTTAACCGTCGAATGCACACTCTTTGGCCTTGAGCGCGTGAGGCGCGGCTCTAGTCTCGCAATCGTCGAGGGCCAGCGCTGCAGCATTTGACTGCTTCGCAAGACCGCCAACGAAGGCGGATCGCGGTCCTCATCAAGATCCAGATCAGGGTTTCCGGCAACGCCGCCGTTTGCGCTTCCGACTTGTTCGGCCAGTGCAATCGGACGGCGTTTTTTTGTTTTCGAAAGCCCCGATTGAGGGGCAGCGGAGAAGAAGGATCGGACGATATGAAAGATGATCGTAAAGCGGTCTCGAAATGGGCGGCGGGCTGGACCCGGCGCAAGATCATGGGGGCCGCCGCCGCTGCCGCCCTGGCAGCCTCGGTCCCAGGTATCGCACAGGCCGAAATTCTCGAACTTGAGAAAGACGAGCTGAAGTTCGGCTTTATCAAATTGACCGATATGGCCCCGCTCGCCGTTGCCAAGGAGCTTGGATACTTCGAGGACGAGGGGCTTTACGTCACGCTGGAAGCGCAGGCGAACTGGAAGGTGCTTCTTGACCGCGTGATCACCGGCGAACTCGATGGCGCGCATATGCTGGCCGGCCAGCCGCTGGCGGCCACGATCGGTTTCGGCACGAAGGCCCACATCATTACGCCATTCTCGATGGACTTGAATGGCAACGGCATCACCGTCTCGAATGAGATCTGGGCGATGATGAAGCCACACATTCCAAAGATGGCTGACGGGCGCCCGAAACATCCAATCAAGGCGGATGCCCTGAAGAAGGTCGTCGATCAGTTCCAAGCCGAGGGCAAGCCGTTCAAAATGGGCATGGTGTTTCCCGTGTCCACCCACAACTACGAGCTACGGTATTGGCTCGCCTCCGGTGGTATTCACCCGGGCTTCTATTCGCCGACGGACGTGTCCGGCACGATCCAGGCGGATGCGCTGCTGTCGGTGACACCGCCGCCGCAGATGCCTGCAACACTGGAAGCCGGCACGATCCATGGATACTGCGTCGGCGAGCCGTGGAACCAGCAGGCCGTTTTCAAGGGCATCGGCGTTCCGGTCATCACCGACTACGAGATCTGGAAGAACAACCCGGAGAAGGTCTTCGGCATCACCAAAGAGTTTGCCGACAAGCATCCGAACACGACGATGGCGCTAACCAAGGCGCTGATCCGTGCCGCGATCTGGCTGGACGAAAACGACAACGCCAATCGCATGAAGGCCGTCGAGATGCTCGCGAAGGCCGAGTACGTCGGGGCCGATAAGGAAGTCATCGCCAACTCGATGACCGGCACGTTCGAATATGAGAAAGGTGACAAGCGCCCGGTGCCGGACTTCAACGTTTTCTTCCGCTATTTCGCAACCTACCCCTTCTACTCGGACGCCATTTGGTATCTGACGCAAATGCGCCGCTGGGGCCAGATTGCGGAACCAAAAACGGACGAGTGGTTCATTGAAACGGCGAAGAAGGTCTATCGCCCGGACATCTACATGAAAGCCGCCGAAGCCGTCATCAAAGATGGCTACGCCAAGAAGGAAGACTTTCCCTTCGGAACGGACGGCTTCAAAGACCCGACGCCAGCGGCCGACATCATCGACGGCATCCCGTACGACGGCCGCAAGCCGAACGCCTATCTCGAAAGCCTCAACATCGGTCTCAAAGGTCAGCAGCTCGTCAAAGGTGCTGACGTGGTCGGCGGCTGACGCCGGCTTGACCGACGCGCGCGATCGGCAGGTGGCCAGTGGTCACCTGCCAAAACCCGAATGCACCTGAGAGCTGGAGACGATCATGGCAACGGCCAGCGAGTTTCTCGACGCAGACGACGTCGAAACGAAAAAACGCAAGCGGACGGAACGGATCCACGCGGCGCTCAACAAGGCAGCCGGAACGCTCGGCGTCTTCGGGCTCGGTTTCCTGGTTCCAATCGGGCGCATGATTGCTGGCGACAGCCCGCGCGAGCAGCTCCGCGAGCTTTGGCACCAGCTCTTCATTCCGCTGATCGGGATCGGCGTCTTCCTGGCGGTCTGGGCCTACTTCGCACCGCAGGTGAATACATCCCTCGGCGCGATCCCAGGCCCGGCGCAGGTGTGGGAGCAG
>JANQQB010000130.1 GCA_028285165.1 Rhodobiaceae bacterium
GCTCGGCGCCGCTGTCGCGCCCTGGGTCAACCAATTGCCCCTTGTGCAGCGGGTGCCGGTTCTCGTCTGGCTCAGCGATGCCAATTTCGCGGACAGTCAGCCCGCCTTCCGGTCGGGCGAAACCGATGTTGGCCTGCTGCTCGGGGGCGGGCTTGTTCTGTGGGCAAGCTGGATCGCCGGCACCGCGTTCGGCGTGATCGCGGGCCGTGCCATCGGCGACGTCGCGACCTACGGTCTCGATGTCGTCATGATCTGTTTTTTTGCGGCAATCCTTGCCGCTCAGATGCGAGCCCGCTCCGCAATCCTCCCCGCTTGTGTCGGAGCGGCGACCGCCGTCGCGGCCCAAGCCTGGGTGCCGCCGGGCTGGACGATCGTCGTCGGCGCGCTGGCGGGCGGATGCGTCTCTGTCCTGTTCCATGCCGAGTGATCTGTCGACCTGGCTGGCGTTGGGCGTCGTTGCGGCGATGACCTTCGGCACCCGTATCACGGGGGCGTTGCTGATGGCCCGGTTCGACACGTCGCCGCGAATCGAACGCTTCCTCGACAGTTTGTCGGTTGCCGTTATCGCCGCCCTTGTCGCATCCGCGCTCGCACAGGCCGGCGGCCGGGAGGTCCTATCGGTCGCGCTCGCAATCCTGATCACGGCCGTGACCCGCAGCGCAATCGGAGCCATGGTGGCGGGCATGGCGGGGGCGGCGCTGTGGTCCTACGCCATGCCGTGACACCGGCATCGAACACCAGGCGCGATCGTCACATCCTCGTCCTCTATGGGAGGTTTGCGCAAGCGGCACGAGCGAGACGTGAGGCTAAGCCAACGCGCCCCAAAACACGCTCTCGGCAACAGGTGCGACTTGAGGTATGCTCAAGCCATGGCGTCCCGATTATCCGCTCTGCCGTCCTTCCGCTCGCTCCTGGCCTTCTGGTCGGCGGCGACCCACGATCGGTTGTCCGAGGCCGCGGCAAGCCTCGGCGTGACGGAATCGGCCGTCAGTCACCAGGTCCGCCATCTGGAGGACCAACTCCACATAAAGCTTTTCGACCGAAGCTCCGGCCGGCTGGTCCTGACAGAGGCCGGTACCCGCTATCTGGCACGGATCGATCCTGCGCTTAAGGAGATCGAAGCCGCCACGCTCGCCATCCGCCCGACGGAAGGCCGTCGGGCCGTACGCATCACCTTGCCGACCTCCATGGCGGTCACGTGGCTGTTGCCGCGTCTTGGCGGATTTGAGGCCGCCAATGCCGATCTCGATGTCCAGCTTGTGCCGACCACGCGCGTGATCGATCTGGTCCGCGACCAGGTGGACATCGCCATTCGCTATGGCAAGGGGCTTTGGCCGGATGTCGAAGCCACCTACCTGTTCGACGACATGGCGAGCCCGGTCGCCAGACCCGGCCTTCTTCCGGACGGGCCGACCGATATCGGCGCGGCGCTGGCCGGTGTTCGTCTCATCGTCAACCGCAGCATTCCCGATGAATGGCGCGAATGGGCCCAGGCACGCGGCATCGACCCGCCGGATCTGACCGATGCGTTGACGCTCGATACGGTCGAACAGGTGCTCCAGGTCGCGGAGGCCGGACATGGCATCGGCATGGGACGCACACCCTATTTCGAGGACCGGCTCGCACGCGGCGTCCTTGTCGCGCCGTTCGGGGCGGCGGGGCCGACCGGTGCGGCCTATTATCTCTGCCGGCCAAAGGCCATTGCGCCGACACAGGCGGTGCGTCGTGTCATGCGCTGGCTACAGGATCAGGCGGATACGCATCGCGCGTCTGCCGGCTGAAGCGAACTACTTGAATTTTTTTCAAGTCATTCTGAATCCTTCTCTTTTGATCGGATTGTCGGTTCCCCCCATCTTGCGGTGAGAAGGACGCAGAGCGCGTCCGGTGATCGGAACCGGAGATCGGAAATGAACAGCTTTGCATTCGATGTTCATGGTGCAGACACGAACGAGACCACGGCCGATGTCGTGGCACCTCTGACGTTCATCAAACCGCAGGCGGAAAAGCCCGTCTTCCACAGCCAGGCTTATACCGGCGGTGAATCGGTGTTTTTCTTCGACGTGGAAGAAAGACCGGTCCTGATCCAGGACCTGCGGAATAGCGACAAGGCCTTCACGCTTGACCGGGAAGGGTTCGCCCTGCGCACGGAACCGACAGGTGTTGCGGATCTCTACGACGACGGCACGGTCGAAACGGACTATTACGCCGAGATCGAAGACCTCCTCACCCGCGAATTCGATGCAAGCCGGGTCGTGATCTTCGATGCCACGCGCCGGTCCGACGGCGGCGCCGGCGCGCGCAACAAGGACGGCAATCGCGGTGCGGCAACCCGCATCCATGTCGACTACACCGCCAAGAGCGGCCCGCAGCGCGCCCGCGATACGCTGGGCGACGCGGAATTCGACCGGTTGGTGGCCAACGGCGCCCGTATCGTCCAGGTCAATGTCTGGCGCCCGATCCGCGG
>JANQQB010000136.1 GCA_028285165.1 Rhodobiaceae bacterium
CAACGTCGCGCAGGTTCGCGTGACGATCCGGTTGCCTCCCTGGCCGGTATCGATCCGGCGCATGGTCGTGCCCATCGGATCGGACGGCGTGATCCCCCAACGCGGTATACCGCCAAGCCGACCAAGCGCATCGTCGTCCAGTTCCGGCGTCATGGAGGCGTACAGGATAAGGTGCATCAACCGACCGCTTTCGAAGCCGAAGCTCTCAAGATGACCGTTTGTGGCCAGAATCACGCGCGGCGCCTTGATCGCGCCCATGGCGGTTTCGACTGTCCAGTCGGTGCCGACCCGTCGAAGCGTGGTTACCGGGCTCTCTTCGTGGATCGCCACATCGCCCGACAATCCTGCCGCAAGCCCCCGAACGTACCCGGCGGGCTGGAGCATCGCCGTGCCCGGCGTGAAAAGACCGGAGCAGTAATGGTGGCTGCCGGTCATGGCATGCATATCGGCTGCATCGAGATGCTGACAGTCTTCGCCGAGCGTTTCCAGATGCGCCGCATAGCTCAGATTGTGGGCATGGGCCGTCTCGCTTGCCGCGCCGTTCACCTTGCCCGCCTCATCGAAATAGTTTCGATCGATCTGGAATTCCTCCACCGCCGCGCGGGCAAAGCCGATCGCCTGCCGGTTCAGCGCGATCATCGCCCGGTCGTCGCCGGCGCCGGCATAATCCTCGCTCGCCAGGTCATGCGGCAGGTCGATCATGAAGCCGGAATTGCGACCCGCGGCCGCTTCGGCGATGCGCCCCGCTTCAAGAAGCGTGATGCGTGCACCGGGCTGCAATTGGGTCAGGCGGCGGGCAGCAGACAATCCCGCGAAGCCGCCACCCACAATGACAAAGTCGGCATGTGTCGTTTCGCTCAGCGGGGCAGCCGGCGGCTGGGGGCCGAGGAGAGCGTTCCAGGCAGCGCGCCCGCGGTGTTCAGGCAGGTTTCGGGCGCGGTGGACCGTCAATCCACCGCCTCGTCCGCGTCATCGGCCAGATCGACCCAGATGGTCTTCACCTGCGTATACTGATCGTGCGCCATCAGGCTGTTGTCGCGCCCGCCGAAGCCGGATTGGCGGTACCCGCCAAACGGCGTGGTGATGTCGCCTTCACCGTAACAATTGACCGTTACGGTCCCGGCACGCAGCATGCGCGCACCGCGCAGACCCCGCTTCATGTTGGCGGTAAAGATCGACGCTGCAAGACCATAGGGCGTGTCGTTGGCCAGCGTGATTGCCTCGTCGAAGCCGCGGACCGTCATCACGGAGAGAACCGGGCCGAAAATCTCATCCTTGGCGGCGGATGCGCCGGGGGACACGTCCATAACGGTCGGTTCGACATAGGCGCCGTCCCGTGTTTCCCCGCCAGTGTGAATCGGACCGTCGCCGGCCAAATAGGCGGACACCTTGTCGAAATGATCTTTGGAGACGAGCGGGCCGACGCGGTGTTCCGGATCGAGCGGATCGCCGAGCGACCATTCCCGGGCATGCGCAAGCACGCGCTCAAGGAGCGCGTCCTTGATGCCCTCATGCACAATCAGCCGGGAGGTGGCGGAGCAGTTTTCGCCCATGTTCCAGAACGCGCCGTTGACCACATGGGCAGCGACACGATCGAGATCCTTGGCATCCTCCAGCACGATGCAGGGGTTTTTCCCGCCCATTTCCAGAACGACTTCCTTCAGATTGGAATCCGCGGAATAGCGCAGGAACCGGCGACCGGTTTCGGTCGATCCGGTGAACGAGACCATGTCGACGTCCTGATGCCGGCCAAGCGGTTCGCCGACATCGGATCCCAGTCCGGTGACCACATTCAGGATGCCGCGCGGCAAGCCGGCCTCGGTCGCCAATTCGGCGACGCGCAACGCGGTCAAAGACGTTTCCTCGGCCGGCTTGACGATCACCGAACAGCCGGCCGCGAGCGCCGGCCCGATCTTCCAGGCGAGCATAAGCAGCGGGAAGTTCCACGGCAGTACGAGACCGACGACACCGATCGGCTCGCGCACGATCATTGCGATATGATCGTCGGAGGCCGGCGCGACCTGGTCGTAGATCTTGTCGATCGCCTCGGCATGCCAGATCAGGCAGTGGATCGTTTCCGGGATGTCGACGGTTTCGCAGTCATAAATCGTCTTGCCGGAATCAAGGCTCTCCAGCACGGCCAGTTCACGGGCATTGCGTTTGATGAGCTTGGCGAGGCGGATCAGGATCTCCTTGCGCTCGCCCGGATGCAGCCGCGACCAGCGCCCGTCATCGAAGGCTTCGCGCGCCTTTTCGACCGCAAAGTCGACGTCTTCGACACCGCAGGCGGCAATCTCGGCCAGCGCCTCGCCGGTCGCCGGATTGGTCGTCGTGAGGGTCTTGCCGGACGCGGCGGGCCGATAAGCGCCATCAATATAGGCCGCTGTCGGCAGGGTGAGGTCGCCGGCAATCGCCCGGTATTCGTCATGCGTCAGCAGGTCGGTCATCGTTCAGTTCCCCGCCGTGATGTCTGCAATGGTTGTCTTCAGGATGCGGACCACCTGGTCCATCTGCCGCTTGTCGTCCTTGTTCAAGGCCTTCAGCGGCGCGCGCGGCGGTCCGGCGTCGATCCCGGCGATCTCCACCCCGTATTTGACGCACTGGATGAACTTGCCGCCCTGTTCCAGCACGCGCATCAGCGGCATCATCGCCGACATGATGCGGCGGCCCTTGGTGAAGTCGCCTTCCAGGGCGCAGGCCCGGTACAGCGCGATATGCTCTTCGGGCAGGAAGTTCGACCCGGCACAGACCCAGCCGGTCGCGCCCCAGGCAAAAAATTCCAGGGCCTGATCGTCCATGCCGCACAGCATCTGGATATGCGGATAGTCGCGGGCAAGCGTATGGACGCGGTTGATGTCGCCCGAGCTTTCCTTGATTCCGCAGACATTGCGCGAGCGACCGACACGGTCGAGGAACTCGTCACCCATGAAGGTGCCGGTGCGGCCCGGGTAATTGTAGAGCATGATCGGCAGGTCGGCGGCCCGGTCGATGGCCAGGACGTTCAACGCATTTTCCCGCTCGGTCGGCACGGCATAGGGCGGCGAGGCAACGAGGATGGCGTCCGCCCCCATGTCTCGCGCGCCTTCGGCAAGCGCGACAGAATCCGGCGTTCGCATCGCACCCGTGCCGACAATGAGCGGGACCCGCCCGTTCAGTCTCTCGTGGATGAATCGGGCAAGATCCAGCCGCTCTTCCACCGTCTGGGCGTAGTTCTCGCCGGTGGAGCCCCCAGAAATCACGCCGTTGACACCGGCAGCAACCAAATGTTCGACGACATCGGCAAGCACGTCCAATCGGGCCACGCCTTCGCTGTCGTAGGGCGTGACGATCGGGGTATAGATCCCCTCAAAGGCGAAGACGGGCGTCATGACGGGTTGATCTCCAGGGCGTGCCGGTCCGGGGTCGATCCGAGCGCACCGTCCAGACCGTCAGGCATTACAAAACTCGCGATCTGGTTGCGCGACAGATTCCAGTGGGCGTCGGCCAGTTCGGCGGCAGACAGGCTGTCTCCCGCCTCGATGGCCGCGATCATGGCATCATGCTGGCGGGCCGCCGTTTCGAGGACGTCGGCATGGCCGGCGTTCCGGTTGCGAAAGAAGGTCATGCCGATGCGGGCGTGATCGATCAGCAGGCGATTGAAACTCGGCAACAGATAGATGTTGCCGGCAATCTCGCCGGTGATCCGGTGGAACGCTTCGTTGGCGAGCGTCCGTGCCGCCGCATCGCCTTCGGCCAGAGCTCTTTTGAAGGCATCCTGTGCCGCCTTGAGCCGGGCGATCTGGACGGCAGTGGCGTTTTCCGCGGCGAGCCGAAGGATCGCCCCGTAGATCATCGGGGCGGCGAGAAAGAAATCGCGCAAGGTGCGGTGCGACGTGTCGGAGACGCGGGCGCCGCGATTTTCCACCAGCGCAACATATCCCTCACCAGCCAGGTGTCGCAGGACTTCGCGCAGGGGCGTTCGCGAGATGCCGAACCGGCCGCACAATTCCTGCTCGTCAAGCGGCGTGCCCGGCGCGATCTCCTGAAGGAGGATCGACCGCCGCAGCGTCTCGAACGCGGCTTGTTTGGGTGTTTGCGGGTCCTGATGCATGCGCTTTTTTCGGTTGCTTTCCTGTCGCCTAGCATGTCAACATGATGAATACAAACTGTATAATGAAATCATTTGATATCTTACAACCCATGACCCGTCACCTACGGAACGAACCGCAGCGCATCACGCTGTTTCTGGTTGAGGACTTCACCCACCTGGCCTTTTCCTGTGCGGTGGAACCGTTCCGGATCGCCAATCTCCTGTCGGGCCGGACGCTCTATCGCTGGCAACTCGCGTCGGAAGACGGACACCAGGCGCGTGCGTCCAATGGCATCGTGACGCTGGTCGACCGGGGTATGGAGCCGCTTGCACCGGGCGAGATGCTGTTCATCCTGTCGGGCATTCACGTGGAACGGCATATCTCGCCCGCTCTCAAACGCTTCATCCGCTATGAGCGGTCGCGCGGGACGCGGATCGGGGCGCTTTGTTCGGGCGCGATGGTGCTTGCCGAGGCCGGCCTGATGGCCGGCGAGCCGGCCGCGATCCATTGGGCGTTTCACGACGGCTTTGTCGAATCCTTCCCCGACATCCAGCTCAAGCGCAGCGTCTTCGTCGCCGATACGAGGCACCCGACCGCGTCCGGCGGGACGGCGACCGCCGATCTTATGCTGCATCTGATTGCGGCCGAGCATGGCAACGACCTCGCCTTGGCCGTTGCCGATCAGATGGTCTACAACGCCGTCCGCGACGGCACCGGCGAACAGCGCCTGTCCGTCGAAGCGCGGCACGGGATCCGAAACGCCCATGTCGTGGAGGCCATCCGCATGATGGGCGAACGGCTGGATGATCCGCCCTCCCCGTCGGAGATCGCCACGGCGCGCGGCATTTCCATGCGTCAGCTCGAACGGCTGTTCGAACGCCATGTGAAATGCAGCCCGAAAAAATATGCAACGGACATGCGTCTGGAAAAGGCTCGTAATTTGCTGTTGCAGACCGAGTCGTCGGTTACCGACATCGCCCTTGCCTGCGGCTTCGGCTCGTCATCGAACTTTTCGCGTGTCTATCGGGCCCGCTACGGCGTGACGCCGACAATGGCCCGGGCCCAGCAGCGCTTTGGCCCCAGCCCGATTTTTGCTGCCGACGACTTTGCCCTGGAATCCGTCCAGCACTGAATTGGACAGGCGTTCTTATCGGATGATCAGGCTTTCCGGCGTTTGACCGGTCAGCAGTTCCGCGCCGTTCTCGGTCAGAAGCACCGTGTTGGAAATGAAATAATCGGCAATGTCCGTGCCAGTGAACCAGGAATGGGCGTGGAAGGTCATGCCGGTCTGCAGTTCAAGGTCCGAGTCCGGTGCAAGACCGGTGACCATCGAACCGCCGGTCCAGCTCGGCGGAAAGCCGATGGAAACCAAATAGCCGCAATGGTGCCGGTGATAATCTCCGAGCCCTGCCGAGGCGGCCACCGCATGCCACGCCGCATAGACATCGCCTGCCTTCGCGCCCGGCTTCAGCGCCGCACAGATGGCCTGCATGCCTTTGATGGCAAGCTCGGCTGATGCCTCGGCGCCTGACGGCGCGTTGCCGACATAAACGAGCCGCCCCATCGGCGCCTGATACTTGCGAAAGGCAGCGGCAATCTCGAGAAAAACTGCTTCGCCGGTCCGGAATGTATGACCGCACCATGTCGTGTGCTCTTCGCCGAGCCGCGATGTCGGCCGGATGAACGGGCCGAAACCGGGATATTCGCTTCCCGCCAGGATCATGGCGCGATGGCACTCGGCCGAGATTTCATGGTCCGTCGCTCCGGCTCGCACCGCTTCAACGGCGGCCATCGTTCCCGCGTCCGCAGCGCGCGCGGCGCGGCGCGTGTAGTCCATTTCGAGCGGCGATTTGACGATCCGCAATGCATCGATCAGCCCCGAGCCGTCCTGCCAGTCGGCGGCGGGCGACCGGTCTCGGATGGCATCCGCAACACGCGGTGTTAGAAACAGGCTTTTCATTTCCATGCCGATCCGGCCGCCGGACAGGCCGAGTTCAGCGAGCGCGCGAACCGCATAATCGCTCACGTCTTCGGTATCAGCGTGTCCCATGAAACGGGCATTGGCCACCTGGTTCTCCACCGTGATGCGTTCCATGGCGCGGCAGGTCAGGATCATTGCGCCATCGCGGGGAACGATCAGGAGATGGCAGGCGAAATAGCCCCAGTGATCGAGACCCGTCAGGTAGTAGATGTTTTCCGGAACACTAACGACGAGGCCGTCGAGATCGGCCTCCGCCATGCGCTGGCGGGTCGCGGCAAGGCGCGCATCAAGCTCGGCACGCGGAAATGCATTTTCCATTCTGCCCTCTCAGCCTTTCCCGTTGCCGCCTGCAACGGCAGGCGCAGGAATGGCTTTACCTATCCTATGCATCGGTACGGCAGAGATCACCTGTTCCGATCGCTCACCCGATGACCGGTTTGACGACATGTCAAAAAAGACATGCCCAGGCACGGCGCCAGCGACGGCGGCCATTGGTTCGAGGTGGAACGCTTTCATGAAGCGGGGGAATTGCGGCAAGAGCCGCAAGGCGTGTCGGGGTACGCGCGAGGGTCCCGCGGACCCTCGCCGATGCGGGCGCGCCCGACTAACGCAGGAAGGCGAAGTAAAGCCCGATCATGGCGACGACCGGGGCAGCCGTGAGCATCAGGATGCGGGCGCCGGTCGCTGCCCGGCCGAACCAGCCGCCGGATACCGCGCTTGAGAAACCGACCACGGCAAGAGCCCAGCGGTCGGTTTTCATCTGTTTCCGCCGCCGCTCACGGTCGAGCGAGGCCAGTGCCTCTTTGTTCACGTCGGCCTGGCGTTGAATCTCCCGGGCACTCAAGCGGTCTTCAAGATCGGACATGGGTCTTTCCTATGCTTTTTGTTTTGAACGGGCATGCGTGGTTCGTGGAACGGTCGCGGAAGACTGCACAACATCCCCGACGCCCGGTGATCGTCCGACCGATTTTCCTAGTCATCCGAACACGTTGCGAGCAAGACCGGCGAGATCGTAAGTTCTTCAAACCTCCGGTTAGTATTACGTATCGATGCGGTTTCGGATCGCAGGCCGGAAGCGCATGCGACCATTTGGCCGGCCGGAGGCGGCCGTTGCCTTGGCAAGCAGCGTCAACATGGCTCGCGATGGCTTCCGCCTAGCGGGATCTACTTCGCAAGTTTTTCAAGGAGTTCAAGGATTTCCCCGGCGTCCTCACCCGTCGCTTCGGCAAACGCCTTGTCGAAAGCCGGACGCATGATCGACGCCATGGCGTCGATCTGGTCGGCCGTGTGGATGTGCACGGTGACGTTCTTGCCGGCCAGGCGAAAAGGCGCGGCGCCGGTCGCGCGTTCGGTCGCCTCAAGCGCCCAGTCCGCAGCCTTCCTGCCGGCTTTGGCGAGGGCTGCCTTGGACCGGTCGCTGAGGGCGTCGTACCAGTCCGGGTTGACATAGCCATGGTAGAAGACACTGAACATCGGCGTGGCGACGATCTGGTCCTGCACGTCGAAATACTTCCGGTCATAGGCGGCCGCGATGTCGGTCACGCCGGCGTCGATGACGCCGGTCGACAGCGCCTGATAGACCTCGGAGCCCGACATCGCAGCGGGCGCGGCGCCAAGCGCCTTGAGCCCGGCATTCACGGTCGGATTGAGACCCCTGATCTTCAATCCCTTGAAGTCGGCGGGCTCAAGCAGGGGCTTGGCGTTCGAGGTCACCGCGCTCATCCGGGAGGTGAACATCCATGACAGGTTTCGAACACCCTTCTTGAGCAGCTTTTCCTCCAGGTAAGCGGCCACTTCGGATTCCGGCCAGGCGGCGATCATCTCCGGGCTCGTCACCGAATAGGGTCGCATCGTAACGTTCATGACCGGCAGGGTCTTGCCCCACTGGAAATTGCCGGAAAACGCACACTCGATGGTTCCTCTGGCGACGGACGGGATGTTGTGCCGGGCACCCACAAGAGCGCTGGCGCCAAAGATCTGGACGTCGATCTCGCCCCCGGAGAGGCCTTCGACTTCAGCGGCCCAACGGTCAATCACTTTTGCAATGTGAAATCCCGGGGGGAGCTGATGGCTGCAGCGCATTTTCTCGGCAGCTTCGGCCGAGAAAAGCAGGCCCGTCAGGACGATCATAAAGGCCGCGACCGCGGCCACGTTTTGTGTCCGGATTTTCATACCGAAGGTCATGCTTCTTGCCCCATCTGACCTGAACGTCTTTTTGCTTCGGATCGGCGCCGCTCGCGCAGTGATGATTGGTATCATAAGCGGATCGCAAGGCGTCTTGCCAGCAGGCCGGGAGAAGCCGTCGGAGGGATCAAAGGTCATTACCGTTGGCACAGGGAATGCCCGTCCCCGAGACCAGGAGGATCAGGGTCAGGACGTCCGGGTCATGGAATTCGGGAGGAAGCCGGCGCCGCCATTCACCCGCGGCCCATGCCTACGGCCCGTGGCCGTTGCCGTTGCCGTTGCCGTTGCCGTTGTCGATGTGCATGTCCTTTTCGAGCGACATCGACAGATGGAATTTGTCCGGCCGGAAACTGCCTTCGAAATACTCGACCGGCTTGCCTTCCGTGTCAAAGACCGTGCGCGCGACATACAGGAGCGGGGCGCCGGTCTGGATATCGAGATGGCTTGCATGCACGGTGTCGGCAATTGTGGCGGTAACGAATTGTTCGGCCGAAGCGATCTGATGTCCCGTCGCCTGGATCAGATCGATCAGCAGTTCCGTCTCAAGGGCAGCCGGCGAGAAGGTGCGCCCGATTTCGACGGGCACATAGGCCAGGACGTAACAGAACGGGGTTCCCTCGGATGCGCGCACGCGCTCGATGAAGTAGACGTCGCTGTCCGGTTCAAGCGCGAGCTTTTCGGCCACATGCGGCGGCGCGGGCTGACGCGTGAAGCCCAAAAGCCGAACGTCCGACTGACCGATGATGCGCGACTGTCCGATAATGCGATTGGACATGGCCGAGCTGGGCGCCGACGCATCGATCACCGGCGGTTCAACGGCATGGTCTCGAACGGTCGTGCCGCGCCCCTTCGCGCGGGTGACGAGCCCGGCATGCGCAAGTTCGTTCAAGGCACGCTGCGCGGTGATGCGCGACACGCCGAAATCCCGCGAAAGCTCCGCCTCGCTTGCGATCCGCGCACCGGGCGGCACCTGGCGGGAAAGGATCTTCTCGCGAAGCAGGAGGAAGATTTGCTGATAGCGCGGCACGCTTTGTCGGGAAGCCAAAGATCAATCCAGTATTTTCTATTGCGTCAGTATAGATTTAAGGAGACGTGTCTCTACCGTCGCGGTCACATGAAATCCGTTGTTACTCCAAGTACAATCGGCGTCGTTTGCAGGCGGTGCCGCCGAAAGGTCTTGTTTCCGGGCGGCCGCCACTGGCGCGTCCCATGATTTTGAGTACGTCCTATACACAAGAGCAGACCCGCCACACTGATATGCACCACAAATGAACATTGTCCAAACGTTAATCCGTTCGTCCGACCAGGTGGTCAAGACCGCAACAGATGCTCGAGTGAAAGACACCGCGTTCCGATTGTCATATCATAGAAAGTCACCGACTTTTCAAGATTTCTCCTAAATTGCTTTCAAATTTCCCAAGGTTTGTAAGATTTCATTAGCAAAATTAACAGCCTGCTCCCCCTTCTGGTATCGATAAAGGCCTGGAGCCGCCCGATATCCGGCACGCTCAGAGCCTGCCCCAGCGCGCACGAAGCGGGCGGACGTGCTTCACTTGGGCGTTCCTCTGCGAATCGGCGCGGACCTGTCGGCATTTCTGTTACGCACCGCTAACCCCCTGCACGGCGGCGCCTTTTTGCGCTTCACCCAGGGATCGCGAAGCGTCACGGGAGGCTTTAAACTTCTTTTTGCCAAAGACGGCACGGGACGGAGCTGCGAGCGGCGGACATCCGAAACACCCGTGGCAGCCCGCTGCAGACTGCGCTCGCGACAGATATTGGCGGATACCGGCTCCTCCCGGGCACTGATTCACTCCACCGGCGGCTCGCGCTTCACGCCTCGGCCCAAATACGCTCGGCGCTTTGCAGAGTTTATCAATGTGGCATAAATGTTATATCAATAATCCAGCCAGATTGTTACGAAGATTCGGTGTCATTGATAGGCCATTCTCCTTTCCGTGACGCTTGGCATGTACCAGAAAATCAAGAAAGACCATGAACGACATTCCAGGGGCCAGCCCCGACGCCAAAATGCGCCGTCCGGGCCGGAAGGGCCGTCGCAGACCGGATACCGGGCAGCCCGTTCCTCACGCCTTTGCGCCACGGTGCCTTGTGCGGCCCGACATCTCCCATCCCCGTCATACCGGCAGCGACCACGGCCTGACGGCCTGCTTTGCCAACGGGCCCGCCAGCACCAGCGCGTCTTCGATCACATCGGAATTCGACAGAGTGTTTGCCCAAGCGGCGGCCGGGGCAACCGGCTTCCACGCAAGTGGCTCGCCCTCGGCCTGGCTTATCAGGGGCTGATTACCGCGGACGCCCATCAGCACGACCTCAGCATGAAAGGGACATTGCGATTCTGACCATGGATAACAACAAGAACCCTGGCCGTCTCAATCGCCATGACCGTCGACGGCACAAGGCGCTGGAGCGCCAACGCGCAAAGCGGACCCGCCGCCAAACGACGTTGCAAAAGGCCCTTCTTGCCTCGGCTACGGTTGGTGTCCTGGCGAGCGTAGACCTCGGTGACCTTCAAGCCCAGGTCGTGCTCAATCCGCCCGGCGCCATTCCGGCGCAATGCACGGTCATCGGCGGATCCGCCATCTGCGAAGGGGACCTGTCGGCCGGCATCAACGCGGATGGTCCGCCGCTCGACAGCCTCACAATCCGGAACCTCACGGCAAACATCGCTCCGGTCCCCAACTTGGACGCGATCGACTTCGACACGACCAACGGCAACATCACGATCAACGTCGACGGTACCGGCCCGTTCGGAATTGTCACAACAACCGTCGGGGCTGGCTTCGATGGGGACGGTATCGATGCGGACGTCACCGGCAACGGCAACATCGACATCACCAACAGCGCCGGCATTCGCACGGCGGGAACCGGTGCCGACGGTATCGAAACATTCATATCCGGAACCGGCAATATCACTGTCACGAATACCGGAGACATCCGTGCGACCGGCACCTCTTCGGATGGCATCGATGCTTTCATTCCCGGAACCGGCGCGATCACGATCAACAATGACGGCTCGATCAACGTCGTTGGCTACGGCATATCGGCGTCCGCATCCGGGGACATTATTGTAACCAGCACGAAAGATGTGACGGCGTCGGCCTTTACCAGCGTGTTTCTTTACAGCGATGGACCGGGCTCGATCACCCTGAACCAGACCGGCAACGTTACCGGCGGAGCCTATGGCGTCTACGCTCTGAACACGGGTTCGAGCGGAAACATCTCCATCATGGTCGCGGGCGATGTCACGGCGGATGATGAAGACGGGATCTATGTCGGGGCAACAAACGGCAACGCAAATGTCAACGTCACCGGCACTGTCACGGCAGCAAGAACCGGGGTCAACGTACGCGCCACAACAGCCGGGCCCGGTATCGGAAACGCCGATGTCGTCACAAACGGCAATGTTACCAGCGCAACCCGGTCCGGCATCGACGTGCGTGCCGCAAGCAGCGTCACCATCGAATCAACGGGTGATGTCACCGCCAACGGCACTTCCGTCCGCGGGATCTATGGTTCGGTCGACACCGGCACTGTCCGCATAACCAGCACGGGCGATGTCCGTGCCACGGGGACCGGAACCTTCGGTATTCAGGGCAATGTTTCGACGAGCGGCAACGTCACCATCACCAGCATCGGCGATGTCGCCGGCACCTCGGTCGCGATTGTCGGGCGATCCATTACCGGCGACGTCACGGTCAGAAGCAGTGGCAATCTGACCGGTACGAGCGGCATTGAAGCGAATACGCCGCTCGGCAACATCACCGTCATCAGCGACGGCAGCATGGTTGGCACCGGAACGGGCATTTTTGCGCCGGCTTCGAACGGCAACATCACTATTGTCAACAGCGCCGATCTCACGAATTTCACGAGTTCCATTTTTGCATCTACGGGTCTCGGCTCATCGACCGTCGAAAACTCCGGAAACGTGATTTCGCCTTCCAGCGGTATTTTTGTGACGGCAGTCGGATTACCCGGTGCACCGGAACTCGCGAGCGTCACGAACACGGGCAATATCACTGCCCAAATTGCCGCGATCTCCGCATCGGGCGCCGGTGCCAATGTCGTGGTCAACAACAGCGGGAACCTGAGCGCGCCAGGAGCAAACGGCACCGGCCTGAGCGTAAACGCTCAAACAGCGGGTTTTTTCGCCACGGTAAACGTAACGGACAGCACCATCCAGGGTGGCTCGGGGACCGGTACGGCTGTTGAATTCAACAGTGTTGCGGGCGCAACGAACACGCTGAACACGTCCGGCACGGTCACGCTGTCTGCCTTGGCCGGCACTGCGGTCAATGGCGGTCCCGGGAACACCACGATCAACAATTTCGGCACGCTGAACACGGTCTCGAACGGCGCGATTGAGTTGGGAGGCGGCACCAACGCCTTCAACAATATGGGGGGCGCGATCTTCAATTCCGGTGGTATCGTGAACCTCGGTGCCGGAAACATTTTCAGCAATTCGGGAACGTTTTCCCCCGGCGCGTCCAGCACGATCCAGACCACAGCGTTCACCGGCACCGTGGTCCAGGGCGGCGGCGGGATCTTTCTTGCTTCTGTTGATCCGTCGGCCGGGACCGGCGATCTGGTTTCTGTGACGGAGACAGCCACGCTCGCCGGCAATGTCCAGGCGCATGTGATCAATCCTGCTTTCGGGAACCAGTCGGTGACCATCCTGTCGGCGGCCGGCGGC
>JANQQB010000138.1 GCA_028285165.1 Rhodobiaceae bacterium
GGCCGGCTATCAGGCGTTCGCCCGCCAGTCCGACAAACGCCTGAAGGGCATAATCGTGGCGCGCAGCGACAGCGCGATCGCGTCGCTGGATGATCTGCACGGTGCCGAAGTTGCTTTTCCATCGCCCGCCGCGTTCGGAGCGAGCGTCATCCCGCGGGCCGAAATGCGCGCCAACGGAGTCGACATCTCGCCGCAATACGTCAAGTCCCACGATTCGGTCTACCGGTCTGTGGCACTGGGTCTGTATCCGGCCGGCGGCGGTGTCGGCAGAACCTTCGGCAATGTCCCGGAGGACCTGCGTGCCCAACTAAAGGTTATATACAGCACTGACGGCTATACGCCGCACGCCTTCGCTGCGGCCCCGGACCTGCCGGCCGGCGTCAAGGCGGCGCTAACCAGTTCAATGGCACAATTCAGCGACGAATCCCTTCTGCGCTCGCTCGGCATGAAGGGATTCGTGCCGGCCGACGACGCGGATTGGGATGATGTGCGTGCGCTCAATCTAACCGTGTCGCAAACGCAGATTGCCGCCTCGGGGGAGCTGGTATGTCGTTCCGACTGAAGACCATTCTGGGTATTGCGCTGATCGAGGTGCTGGTGCTGGCGGTGCTCGTCGTCAGCAGCCTGCATCATCTTCGGGTGTCGAATGAGCGCGAATTGTATTCGCGTGCCCGAACGACAGCGCAATTGCTGGCGACGATGACCAGTGACGCCGTGATCTCGAACGATCTCGCGACACTTGACGCGCTAATCCAGCAGACCCTGACGAATGACGGTCTGGTTTATGCCCGCATCCGCAATCGCAACGGCGTTGTCCTGTCTGAAGGCGGCGAACAGGCGGCGCTGTCTGCGCCGTTCGAGGGCGATGAATCCGGGTACGATTCCAAGGACGGCAAGATCGATCTGGCCGCGCCGATCGTTGTCGGCGGCGCCGAATTCGGTCGGGTGGAAATGGCTCTGTCGACACGCCTGGTCGATGCCGTAGTTGCGGATGGCACGCGTCGCATGCTGACGCTGGCGTCCATGGAAATCGTGGTCGTCGCCATTTTCGGATACTTGCTTGGATCGATCCTGACCCGACAGCTTGCCCATCTGCGACGCGGCGCACGTCGGGTTGCGGCGGGCGAGTTCGGCTATGAAATGGAGGTAAAGGGTCGAGACGAACTGTCCGACACGGCAACGTCGTTCAACAAGATGTCCGCCGCTCTTGCCGATTATGCAAGGGAGGTCGAGGAGGCCCGACGCAATGCCGAGGCGGGGCGCGACTATGCGGAAACCCTGCTCCACAACGCCATGAACAGTGTGTCCCAGGCGATATTCGTTGTCGATCCGGATGGCACCGTCGAATTCGTCAACAACGCGGCCTTCGACTTTTACGACCTTGAGCCCGACAGGATCCAGGCCGGTGTGGCGTTTGAAACCGTCGTCAGTCGAATCGTCAGCCGGATCGAGGCCGGGTCCGAACTTCCGCATGCCGAATTGGTGTCCGAACGCATGCACCGGCTGGCAAACCGGTCGGAGGAACAGCTCTGGCAGACCCGCCAGGACGACGGCCGGGTGATCCTGCATTCGCAGCGCCCGGTCAAGGGCGGCAGTGTCGTGATTATCGATACGGACGTAACGGATCTTTATGCCGCGCTCGAAAAGAGCAATCGTCTCGAACTCGAACTGCTGCAGACCCACAAACTGGAAGCGCTCGGCACCATGGCCAGCGGGGTTGCCCATGAAATCAACACACCGACGCAGTTCATCGGCGACAATGTCCGGTTCCTGTCCGGAGCCTTCGAGGACCTTATCGGCGTCGTGAACGCCTTGAAGGACAGTCCGGAAGACAAAGTCCGTTCGCGGCTGGAAGAGGTCGACTGGGACTTTCTGTCTTCGGAGATCCCTGCGGCCCTGTCGGAAGCCGAAAGCGGTGTTCAGTCGATTGCCAGCATCGTGCGGTCCATCAAGGAATTCGCCTATCCCGACGACACGCAGAAGCAGGACTACGATCTCGGCAAACTCGTCGAGAACGCCGCGACCATGTCCCGGTCGCAATGGCGTCACAGTGCCGAACTGGCAGTCCATTCGGATCTTGAGGACGCAATTGTCGCCTGTTATCCGGGTGAATTGTCCCAGGTCCTGATCAACCTGATCGTCAATGCCGCGGATGCGATCGCCGAAGATGCGGAAAACCGGGCCGACGCGGATGCGAAAGGCCGCATCGACGTCACGCTTCGCCGCTCCAAAGACGCTATCTTTATCGACGTCGCAGACGACGGTTGCGGGATTCCGGAAGACGCGCTGCGCCGCATCTTCGATATGTTCTACACCACCAAGGCGCCCGGTAAGGGCACCGGTCAGGGACTGGCAATCTGCAAGTCGATCATCGAGAGCAAGCATTCCGGTCGCTTGAGGGTGCGTTCCGAAAGCGGCGCCGGCACCGTGTTCTCGATCGAGTTGCCGGCCGAGCGTGCGGAGGACCAAAACCCGGTCGATTCCGAAGCGGCCTAGGGCACGGTCCAATGCCCATCCTGCGTTTCAGGGCCGTTGCACACCCTCCCGGTTCAACACGACCGAATAGACGCTGGTCGTCGCGGTCATGAACAGGACGTGCTTGGCGCGGCCGCCGAAACAGACGTTCGAGACCAGTTCCGGCACCAGGATTTTGCCGATCAGCGCGCCGGACGGATTGAGGCAGTGCACACCGTCGGCCGCGGACGACCAGACATTGCCGTCCGTGTCGAGCCGGAACCCGTCTGCGGCGCCCGGATCGATGGCGTGAAACACGCCGCCGCCAAAGAGCGATCCGTCCTCGGCGCAATCGAAGACGCGGATATGGGTCGGATCGGAGCCGAACATGCGCCCCGTATCGGCCACATAAAGCCGGCTTTCGTCTGGTGAGAACGCAAGGCCGTTCGGGCCGTTGAAATCGGTCAGCACCGCCTCGATCGTGCCGCGGGCCGGGTCGACCCGATAGACCGTGCAGGGCAATTCCTGTTCGGACTTGAAACCTTCATAGTTCGTCATGATGCCGTAATGCGGATCGCTGAACCAGATCGTGCCGTCCGACTTGACCACGACATCGTTTGGTGAATTGAGGCGCTTGCCCTCGTAGCTGTCTGCAATGATTGTTATAGACCCGTCCGCCTCGGTGCGGGTGACGCGGCGCGTGCCGTGTTCGCAGGATACCAGCCGGCCTTCCCGGTCGCGCGTGTGGCCATTGGCGTAGTTCGACGGTTGCCGGAACACGCTGAGCCCGACATCGGGAATCCAGCGCATGATCCGATTGTTGGGAATGTCGGAAAACAACAGGCAATTGGCATCGCCGAACCAGACCGGTCCCTCGGTCCAGTCACAGCCGCTCGCGATCTGTTTGACGGGGGCGTTGCCCATCACAAAAGAAGTGAAAGTCGGATCGATGGCCTCGAAAAACGCCATGCCTGCTTGCTCCTGTGATCGGATTTGTTATCGATAACATCGAGGCACACTAGCGCAGCGACGGGCCTTGCCCAAGCCATGGAATTGAAAAATGACATTCACCGAAAACCGCCGGATTCTGACCCATCGCGGGGCCATGGCGATGCTCGAGGCCGCCGTTGCGGCTGCCGAGGAAATGGGCCAGCCGCAATGCATCGTGATCGTCGATGCGGCGGGCGATGTGTTGGCCGAGATCCGCATGACCGGCGCCAAGTTCCTGAGTCGTCGCAGCGCTCTGGCCAAGGCCCTCACGGCCGCGTCCACCGGCGGCCCGTCTTTGGGCGTGCCGGAAAGCGTTCGGCCGGCCATCGCTGCCGCGACCGACGGGGCCGTAACCGGCCTGCCCGGCGGCTTGCCGATCCGGTTTTCCGGCGATCTTGTGGGTGGGATCGGCGTCGGATCCGGCGCCGGCGAACAGGACATCGCCGTGGCGAACGCCGCCCTTGCGGCCGTCGGGGCGGACCCGGTCGACTGACCGGACCCGCAAAGCGTTTCATGCCGCGTCGGCGCTATTCCGCCGCTTCGACCTTGTCCTGGGTCTTGGTCAGGAAATCGCTGGCGTCATGGCGCTCGTGCAATTGCATTTCCGGCGGGCCGGACGTCTTGTTGACCATGCGGCCGCGCTGAACGGTTTCACGGGCGTCGATCGCCTGCATCCAGCGGTTCACGTGTTTGTAGGATTGTGTGTCGAGGAATTCGGCCGCCTCGTAGACCCGGTTGGCGACGAGCGCGCCGTACCACGGCCAGATCGCCATGTCGGCGATCGTATACTCGTCGCCGCACATGTATTGATGGTCCGCCAGGTGCCGGTCGAGCACGTCGAGTTGGCGTTTGACCTCCATCGTGAACCGGTCGATGCAATATTCGATCTTCATCGGCGCATAGCAGTAGAAGTGCCCGAAGCCGCCGCCGAGATAGGGCGCGCTGCCCATCTGCCAGAACAGCCAGGACAGGCATTCCGGCCGTTTTGCCGGATCGGCCGGCAGAAAGTGGCCGAACTTTTCGGCAAGGTAGAGCAGGATCGCGCCGGATTCGAAAACCCGCGTCGGGGTCGGCGTGGAATGGTCGATGAGCGCCGGGATCTTGGAATTCGGGTTGGCTTCGACAAAGCCGCTGCCGAACTGGTCACCTTCGTGGATCCGGATCAGGTGGGCGTCGTATTCCGCGCCTTCGATCCCAAGCGCCAGCAATTCTTCCAGCATGATGGTGACTTTCACGCCGTTCGGCGTGGCCAGCGAATAGAGCTGCAAGGGGTGTTTGCCGACCGGCAGGGCCTTTTCGTGGGTCGGGCCGGCGATCGGCCGGTTGATCTTGGCAAACGTGCCGCCGCTTTCGCTTTCCCAGGTCCAGACTTTCGGCGGTGTATAGGCGGGAGCGTCGTTCATGGGACAATCCATTCGGTGAGAGGGGGGCCGGCCGGTGCCGGCGAAGGACTTGGCTTCAGTGATAGGGCAAATGCGCGCAGCGGCAAGTCACGCTTTTGCAACATGCCGGGTCGGATCCGGTTGAGAAAGCGGGTCATGGCAGCAGCGCGACCGGCAGGATAGGATACGTCGTTCAGGACAGTGACAGGAGGCCGCCATGACCCATCCCGCATTTCAGGCCGGCAATGGCGCCGTCGTCACCGGCGCCGCGCTCGGCATCGGCCGGGCGCTGTCGCAGCATTTCGCCGATCTGGGCATGAAGGTCGCCATGCTGGATGTCGACGCCGGGCGTCTGCGGGAAGCCACCGATGCGGTCGGCGCCAACGCTTTGCCGCTCGTCTGTGACGTCTCCCAGACCGCGGATTGGGACAATGTTCGCCGGACGCTCGAAGGAGCCTGGGGCGTGCCACCCTCGGTTCTCGTCAACAATGCCGTGACCCGGACCGGGCGGGGCTTCGATGCCGATCCCGAGGATTGGCGTCGTGCGATCGACATCAACATCATGGGCGTTGTGAACGGCGTCCGGTGTTTTCGCGATGCGATGGAATCGTCCGGCCGGCCCGGGCTCATCATCAATGTCGGGTCGAAACAGGGCATCACCAATCCGCCCGGTCACCCGGTCTACAATCTCACCAAGGCCGCCGTGAAATCCTACACCGAGAGCCTGGAGCATGATCTGCGGCAGGCGCCGGACCGCGCGGTCTCGGCGCATCTCCTCGTGCCGGGCTGGACCACCACCGGCACGGCGGAACACAAGCCCGGGGCATGGCTGCCCGATCAGGTCGTCGACCACATGATGGCCGCGCTCGACCGCGGATCGTTCTATATCATCTGCCCGGACGGCGAGGTGAGCACGGAAATGGACAAGCGCCGCATCCTCTGGGCGGCCGGCGATATCACCGAAGATCGTGTTGCGCTTTCCCGCTGGCATGAGACCGGCAAGGCAGCGTTTAAGGACCGGTAGCCGCCCGCTCTACGGGGCCGGGATCGTCTGGAAGGTTGCGTCGAAAAACGACTTCTTGCCGTCGACAAGTCCGGATCCCAACCGGTCGGCCGCCCGATGGTGCATGCGGTGGCGTGTGGCGTCCCGCGTGCAATGATAGGCATGCGCGAGCGCTGCATGCGCAAACGCTCTTTCCCAATCGTCCGCGGCGTTTTCATCGAAGTACTCGTAGGCGGATCGGGCCGCTTCAAGCGCGTGCGGGCCGTCGCCCACCCTGCTGAGCGCCAGAGAAAACAGCATTTCGGCATGGGCGCGGGTGGAGGGATCACCGACGGCCGACCAGTGGAACCGCGCGACGGACGCAAAGGTCAAAAGCTGCATCCGTTCGTTGTTGGAAAGTTCGCCCCGTTCGACAAGCATCCACGCCGCCTTGTCGCTTTCCACGGCGACAGAGCGGTGCCAATCAACCACTTCCGATGAGACGTTTTCCGGCATACGGACCTCCGATCGACAGCGTTTTGACACAGACGGTCTTCCGGCGGAATGCTTCCGCAGAGGCGAAACCCGGAGATTTGTCCCGGACATGGTGCCCGGACATCCTGCCCGGACATCCTGCCCGGACATCCTGAAGGCGCCCGGGTTTCGCAAAAGGCAGCGCGATCCAGCCGCAAACCCTATTCGTAATACGTTGGCCGACGGCTGGCCGATCAGGTCAGGTGACCTGATTGCTCGGCTTTCCTGCCTGAAAATTGTCGATATGCAGGATCACCTGATCCCAAAGGGTCTGCATCGCCTCGTCGCTCGCCCATGCGGTATGCGGCGTGACGATGACGTTGGGCCGATCGAGCACGGCAAGCAATGGATTGTCCGGCTTCGGCGGCTCCGATGTCAGGCAGTCAAAGCCTGCGCCGGCGATCTGGCCCTTATCGAGTGCGGCAACGAGCGCCGCCTCGTCGACGAGACCGCCGCGCGCGCAATTGATCAGGAGCGGCCGCCGTTTCATGGCGGCAAATTCCGGTCCGGCGATCATGTTGCGGGTCGACGGCATCAGCGGGCAGTGGAGGGTGATGACGTCGGATTCCTCAAGCACCTGCTCGAACGGCGTATAGAGCGGCCCCAATCCCTCGACCCCTTTGTGGGCGGCAAACAGCACCCGCATCCCGAAGGCCTGGGCGAGCCGGGCAACGCCCTGGCCGAGCACGCCTTCGCCCATGATGCCGATGGTCGATCCGGCAAGATCGTTGATCGGGTGCGTGAAGAAACAGAACTGGTCGGCCTTCTGCCATTCTCCATCGATCACATCCTGCCGGTAGCCGACGAGGCCGCGCCGGAGCGCCAGGATCAGCGCGAACGTGTGTTCGGGAACCGTATTGGTCGCGTAACCGCGCACATTGGAGACGACAATGCCCCGTTCCCGGCACGCATCGATGTCGAACGCGTCGTAGCCGGTTGCCGGAATGCAGATCATTTTCAGATCCGGAAGCTTCTCAATCGAATCGCGCCGGATCGGCACCTTGTTGCACACCGCGATGTCGGCGCCCGTCAGCCGCTCGACCACCTGGTCGGGTCGCGTGCGGTCGTGATCGACCCATTCATGTGGGAAGTTTGGTTTGTTCAGGATGACCGAAGGACCGATCGTGGACCGGTCGAGAAAAACGATGCGCGTCATGGTGCTTTCTAATCAAACGGAGAGACGCCCCGCGGATACGGGGCGTCTCCCATCATATCAGAGATTTGTCGTTCGCCGACTCACTCAGCGGCGATCATCATGGGTTCAGCCGGCTCGGTGAACCGGCGCACGGCAGCGCCGACGCCCGCGCCCGGTTCGAAGGCGATGCCGACATCGCGCATGGCCATTTCAACGCCACCGAGCGATTGCATCACCATGATCTCGTTCAGCCACCCCAGGTGACCGATGCGGAAGACCTTGCCGGCGACCTTCGACAGGCCGGCGCCGAGCGACAGGTCGTACCGCTCATAGGCGATCCGGATCACCTGGTTGGCATCGAAACCTTCCGGAACCAGGATCGCGGTCACGGTGTCGGAATGCCATTCCGGCCCCTTGGCGCAGGTCTTCAGACCCCAGGCGTCGACGGCCGCGCGCACGCCGGAGGCGAGCCGGTTGTGCCGGGCAAAGACGTTGTCCAGGCCTTCTTCAAGCAACATGTCGATGGAGGCGCGCAGACCGTGCAGCAGCGTCACAGCCGGCGTGTAAGGGAAGTAGCCTTGCGCGTTCGTCTTGATCATGTCGTCGTAGTCGAAGAAGCAGGCCGGCAGCGTTGCCGTCTTCTTGGCGGCGAGCGCCTTCTGGCTGACCCCGACGATGGCGAGGCCCGTCGGCATCATGAACCCCTTCTGGGACCCGGACACCGCGACGTCGACGCCCCATTCGTCCATCCGGAAGTCGATCGACGCGATCGATGACACACCGTCGACGAACAGAAGCGCCGGGTGACCCAGGTCGTCGAGGATTGCCCGAACACCGGCGACGTCCGAGGTCACGCCGGTGGCGGTTTCGTTTTGGCAGACAAGGACGGCCTTGATCGAATGGGTTGTGTCGGCTTCGAGCCGCGCCCGGTATTCCTCGAGCGGCACGCCCTTGCCCCATTCCACGTCGACTGCATCGACTTCCAGGCCGAAGCGCTGGCACAGATCGACCCAGAGATAGGAGAACTGGCCGAACACGGAGGCAAGAACCGTGTCGCCGGGGGACAGCGTATTGGCAATCGCCGATTCCCAGCCGCCGGTGCCGGAGCCCGGGAAAATAAACACCTGGCCGGTCTCGGTCTTGAAGATCTTCTTCAGATCGGCGAACAGCGGCAGCGTGAATTCAGGAAAGTCCGGTGCGCGATGGTCCTCCAGGGCGACATCCATCGCCTGGCGGATGCGAAACGGCATGTTCGTGGGGCCGGGTACGGCAAGTCCTTTATAGCCGGGCATTGAGTTTCCTTCCTGGTCCGGTGTCTCTTTGATCAGACGGCGTGTTTTGTGTTGCGGGCGAGCGCCACATCCACCGTGGCAACGGTTTCGTCGACGGTCGCATTCGGCATCGCGAGCTGACGGCCGATAAGCTGAACAAGCTTGTCGACCCGCTCGATCAGCGGCGCACCGGCGACGATCGCCCGCGCGGCCGAGGATGGCTTGAGAAGATTTTCCGCCGCCGCAGCATACTTTTCGAAAGGCACCTGATCGGCAGCGTCCGCGCCAAGTCGGCGGGCGATCGCGTCAACATGACCGTAGATGGCACGCGAGCGCTCGGGCTGCCCGAGCACGGCATCGCGGATCGGCTGGGCGCCGTCGCGCAGGATGCAGCGGTAATTGCCGGTCAGAAGCATCGACCATTTGGCCAGCGGCACGAAGAGGGAATCGGAGACCCGGAGCTTGACCGGCACGTCGTGGCCGTCGAGCCGAACGGCGGCAATGTCCGCTTCGAGTTTGCGCAAGAGGGCCGTGTGCTCAGGGTCGGCGAAACCGGCCGCCTTGAAGTTCGTGGGCAGGCCGACATGCAGGATGTTGGCGGCCTCGTCCGGCGGGCGGAACGCCTGCGGATCGGGCGAGCAAAGGCTGACCAGTCCCGGCTCGAAGCGGTCCCAGACCCGCGCATCGGTGAAAGCCGGTTCGAGCGCACTCGTGTTGAGGCCCGGCAGGCGTTTCAGATAGGCCAGCGGCGGCATATTCATGATCGACAGGCAGGGCACACGGGCCTCTGCCACGCGGATCATCAGTGTGCGGATGGCATGCGCGCAATATTGCGGTTCCTGCATCGCAAGGCCGACGAGGTCGTACTCTTCCGGGCGCGCCTGTTCCGGTGTCACGGCATCGATCCGGCCCGGCAAGGTCTGCGACCGGATGGCCCGGTGTTCATCTTCGCCCTTCAGGCGAATGCGAACCTCGGTTCCCTCTGCATTGATGAGTGCCGCGGTTGCCGACCGGCAGACCAGCGTCACGTCGTGGCCGGCCATTGCCAGCTTGGTGCCGAGGAGCGAGCCGTAGGAGGCTCCGAGAATGAGGATCCGGGATGACATGGTTCGTGCCCTTTGCGCGGGTTCTGGTTTGGGTCGAGTTTTCAGGATGGGACGCCGCTGGGAGGACGCGTACGGGATTCAGACTAGGAATGCACTTCAATTCGGGTTATCGTGTTGTGTGTCGATGTTACAATCAGTAGATTTTGTTAATTTGTAAACGAGCGATCCATGCGAAAGACCTTTGTCGGCCCGCGCCTTCGGCAATTGCGCCGCGAACACCGGCAGACCCAGGCGGAAATGGCCCGGGCGCTCGGGGTCAGCGCCGCTTATGTCAACCTCCTGGAAAACAACCAGCGCAGCCTGTCCGTGCAGGTCCTGATGGCCCTGTCGGATGCCTATCAGGTCGATTGGCGCGACCTGGTGCGCGACGAGAGTTCGTCCAAACTCGCTGACCTGCGCAATGCCATGCAGGATCCGTTTTTTGCCAGCACGCCGCCGGATCTCCAGGAATTGCGGTCAGCCATCGACCACGCGCCCGCCCTCGTCGATCATTTCCTGCATCTTTACCGCAGCCATCGAACGACGCTTGACCGTTTGATGCGCCAGGGTACCGGACACGCCGCGGACGACCTGATGGCGTCCTCGCCGGAAGCCATCATCCACGATTTCTTCCGAACCCATAAGAACCACTTTCCGGAACTGGAACGGGCCGCGGAACGGCTGCGCAGCGCCGAACCCTGCGATGCCGACGACGTTTACGCGATGCTCAAGTCCCGGCTTGAACGGGTGCATGGCCTCAAGGTGCGCACCCGGTCGGTCGAGGACATGGGCGCGGCGCTTCGTGTCCACGATAACGAAACGTCCGAGATCCGGCTGTCGGAAGCACTCGATCACCAGAACCGGGTCTTTCAGCTTGCCCATGTGCTCTGCCTGATAGAACTGGCCGATCTTCTGCAGGCCCTGACGGCCGACAGTGCCGTAACATCCGAAGCCGGATTGGCGCGCTGTCATGTCGAACTGGCCAATTATTTTGCCGCCGCCTTCCTCATGCCGTACGAGCCGTTCCTGGCCGCAGCCGAGCGCACCCATTACGACGTGGACCGGATTGCCGCTGCCTTCGGCGTGTCCTTCGAACAGGTCTGCCATCGTCTCACGACGATGCAGCGCGACGGCGCCAGCGGCGTGCCGTTTTTCTTCCTGCGTGTCGACAAGGCCGGCAATGTCACGAAGCGCTTCAACGCGCCGTCGTTCAATCTGGCGGAATATGGCGGCGCCTGTCCGGTCTGGAACATTCATACCTCGTTCCGCACGCCGGGCGTGATCGTGCCGCAATTCGTCGAACTGCCGGACGGCGAGCGGTTTTTCACGGTCAGCCGCACCACCGACCGGCCGGTTTTCAGCCGCGACACCCAGGATCGCCGGCTGGCGCTCGCGCTCGGCTGCGAATTGCGCTACGCGTCGCGGCTCGGCTACGCGGCCGCCTTCAATCTGGAGGATGACGGTCTGTTCAGCCCGATCGGCATCAATTGCCACATCTGTCCGCGCCAGGCCTGTTCCCAGCGCGCCCACCAGCCGTTCTTCGTGGAATTGCCGCTCGATACCAGCCGGCGCGGCAACACGCGCTACGAGAGTTAGCGTCTTGCGTCCAGACAGGTCGGACCGAGACCTTTTTACGAGACCGGCGCCCTCGTAACCGGTTCATTAGTATGCCAATAGTCCTGCCGTGGGAGACGGAACCGCGAGGAAGCCGCAATGCGCTTGAGCCAGTGTCACAACTTTCATGACTTCAGGACGCTCGCCAAAAAGCGGCTGCCCGGACCGATCTTCGACTACATCGACGGTGCCGCCGACGACGAGACCACCTATCGCCGCAACACTGCGGCGTTTGAGGATTGCGACCTCGTGCCGAACGTGCTGACCGGCGTGAAGGACATCGACATGTCCGTGACCGTCATGGGTCAGAAGCTCGATATGCCGCTCTATTGTTCGCCGACAGCCCTGCAGCGCCTGTTCCATCACGACGGCGAACGCGCGGTTGCCGCGGCCGCCGAAAAGTACGGCACGATGTTCGGCGTCTCGTCGCTGGGAACCGTCAGCCTCCAGGAGGTGCGGGCAAAGCACAAGAACCCGCAGGTCTATCAGTTCTACTTTCACAAGGATCGCGGCCTTAACCGGGCGATGATGGAAAACGCCAAGGAGGCCGGCGTCGAGGTCATGATGCTCACCGTCGACAGCATTACCGGCGGCAATCGGGAGCGCGACCTGCGCACCGGCTTTTCGATCCCCTTTCGCCTGACGCTTGGCGGCATGCTGCAGTTTGCGATCAAACCGGCCTGGGGCCTGAATTACGTCACCCATGAAAAATTCAGCCTGCCGCAACTCGACGCCCATATCGACATGGGCGGCGGCGCGCTGTCGATCGGCCGCTATTTCACCGAGATGCTCGACCCGTCCATGGATTGGAAGGACGTGGAGCAGATGGTCGAATTCTGGGATGGCCAGTTCTGCCTGAAGGGCATTATGAGCGTCGCCGACGCCCAGCGCGCGATCGATATCGGGTGCACGGGCATCATTCTGTCCAACCATGGCGGTCGGCAGCTCGACGGCTCGCGCAGCCCGTTCGACCAATTGGCCGAAATCGTCGACGCCGTCGGCGACCGCATCGACGTCATGATGGACAGCGGCATCCAGCGCGGCACGCATGTGCTGAAGGCCCTGTCGCTTGGCGCCAAGGCCGTCGGCGGCGGGCGGTTTTATCTCTATGCGCTGGCGGCCGCCGGTCAGGCCGGCGTGGAGCGCGCGCTGGACTTGATGCGCACGGAAATCGAGCGCGATATGCGCCTGCTCGGGTGCCGCTCGGTCGCCGACCTGTCGCGGGAAAACCTGCGGTTCAGATAGGTTCAGGCCGCTTCGGAAAACACGATCTGCGCTTTCATGGACCGGCTGCGGTCCGAGGCGATCTCAAAGGCTTCGACGGCATTGTCGAGCGGCATGGAGTGGGAGATCAGCGGCGCCGTATCGATCGTGCCGCGCTGCATCAGCGCGACGGCAACGGCGAACTCCTCGTGGAACCGGAACGAACCGCGCAGGTCGATCTCTTTCGCTGTGAGCATCTGCATCGGGATGGTCATGTCGCCGCCGAGACCGAGCTGGATGCAGATCCCGCGCGGCCTGAGCGCCGCAAGCCCGCCGGCGAGCGCCGGTGCCGCGCCGGAGCATTCGTAGAGCACGTCGAACGTGCCCTTGCCGGCCTGATACTCGGCAAGCGCATCCGGTTCGGAGCCGATATTGATCGTGCGGTCCGCGCCGGCCTTTGCCGCATAGGCCAGTGCCGGATCGGAAAGGTCGGTCGTGACGATCTCCGCCGCACCGGCGGCCCGTGCCGCCAGGATCGACAAGGTGCCGATCGGCCCGGCGCCGGTGATCAGGACCCGCTTGCCAAGCAGCTCTCCGGCCCGGCGGGTCGCATGCAGGCAGACCGATAGCGGTTCGGCCATCGCGGCTTCGCCGGGCGTCAGACCGTCGGCTTTCACGCATTGCGCGGCATCCGCGACAAGAACTTCCCGGAACGCACCCTGGATGTGCGGAAACGGCATGGCCGAGCCGTAGAACCGCATGGCCTCGCAATGGTTGGCACGGCCTTCCAGACAATATCGGCAAACACCGCACGGGCGGCTTGGCGAGACGGCGACAAGGTCGCCGGGCGCCAGGCCGGTGACGCCGTCGCCGACCTCTTCGACGAACCCGGACACTTCGTGCCCCAGGATCATCGGCTGTTTCAGGCGCACCGGACCGAAACCGCCGTGATTGTAGTAATGCAGATCGGATCCGCAGATCCCGCCTGTGGCGAGCCGGATCTGGACCTTGCCGGGGCCTGGCGGCGTAACGTCCCGTTCTTCGATCCGGAGGTCTCGGGCTTCGTGGATGACGATCGCGCGCATAGGACAGCGTCTCCCGTGCTTGTATATGTTATCGATAACATATACAGACCGGCCGGGACTGTCGATTGCATCCGATCGACCAAAGACGGGAGCGCGCGCAATGGCTGATCTTTCGATGTTCGATCTGGGTGGACGCACCGCACTTGTCACCGGATCGTCCCAGGGCATCGGCTTCGCGCTGGCGCAAGGATTGGCGACGGCCGGCGCCGAAATCGTCCTGAACGGTCGGGATCGGGACAAACTCGCGGCTGCTGCGCGGACTTTGGCCGAGAGCGGCGCCGGTGTGCACGAATTGCCGTTCGATGCCACGGACCACACCGCGGTACGCGCCGCGATCGACGGCTTCGAAGCCGACGTCAAACCGATCGACATCTGCGTCAACAATGCCGGCATGCAGCACCGGGCGCCGCTTGAGGATTTCGAGCCGGCAGCGTTCGAGAAACTGCTGCAGACCAACATCGCGACCGTCTTCAATGTCGGCCAGGCCGTCGCCCGCCACATGATCTCGCGCGGCGCCGGCAAGATCATCAACATCGCTTCCGTCCAGACCATGCTCGCCCGGCCGTCGATTGCCCCCTATACGGCGACCAAGGGCGCCGTCGGCAATCTGACGAAGGGCATGGCGACCGACTGGGCCCGCCATGGCCTGCAATGCAACGCGATTGCACCGGGCTATTTCGACACGCCGCTCAATGCCGCCCTCGTCGCTGATCCGGCCTTTTCAGAATGGCTTGAAAAGCGCACACCGGCTGGGCGCTGGGGACAGGTCGAGGAACTGGTCGGCGCCTGCGTGTTTCTGGCGTCTTCCGCGTCGAGCTTTGTGAACGGCCACACGCTTTATGTCGACGGCGGGATAACCGCCTCCCTCTAGATCCGCCGCCTGATACCCCAGCCAATTGGCGTGCGCCGATTGCCCGGATGTTGAGGATCCGGGCCCCAGATCGCCTGATACGTGTCGACCGCCATGCCGCGTCGCTGAAAGACGATGAACAGAACGATAAGCAGCGCCCACCACGCACCGATCAGGACCGGCATCCAGAGCGGGGCGTTGGCCTGCCAGAGCCCGGTCGCGATGGCGCAGACGGCGAGCAGGATCGCGGCGTAGCCGGCGCTCTTGTGCACATATTCGAAGACGAGCCGTCGAAACGTCATGTCGTAATGGTCGCCGGCGAGCGAACCGTCCGGCCCCGGATCGGTCGGCCCGCCCTTGCTGCCGCGCAGCCAGCCGCCGAGGAATTGGGTGGCGGCGAGCGCGATGACCGACCAGCCGAACAGGCCGTGCAATCCGGCATTGCCGGAGCGCGCCGACGCGAAGAGAATGAGGCCCAGCGCGACGAGGGTCAGCACGCCGCCGCCATATTGCAAAGCCAGATGCGTGTGCCACCAGGCGCGGTTGTCGATGTCGGCCGGCCAGTCCTGGCCCGGCATGACCTTAAAGAACCGCGCCGCCAGCACGCCGCAGGGCAGGGCAACGCCCCAGGCGAGCACCATCAGCCGCGCATGCCAGGCAATGGTCAGGTCGACCGCATGAGCGCGGCTCGGATCGATCGGCGCAAACAGCCAGTCCACCACAACCGGACTAGCCCTTGACCGCGCCGGCGGTCATGCCGGTGATGATCTGACGCGACGCCACGAAGGTGAAGATGATCGGCGGGACGGCGAGCAGCATGCCCGTCGCCATGATCACGCCCCAGTCGATGTCGTATTCGGTCAGCGAATTGACGATCGTCACCGGCACCGTGCGCGAATTGCGGTCCGCGAGCGCGTTGGCGAGCAGGAATTCGTTCCAGGCAATCCGGAAAGTGAAGATCGAGGCCGCCGCCAGCCCCGGCTTGATGATCGGCAGCACGATCAAAAAGAACACCTGGAAAGGCCCGGCGCCGTCCATGCGCGCGGCTTCTTCCAATTGGATCGGCACTTGCACGATAAAACTTTGCAGGATCCAGATCACGAACGGCAGGTTCATCGCCACATAGACCAGCACGATGCCGGCGCGGGTGCCGTCGAGCGCGAACTGGAAAGTCCAGATCCCGAAGACGGGTACCAGAAGCACGGCCGGCGGCACCATGCGCATCAAAAGCGTGGTGAGCGACAGCGTATCCCGACCGAGAAACCGGAACCGCACGATGGCATAGGCGGCCATGCAGCCAATAACGAGGGTCAAAACGGTCGAGATCAGGGAAATGATCAGCGAATTGCCGAGCGCCCGCCCGAAGGTCGGATCGCAGAACTCGACATGCGCCGGTTCGTACCAGAGCACGTTGCACAAAGCCGTCTCGTAGTTCCGAAGCGTCGGCATGAAGATCAGGCTGCTGGTGTCCGACATGATGTCGACATTCAGCCGGAGCGACGTCACGAGCATCAAAAAGATCGGCCCGACCGCCATGATGACGAGCGCCACGATCAGCGCGAAGAAGGCAGGATTCTGCCGCTGTTCCGCCGGCGCGCTCATGGCGTATCTCCTTCGGCCGCGGCGCGCAGCCGGGCCGCGCGGGCCTCGGTGAACTTGGTATAGCCGAACATGGCGAGCGTCAGGACGAGCAGCATGATCAGCAGGTAGTTCGACATGGCGGCCGCGGTTCCAAGTTCACGGAATTCCGACGCGGTCCGGGCAATGCGCAGCGACAGGATTTCCGTCGACAGGCCCGGTCCGCCATTGGTCAGGACCAGGATCACTTCCAGCACCTTGAACGCGTCGATGAGGCGCAACAGGCAGGTAACGATCAGGACCGGCATCATCAGCGGCAGCTTGATGTACCAGATCTGCTGCCAGCCGGTCGCCCCGTCGATGCGCGCGGCTTCAAGCGCCGAGCGGGGCAGCGATTGCAGCGCCGCCAGGGACAGGATGAAGATGAAGGGTGTCCATTGCCAGATATCGGCGATGATCACCGAGGTCAGCGCCCACCAGCCGTCGGAAAGCCAGGGCACCGGTTCCAGTCCGAGGGATGTCAGAGTGCGATTGAAGGTGCCGACGGTCGGGTGGTACATGTAGCGCCACATCAGGCCGACGACGATCGGGGCGATCATCATCGGCAGGATGAACAGCGTCCTCAGCACCGACAGGCCACGAATGTTACGGTCGAGCAGCAACGCCAGTCCGACGCCGAGCACCATCTCCACCGACACGACGACCGCCGCGAAGATCAGCGTCACCGACAGGCTTTCGCGAAAGCTGTCGTCCTGAAGAAGCGTCGCGTAATTGCGCAGCCCCACCCATTCCGCCTCGCCGATCCGCTGGCTGGGATTCCAGTCCAGGAAGCTCGCATAGATCATGTAGCCGATCGGATACATCAGCGCGACGCCGAGGATCAGAATCGCAGGCGCGAGAAACAGGTACGGAGTCAGTCGGCTGACATTTACGGTCTGCATCGGGTGTCATCCGCGGCAACCGGCACTGCGGCCGGCGCCTGGTGCCGGTGGTCAAAGAAGCGGGGCCATCGAAGGACGAACGACGGCCCCGCCGCCCTGGGAGGGTACTGGCCTAAGGGGTCAATGCCCCTCACAGGTCATTGCCATGTGTAATAGCCGGCCTCCTCCATCACCGCCTTGGTGCGGTCGGCCACGCCGTTAAGCGCGTCCTGGATGTCGAGGCCTTCCGTCAGCACCTTGGAGAGCGTGGTGCCGATATCGGCATTGATCTTGCCCCAGACCGGGATGATCGGCCGCCAGTCGGGATCGGCGTATTTCAGCGCTTCGCCGAAGGTTGCCGCATAGGGGAACTTGGCATTGACTTCCGGATCCGCATAGGTCGAGAACCGGGAGGGATTGCCGCCGGCCATGGCAACCAGCTTGTCGCCCTTTTTCGACGTCAGCCATTGCATCAACAGGAAGGCGGCTTCCTTGTTCTGCGCGTTTTTCGGGATGGCGATGCCGAAGCCGCCGGTCTGGCTGCCGCGCCGCACGCCTTCCGGATGCAGGGCCCAGCCGACCTTGCCGACGACTTTGGATTTGCTCGGATCCTCGAATTGCGCGGCAAATGCGATCGAATCCATGAACATGGCCGCATTGCCCTGCATGAACGAGGCGGCCGCTTCGGCAACGCCGAAGGTCTGAGAGCCTTCCGGTCCGCAATCGACAATCGTTTTCAGGGCATTGGCCGCCTTCACACCGGCTTCGTTGTTGACGATCGGGTTCCACGCATCATCGAAGACCCGGCCGCCGAGCGGCGCCAGATGCAGAAGGAAGGCGTGGCTCGCATGGTGGCCGGAGGCGGCGCGCGATGCCATGCCGCCCATGCCGGGCTCCAGTTCGGGGATCTTGCAGGCCACGTCCAGCAATTCGTCATAGGTTTTCGGAACCGCTAGGCCGTGTTTTTCGAAGATGTCCTTGCGATAGCCGAGCACGGAGGTCTCGGAGCCGAACGGGATGCCGAACAGCGAGCCGGTCGGGCCGGGCAGGTAGCCCTTTTCGCCACCCGCGACGCCGATATTCTGCACGTAGCCGTCGATCAGGTCCTTGGCGTCATAGTTCGGGTCGGCGAGTTTCGGATTCATGAAAAACCGGGCGAGGTTTTCCAACTGGTCGGCGAACACATAATCCGCCTTGGAAAACACCACATAGGAGATCAGGTCGTAATCGCCTTTCGACTTGGTCAGTTCGAGCGTCTGCCGTTCGCGCATTTTCAGGTATTGCAGCATGTCGACTTCGACCTGAATGCCGGTTTCCTTGGTGAATTCCGGCAGCACCTTGCGCACGGCGTTGTAATGCGGGTGCGCGGGGAAGTTCACGACGAGTGTCGTGCCCCTGAAGTCTGCGTATGGGTCGGCTGCGGCCGGCATGGCCATCAGCCCGAGGAGCGCGGCCGCGCCGGCCGCCTGTCTGATCCTTTTGTGCATGCTTTCCTCCCTGTGGATAGACGATGGGTATGTGCGGCTTACAGCGTGGCGCCGCTTTGTTTGTCGAAAACCATGATGTCGTCCGGACGCACGCCGAAGGTCCGGCGCTCGCCTGCGGCGGCGGCATGGGCGCTGTCGATCTCGACGAGCACTTCCGTTGACCCGCAACGGGTGGCCAAGACCGACGTTGCGCCGAGATATTCCGAGACGATGACGGTCAGGTCGATCCCGGCTCCGTCGCCCGCTTCGGTCAGGAACGCCGAGGGCCGGATCCCGAGTGTGACTGCACGCGCCGGCGCGCCGGCCATGCGCTGCGAGGCGCTGTCCGATAAGGGCAGGCGGTACCCGTCGCCGTGAATGAAAAGCCTGCCGTCGGTTTCCGCCAGTTCGCCGTCGAGGAAATTCATGGTCGGACTGCCGATGAACCCGGCGACGAACCGGTTGACCGGCGCCTGAAACAGTTCCGCCGGCGTGCCCTGTTGCTGCACGACGCCTTCCGACATCACCACGATGCGGTCGCCGAGCGTCATCGCCTCGACCTGATCGTGCGTCACGTAGATCATGTTCTTGTCGATCGACTGCCGCATTTCCGCGAGCTCGGTCCGCATCTTGGCGCGCAGTTTGGCATCGAGATTGGACAGCGGTTCGTCGAACAGGAAGGTCGAGGCATCGCGCACAAGCGCCCGGCCCATGGCAACCCTTTGGCGCTGGCCGCCGGACAATTCCGCCGGTTTGCGGTTCAGCAGGTGGCCGATATTCAGCATGTCGGCGACCCGCTGCACCTTCTCGTCGATCTCGGCCCGCGGCCGGCGCTGCAGGCGCAGCGCGAACGACATGTTCCTGGCGATGTTCATATGCGGGTAGAGCGCATAGTCCTGAAACACCATCGCGATATCGCGGTCTTTCGGGTCAAGCCGGCTGATCGGTTTGGAATCGAAATAGATTTCGCCGTTCGACAGGGTTTCGAGCCCCGCCAGAATGCGCAACGTCGTCGACTTGCCGCAGCCCGACGGGCCGACAAGGACGGTGAATTCGCCGTCGTTCAGAGTCAGGTCGAGCGGCGGCAGGATGCGTACCGCGCCGAAACTCTTTTCCACCCTGTCCAGGACAATCTCCGGCACAGAATTCCTCCCGCCGAGATGTTCTTGTTATCGATACCATCTGAGTGGATAATCGCCGCAAAAGGAACCGCCGACGGCCTGCAAACAACGTTAGCGCTAACGTTAGTCTTTGAGCAAAAACCTGAAATCAAAGGGATAACTCGGTTTCCCCGATGCCGATTCAAAAAGCCCAGAAACAGCGCAAATCCGGCCGGGCCGGCAAGATCGAGGATGTTGCCGCCGCAACGGGTGTGAGCATCATGACGGTGTCGCGCGCCATGCGCGGCGTCGAGGGCGTATCGGAAGCCAAACGGGCGGAGATTCTGAAGGCGGCAAAACGCCTGTCCTATGTTCCCAACAGCAATGCGCGCTCGTTGGCAGTAGCGCATTCCGATCTGATCGGCATTTCCCTGCCGACTTTTCTCGACGACGTATTTGCAGACATTCTCGAAGGCATGCGCTCCGCGCTGGACAATGTCGGGTTCGAGACGGTGATCGACACGACCGGCTATTGCGAGCGGCGCGAGGAGGCCTGGGTCGACCGCATGCTGGCCTGGCATCCGGCCGGTGTCATACTCGGCGGTGTGCATCACAGCCCGGCCGTGCGCGACAGTCTGAAAAGCGCACGCATCCCTACGCTTCAGACTTGGGATTACACGCCCGATCCGATCGATATCTGTGTCGGGATCGATCATTTCGCCGCCGGCGGGCTCGCCGGCCGCCAGCTTCTCGACCGCGGCTATCGGCGCCCGGCTATTGTCGGGGTGACGCGCGGCCGCGATCTGCGGGCGGAAGCCCGTTTCGCCGGCTTTCGCGATGCATTCGCATCGGCCGGCGTGACCGACATCCCGGAAGCGCGCATCGATAAACATGCCTCGTTCGAAGCCGGCATGCTTGGGGCCCGGGCGCTTCTCGAGCGAACCGCGCCAGCGCCCGATGTTCTGTTTTTTCTCAGCGATCATATGGCCTTCGGCGGCCTTTCCGCGTGCGAGGCGCAGGGTCTGCGCACGCCGGAAGACATCGGCGTGATCGGCTTTAACGGGCTCGGCATCAACACCGTGCTGCGCCGGCCGCTGGCCACGATTGTTTCGCCGCGCAAACAAATGGGTCATCTGGGCGCCCGCAACCTCCTGGCCCGAATCCATGGTGTGCGCACCGAACGCCATGTGGCGTTGCCGGTCGAATTCCAGCCCGGCGGCACATTGCGGCCGCTTCCGGGCGAGGGTGCTGTCCATGACTAGGCCGGCGAAACCGCCGACCATGGCCGATGTCGCCAAGGCGGCAGGCGTATCGCCGATGACCGTATCGCGCGCTTTCAAGCGCGACGCCTCGGTCAGCGAGCCGACCCGACGCACCATCCTGGAGACGGCCGAACGGCTCGGCTACATCTTCGATTCCATGGCTGCTGGCCTGTCGTCCAGGCGGACCGGCTTCGTTGCCGTCACCATCCCGTCCATCAACAACGCCAATTTCGCCGACACGGTGCGCGGCCTTGTCGAAAACCTTCGCGGCACCGGCCTTCAGATCCTACTCGGCTACACCGATTACGACATGCACGAGGAGGAGCGCCTCGTCGAACAATTCCTGACAAGGCGCCCGGAAGCGATGGTGCTTACGGGCGGCAAACACACGCCCCGCTGCCGGCACCTCCTGGAAAAGGCGGGCATTCCGATCATCGAAACCTGGGACCTGCCGGACGATCCGATCGACCAGGTGGTCGGCTTTTCCAATGCCGATGCCGGGCGCATGATGGTCCGGCATTTTGTCGAACGCGGCTATTCCCGTCTCGGCTTCATCGGTGGCGACACCACCCGCGACACGCGCGGCCTCGACCGGCGCCGCGGGTTTGTCGACGGGTTGAACGAAGCCGGGCTGGATCCGACGCGCCTGGTCGCCGCCGGCCTGCCGCCGGTATCCATGCGCGAAGGCGCGCAGGCCCTGCGGGATCTGATCGAGCGCTGGCCCGACACGGAGGCCGTCATGTGCGTGT
>JANQQB010000143.1 GCA_028285165.1 Rhodobiaceae bacterium
TTGCAAAGGACCCGACCGTCATCCCGCTTCCGCCGGGTGCCGTTCTGCTGCTCTCCGGGTTCGCCCTGGGACTGAGCCTGCTCCGCAAGGGGCGACGGACCGCCTGAACCGGGATATCAGGCGACGGCCGGACCGGATCCGGCCGTCAGCCGACTTCCGGATCGGCGCCGCCAGGCACCGGCTGCCTGTTTTTTCGGGGCGTTCGCTCGTGATAGGATCCGACGCCGTCGCGATAGGCGACGGGCTGTTGCTTGCTTCCAGCATCTTGGAGGGAGCGCTCGCGGTGCTGGATGTCCGGTGAATGTTTTTTTCAAAGAGCAAAAACTTTCTTTTTATCCATATTCCCAAAACTGCCGGAACCAGCTTGAAACTGGCCTTCCGCCCCTACGGCATCGACAACCCTCTGGCGATTTCCGCTGACCGTGATCTGTCGCGGTTTCTTGATGACCGACCACAGCATCTGGTGGAGCGGGGCATGGTGTTTCCGAACCATATGAGCGTGCGGTCCGTTGCGCGCCTGACAAAACTGGACCTGGACAGGCTGACCGTGATGACCGTCGTCCGGGATCCCTGGCGGCGTATGCAGAGCCTTTACCGGCACATTCGCCGCGATCCGAGGCACCCGTACAATTCCATCGCCGCCGAAGACGCGCTCAAGGGTTTCGTCGGTTACCTGCTGAAACGGCGAGGGGACAAAGCCTATGTCGACACCCTTCCGCAGCATGAATATCTCGTCGGTCCGTGTGGCCGTCTCGACGTGGACATCATCTTGAAACAGGAACGTCTCGAAGACGGTTTGCGCGTCCTGTGCAAAGATCTCGGTCTGTCGCTGGAATTGCCTAGGGCCAATACCGCGCCGGCGCACCAGGATGCACCGGACCGTATCGACGATGAGGCGCGGGATATGATCGCCGAGTATGAGGCGGACATCATTCGGCTCCTGGGATTTCGATCGGATGGGCAGGATGGGCCTTACGCGGACACCGTCGTGTTCCGCACGAACCGCAAGCAAGGTTCGGTCGCCCGGATGTCGACCGACGTTCCGGGGGCGGATTGATGTCGAACAAGACGGACTTTCAGTCCGCGTTGAGCATCCTGCGCCAAGGGGATCCCGAGACCGCCGCCTCGATGTTTCGCAACGTGTTGGCCGCCACCCCCGATCATGCGGCCGCCACCCATTTCCTCGGCATCGCGTTGCACAATCTCGGGCAGACCGACGAGGCGCGGCAGCTTGTTCACCGCTCGATCGAATTGGAGCCGGACCGCCCTGAATTCAGGCGCAATCTCGGCGGTGTGTTGAAGGATCTCGGCGCCTACGAAGAGGCCTTGCCGCATCTTCAGGCAGCCGCCGAAATTCGCCCGGACGATCCTTCGCTGCTTGCCTCACTCTGCGAAATGCTGTTCCGCCTCAAGCGACTGGAGGACGCCAGGGCGGCCGGCCAGAAAGCTCTGGAACTGAAGGACGCTCATGCAATTGCGGCCTTTGACGGGACGCGGCTCGCCGGTACGGCTCCGCCTTTCCAGGCGACACAGCGGGCGCGCAACGTGATCGCTTTCTCGCTTTGGGGCGACGACGATTATTACCGTCTCGGGGCCTTGGAAAACGCCAGGCTGACCCGGTATTTCTATCCGGAATGGATGTGCCGCATATATTGCGACAAGACGGTGCCGCAGGACTTCATCCGGCAATTGGTGGCCGCAGGCGCGCAAGTCGTTCAATACCCGACAGTGGCAAAAGGAAACGAGGCGCTCTTCTGGCGCTTCCGGGTCGCCAACGACCCGTCCGTCGATCGGTTCTTGTGCCGGGATTGCGACAGTCCCTTCACGATCCGTGAGCGGGTTGCGGTCGAGGAATGGATCCGGCTCGGCACCTGTTTCCATGTGATGCGCGATCATGTCATCCATGTCGACCTGATCCTGGCGGGCCTCTGGGGCGGGGTGGCCGGGCTTCTGCCGGATATGAAGGCGCTCGCAGAGGCGCAGCTTAGGGATTACCGCGGTCGATGGGCGGACCAGACCATGCTTGGGCGCGAAGTATGGCCCCGTATTCGCGACACGGTCACCGTCCACGACAGCCAATATTCGGTTGCGCGAACAAGACCCTTTCCCGAATTCGGAACCCTTCCGCCACCGCTCCATGCCGGATACTCGAAACCACGCGTAAAAAAAGGGCGGAACGAGTTTCAGATCTAGCTCAAAAGAACGAATTGTTGCCACAATGATAATTGAAAGCTACGGTATACTTTAAATTCCGTAGATGTGAATAAATATTGGGCAATTGCTATGGGTAAATTCTTCGGATTTTTTCAGTTTATCGTGAACCGGCTACCATTTGCCGATCGATTTCGTCCGGTACCTGAGGACGATTCCGCACGGGTGGCGGAAGGCAAGCCGATCGTCCTCGATCCTCTCAAGAATGATCGCGATCCGCAGAACAACAAGCTTGAGATTACAAAGATCAACGGGAAACCGGTGGAGGAGGGCGACAGTGTCGAACTCGACACCGGCGGCACCGTCATGCTCAACAAAGACGGCACCCTGACCTTCGATCCCAACGACAGCTATGAAGGACTGGATGAAGGCGAAACAGCGCCCGATACGTTTACCTACACGATCAGCGACGGCCTGTTCACCAGCACCGCGACGTTCGACCTGACGATTGTCGGCGAAGACGATGCGCCCAAGGCGGAGGACGACACCGCGCGAACGCTGGCCAGCAAGACCGCGACGCTCGACGTGTTGGCCAATGACAGTGATCCCGAGGGCAAGCCTCTCCGGATCACGGCCATCAACGGCGAAGCATTTGGCCCGGACGGCAAGGTGGTTCTTGAGAATGGTGCCATCGTCAGCCTCGATGCGGACGGCGGACTGATTTTCGATTCCAACGGTGTCTTCGACCCGCTTGATGCGGGAGAAACCGCGCCGCTTTCCTTTCAATACACGATCAGCGACGGCACTCTGTCGAGCGTAGCGACCCAATTCCTGACCATTGTCGGTGAGGACGACGCGCCGAAAGCCGTCGACGATACGGGCAGGACCCTTGCCAGCGAGGTCGCCCGGCTCGATGTGCTCGCGAATGACAGCGACCCGGAAGGCAAGTCGCTCAAGATCATCGCGATCAACGGCGAGGAATTCGGGCCGGACGGCGAGGTGGTCCTGGAGAGCGGGGCGAGCGTCAGCCTCGACCCGGACGGTGCGCTGATCTTCGATTCCAACGGGGTTTTCGAACCCCTCGATGCGGGACAGACGCCGCCCCTGAGTTTCCAGTACACGATCAGCGACGGCACTCAGACCAGTGTGGCAACCCAGAGGCTGACCATCATCGGCGAGGACGATGCCCCGAGGGCGGTCGACGACACTGCCGAAACGCGGGCCAGCGAGGTCGCCACGATTGATGTGCTAGGCAATGACAGCGATCCGGAGGGCAAACCTCTTCGCATTACCGCGATCAACGGCGAAGACTTCGGACCGGATGGCAAGGTCGTGCTTGAGGACGGGTCGAGCGTCAGCCTCGACCCCGATGGTGCGCTGATCTTCAATGCGAACGGTGTCTTCGATCCTCTCGACGCGGGAGAAACCGACAGCATCGACATCGTGTACACGGTGAGCGATAGCAATGGGTCGAGCGACGCAAACCTTTCGCTTACGATCATCGGCGAGGACGACGCGCCAAGGGCGGTCGACGACACCTTTGAAACCCGCGCCAGCGAGGTCGCAACGCTCGACGTTCTTGCCAATGACAGCGATCCGGAGGGCCGCCCGCTCCGTTTCACCGCAATCAACGGCGAGGAATTCGGGCCGGACGGGGAGGTTTTCCTGGAGATGGGCGTTAGCGTCGGCCTCGATTCGGATGGCGCGCTGATCTTCAACGCCAACGGCGCGTTCGACTCGCTCGAAGCGGGAGAAACCTTCCCCTACATCTTCGAATACACGATCAGCGACGGCGCCTTGTCCAGTGCGGCCGAAGTGACCGTGAATGTTCTTGGCGAAGAAAGGCCAGGCGATTTCACCCTTCTGGACACGCCCGATATCTGAGTTCCGCGACGGGGCTCAAAGGTAGCCAAGGCGCGTCATCGTCGTGCCGGCGACGCTTTCGATCCAGTCCAGGTCGGCGTCCGAATAGATCGACCGGCGGTCCGGCCGTTTTCCGGTCTGCGGCAGCACGACGTTTTTGTTCGGGTCCGGTTTTTCGATGTCGGTCGGTTCCCGGCCCAATACCTGGCTAAGGTTGCGGATCGTGGTTTCATAATCTCGATCCAGGTCCTCGTATTTGATCGCGACGATGCGCGGATCCTGGCCCGAGGCCGGCCCCAAAGTCCAGCCGTCGACATGCGCCATCCAGCGATGCAGCACCGTTGCGTGCTGGGCGTCCTGGTAGCGCAGCATCTGGCCGCACGGCGCGGCGCGCATGAAGTCCGGGCAGGTCTCCACCTTCGGTCCCTCGCGCCACGGCCAGTGGTTCATGAACCGGTGCAGGCTGATCATCACGTCCCGCGGATCGCGGTAGATGTAGACGATGACAAAGGCCTTGGTGATTTCCGCCAGCGTCTCTTCAAAGAACTCGACGGCGTGATGCGCCTTGACGATGTTGCGCATGGGCACTTCGTTGAATTGGGCAAAAAACCCACGCACGTGCTCCGGGTAATAGAAATTGATGTTGACCGGCCGGCGATCGAAGACGAGGGCAGGGGCCGAAACGTATCCGTAGCAGGCTGCAAGCGCATTCATGATGAAATGCGTTCCGGACCGCTCATGGCTGACGACCATCACGCGGGGCCGATCCTCGTCAAACACGTCTGGCTTCATGCGGTCCTCGCTCGCCGATTGTCGCCTCAAGCATCGCCCGGATGTTGAAGTCCCGGCAGCCGGTCCTTGCGGAATTGCGACGGCGACTGGCCGGTCCAGCGTTTGAAGGCCCGGCGGAAGGCGCGGTCGTCGGAATAACCGAGCAGAAGGGCGATGGTCTCGATGCCGATCAGCGGATCGCCGAGATAGGCCCTGGCGTTGGCTTCGCGCACCTCCTCGATCAGGCCGGCCAGGGACGCGCCGTGTGCCGCCGCGAGGCGCTGGGCCGAGCGCAGGCTGAGATTAGCACGGGCCGCCGCTGCCGCGGCGCCGTACTCGCCGGCCGCGGCGTTTTCCTCGACAGCGGTTCTCAAGCGGGCAAGTCCGGCCGGAATTCGGTCGGCTTCCAGAGTACGCTGGAGCTGTCCGAAATGCTCGTTGATATAGGCAAACAGCTCAATGTTCGCCTGGCTCACCGGCATCGTCATCATCGCACGGGGAAACACCATCGCCGTGCGGGATTGTTCGAAATGAACCGGCGCTCCGAACAGTGACCGGTAGACGTCCTCGGGGCCGAAGCTCTCATGCGTAAATTCGACACGCACCAGCGACGCGTCGCCGGCCAGGATCTCCGACAGTACCCGCCAAGCCAGCGCCAGACCGACCTCGGAGGTCCGGCCCCGGTCGATGATATCCATCGGGTGGAAGGCGACCAGCGACACTTCGTCGTCGGATTCCAGGAGGCTCACGTCGATGCTGTCGGACAGAATGGTCCGATAGCGGATGAACAGGTCGAGTGCTTCGCGAAGGTCGCGCGCGAACTGGGCGCCGTGTGCCAGACCGCCGAGAAACGAGAACGGCACGGCGCGGGCCATTTCCATGGACAGGGCGGTGTCCGGATCGCTGCGGGCCATCAGGGCGCGCCACAGGCGCGGGGCTGCCTCTTCCGGCGTCCGTGCTTCAGGTTTGATCAGGTCAGGCACGGCGACACCCGTCGCATCCTCGACCTGCGCAATCGTCAGACCGCGCGACAGGGCGAACGACACAATCGCCGATGTGACGCTGGTATGGGCTCCGGGGCCCGGATGTTTGGCGGAAAGGGTCCGGTTTCGGGCGTGCATGGTCCTGCCGGTTCTTCAGGGGGTGATGCAAGATGTCGGTGTCGTTGTGCGGAGCGTACGGGGCACACGCGGCGGCCGACCTTGAATTTGCCCTCATGGTGTGAACCGGAATGCTGCAGAAAAATCCAGACGTTGCAACCAGATGTTTTGCGGCCCGGTCCGCAGGTGACGAAAGGCATCCTGCTCCGTGAAGCGCATCGCACCGCTGGTTCTGGTCCTGTTTGCACTTGCCGGTTGTGACAATCAGGAGCAAAGCAAGGGGGACGGGGCAGCGCCGGTGCGCGGTCTCGTAACCACGATCGTCGCGTCGACGGGCAACACCACCATTCGCCGCTATCCGGGGGTGCTCGAGCCCGGCGAAATCACGTCGCTGTCCTTCGAGGTGGCCGGCAAGCTCGGCCGGATCGACCTGTCGGTCGGCCAGCGTGTGTCGGAAGGCGACGTGCTCGCTCGGCTCGACAGCGAACAATTCGAAGTCGAAATCGAAAACCGGATCGCCGCCGTCGACGAGGCGGAGGCGCTGCTGGCGCAGGCACAAGACAGCCTCGGACGCCAGGAGACGCTGTTCGAACGCGGAACCGTCAGCCGCGTCACCCTCGACGATGCCCGTACCGATGTTCGCACCAATCAGGCCAAGCTCACCCAGGCAGAAAAGGACCTTGACTCGGCCCGCGAGGATCTGACCGAAGCCATCATGCTGGCGCCGTTCGACGGCATCATCAATTCGGTCGATGCGGATTCGTTTGCCACCGTCTCGGCGGGAACGACGGTGACCTCGATCTACGATGCGTCATTCTATGAGGTGTCGTTCTCGGTCAATTTCGACACGGTGGGTCAACTGATCGTCGGAACGCCCGCCCGCATCCGGCTCGCCGATGATCCCGATATCGCGCTCGCCGGCGTCGTCAGCGAATTGGGGGAACGGGCCGATACGGTGTCTTCCTTTCCCGTCATCGTCGCCCTGAAGGAAGACCATCCGTTGATTCGGGCCGGCATGGCCGTCGAGGTCTCGTTCGAACTCGATCTGCCGGCGGAAGAGGGATTCCTCATTCCGATTTCCGCGGCGATCCCGGAAGGCCAGATCCCGGAGGACGCCAACCCCAATTCGAAAGTGCCGGTCGGCATGTTCGTCTACGACCCGGAGACCGAGACGGTGAAACGCCGCGAAGTCATCATGGCGGGCCTGCGGGAAAACAAGTTCCTGATCATCGACGGGCTGCAGCCGGGTGAACACGTGGCGATCGCCGGCGTGTCGTTCCTGCGCGAGGGCATGAAGGTCAAACTGCTTCCGGTCGAGGACTAGAAAAGTGGATTTCCTGACCCGGTTCGGCCTCGACAATTCCCGGTTCACCAGCCTGGTGATGATCCTCATCCTGCTGATGGGCCTGATGTCCTATCTCGGCCTGCCGAAGCGCGAAGATCCGGCGATCACCATCCGTACCGCGGCGGCGATCGCGACGTTCGAGGGCATGTCGCCGGAACGTGTGGAAGATCTGATCGCCATCCCGATCGAGCGCAAGATCCGCGAGATCGGCGAGATCGAGGACATCGAGACGATCATCACTTCGGGGCAGGCCCTGTTCTACGTGCACCTGTACGACGAGACTTCGATCGAGGACATCGAAAGCGCCTGGGAAGACTTCCGCAACAAGATGCAGGACGTGGCCGCCGACCTGCCGGACGGCACGTCGGGACCCTTCGTCAATACCGATTACGGCGACGTTTCGATCGCGACCATCGCGGTGACCGGCGACGGGTTCGACCTTGCCGCCATTGAGGACGTCGCGGAAGACCTGCAAAAGGAACTCTACCGGGTTTCGGGCGTGACCAAGGTGACGCTTTACGGCGAGCAGGAAGAACGGATCTGGCTCGACCTCGATATCCGCAAGCTCGCCTCCGTCGGCGTTCAGATCAACCAATTGCTGGAGGATCTGCAGGCCCAGAACGTGATCCTGCCGGCCGGCGAGATCGACGCCAACGGCACCAAGATCGTGCTGGAGGCAAACGGCGATCTCAGCACCGTCGACGAGATCCGCGGCGTGCTCACCAAGGTCAGCGGCCTTGCCGGTTACATCCGGCTTTCCGATCTCGTCGACGTGCGGCGCGGTTTCGTCGACCCGAAGGAGACCCCGGTCTTCTTCAACGGCAAGCCGGCGATCGTGCTGGGCGTCGAAATGTCGGAGGCGTCCGACATTCAGGATCTCGGCCGTCGGCTGGCCAAGCGCATTACCGACTTCGAACAGACCCAACCGATCGGGATCTCGTTCGAAGTGTCGACCTTTCAGGAAACCAATGTCACGGCGGCAATCAACAACGCGCTGTCGAATGTCGGACAGACCTTCGTCATCGTGTTCGTCGTCATGCTCCTGTTCCTCGGCTTTCGCGCCGCGCTGGTGATTGCCTGCATCGTGCCGTTCACCGTGTCCTTCGCGCTGTCGAGCATGGGCTTTCTCGGCGTTGACATTGAACAGGTTTCGATCGCCGCCGTCATCATTTCGCTCGGCCTGCTCGTCGATAACGGGCTTGTCGTGGTCGAGGACATCGAAAACCAGGTCAATCGGGGCGTGCCGGCCGAGGAGGCGGCCAAGAAGGCCGGGGCCCAATACATGATCCCGCTTGGCGTCGCGTCGGTCACGACGATTTCGGCTTTCATACCGATGCTTCTGGTCAGCGGGACTGAGGGCGAATTCTCCTACTCGCTCGGCGCGGTCGTTGCGTCCATGCTCTTCGGTTCCTGGATCACAGCCTTGTACATCCTGCCGTTTCTCGCGGCGCGGATCCTGAAACAGAAGAAAACGAAGGCCGGTTCCGACAAAGGTGGGCTTCGCGGGCTGTATGGCGCGTTCACGCGGCGATCGATGCGGTTCGGTATCCCGATTGCGCTGATCACCTATGCCGCGGTCGGCTACAGCGTAACGCAGTTCGGGGCGCTCAAACCGGAAATGTTTCCCTTCAGTGAGCGGGCGGATTTCCTGATCTATATGGACATGCCGAAGGACGCCGCGATTTCGGAAACCGAAAGGCAGGCCCTTGCGGTGCAGGAATGGCTGGGGGATCCGGACGTCAATCCCGGTGTGGTCAACACGACTGCCTATGTCGGCGACGGCGGCCCGCGGTTTTACCTGTCGCTCAATCCGGCCGATCCGGATCCGGCGAGCGCCTTCTTTGCGGTCAAGACGACCGATCTTGCCGCGGCGATCGAAACGGCCGAGCGGGCGCGCCGCGTGTTCATCGAACAGTTTCCCCAGGCCCGTTTTCGTGTCGCGCGGCTTTCCCAGGGCGGTTCTGAATCCGGCATTGTCGACGTGGAGATTTCCGGGCCGGACGCCGACGTGCTGATGGCTGCCGCCAAAGAGGTGGAGGCGGCGTTCGACGAGGTTCCGTTCTTGGTCAAGAACGAGAGCGATTGGGGCAACAAGGTCCTGAAGGTTGTGGTCGATATCGCCCAGGATAAGGCCCGCGAATTCGGTGTCACTTCGGAAGAAATCTCCGAAGTGATGAACGCTTATTTCTCCGGCACGTCGTACTCGGTCTTCCGGGAAGGCGATGACCAGATCCCGATCGTGCTGCGCGCCTCGCTCGCCAACCGGGACAGCGTCGAGGACCTGGCCAACCTGACGATCGCCGCCGGCGGCGAACTGATTTCGGTCGACCAGGTGGCGACGTTCCAGCCGAAGCTGGAATTCTCCGAAATCCGGCGCGAAAACCAGGTGCGCAAGGTGATCGTCTCGGCCAAGAGCTCGGACCTGTCAGCCGAGCAAATGCTCGCCCGGGTCCAGCCGACGCTCGACAGGCTCGATCTCGGGTCGGGTTATGCGGTCACGATCGGCGGTGAAATCGAGGACAGTGCCGAAGTCTATGCCAAGATCGGCGCGAACCTGCCGCTCGCTCTCGGTGTCATGCTGGCCGCGCTGGTCTTCCAGTTCAACTCGCTGCGGCGTTCGATCGTCACGTTCATGACGATCCCCATCATCCTGATCGGTGCGCCGTATGCGCTGAGCGCGGCTGGCCATCCGATGTCGTTCTTTGCCGTACTCGGCCTGATGTCGCTGATGGGCATCATCATCAACAACGCCATCGTGCTGATCAACCAGATCGATATCGAACGCGAGACGATGGATCTCGAAGACGCGATCGTGAGCGCGGCGCAGCAGCGTGCCAAGCCCATCATCCTGACGTCGCTGACAACGATCTGCGGTCTGATACCGATGGCGCTGGGCGGCGGGGCCCTGTTCGAGCCGATGGCGACCATTATGATCGGCGGTCTGGCGATCGCGTCGCCGGTTACGCTCCTCTTCGTACCGAGTGTCTGCTATCTGGTGATGCGCAAACGGGGCAGACCCGCCGCGGCGCAAGCGTCGTAATGGCGTTGCAGGTCGTTGTCGGCGTCACGGTGATCAGCCTCACGGCCTATATCCACGCAACCACGCTGGCGATGGCCTTGCACCGGTTCGCGTCGCTGCGGGCATGGGCATTGGCGCGGCCGAGCACGTTCCGCATGGCAAGTGTGCTGGCTGCTTCTGTGATCTGGGTTATGTCGGCGCATCTGATCGAGGTCGCGCTCTGGGCCGGCGTGCTCGTGCAACTGGGGGTTTTTTCCGACCTGGAGCGGGCGGTCTACTTTTCGCTCGTCGCTTATACGACGCTCGGGTTCGGAGACATCATTCTCCCGGAAGACTGGCGGATTCTGTCCGGTCTGATCGCGGCCAACGGGTTTCTGGTGTTCGGCTGGAGCACGGCGTTTCAGGTCGATCTGCTTGCCGATCTGCGACGGGATCGGCCATGATCCGACGTCTTACAACAGTTACGATGACAACCTACCGTAGTTTCTGCCGTTATCAGCGTCCGGGCAAAAGTCAGGTGACCGACATATGAGTGCGTATTCCAAATTCTTGCGTTGCCTTGTCCTTGCCGGGCTATGCAGCCTCGTTGCCGCGTGCGCCAGCGGGCCGCGGCATGTGATCGGCTTCGGGGAAACCGTGCTGCCCTTTGCCGAGGAAAGCGGGGCCACGCGTCACAGCCTCTATTTTGCGACAACACGAACCCGAGCCGACGATCCGGCGGAATTCTTCTCCGGCGAACGGGCGGACGGCCTGGCGATGGGCCGGATCGACATCGCCATTCCACGCGATCACCAGGTCGGGCAGATCGAGCGTCCGCCATCGGCCAAGGCCGATCCGCGCAAGCATTTTGTCGTCGGGCTTCCGGACCTTGCCGAGGGCCGCAGCGCTTTCCGCATGATGATCAATCGGGCGCTCGCGGACAGGCCGCCGGGGCGCCGGAATGTCATGGTCTTTGTGCACGGCTACAACACCAATTTCAGTTCCGCTGTCCTGCGCATGTCCCAATTCGTGCACGATACCGGCTTCAAAGGCGTGCCGGTCCTGTTCTCGTGGGCGTCGCGCGCCAAGACCATCGACTATGTCTACGATCTGAATTCTGCGCTTCAGGCGCGCTTCTACCTGTATGAACTCGGTCTGATCCTGTCACAGACCGATGCGGAGAATTTCGGTATCGTGGCCCATTCCATGGGCAATCTGGTCACGCTGGAAGCGATGACGGCGCTCGAAAGAAGTCCGAATTTCAAACCGAAAGGCCGATTGGCGGGCGTCATTCTTGCGTCACCGGACGTGGATTTCGACCTCTTTGTGGAACACATGAAGGAACTGAACCGGACGAAGCACCTGTTTCACGTTCTGGTGTCAGGCGATGACAGGGCGCTGACCTTGTCGCGGCGCATTGCCGGCGGCGTCAGCCGGGTCGGCGCGGCCGATCCGGAACGGTTGGCCGGGCTCGGGCTTAAAGTGCTGGACCTCAGTCTGATCGACGACAAAAGCAGCGCTAATCACAGCAAATTCGCGGATTCGCCGGAAATCGTGCAACTGATCGGGCGCGGCATCCGGGAAGGCAATACCCTGCAGGCCAGCACAACAACGGCGACGCCGACGCGCACGATCGTCGGCGATGTCTTCAAGAGCTTCACGGCGATCCCGGCGGCCGTTGCCGGGGGTACGGGGGGTGGCGGTGTGCTGAGGGTGGAGAACTAAAGAATGCCATAACCCGCCCGACCGGGTCAGGCGCGATCAGTCTTGGTCCTGGGCGGAACGGCGATACCGAATAAACACTGATCGCAATGGCGCCGCATCATTTCAGCCGGCATCGGCCGTCGGATCAGACCTCCAGAACGAGCACGGCCCGCGGCACGATCGAAAGCACCGCGTCGCCCGGGGCCAGCACATCACCCGGCGCGCGCACGCTGAGGTCGACGACGGTGCCGTCGTTCGGTGCCGTGATCTTTTGACCGTCGACGATTGCCATCACATCGCCGCCCTTGACGTTCTGGCCTTCGCGCACGAGCAGGCGGTCGACGGTTCCGCCGGCTTCGTGAATGACAGGCGTCTTGGCGGCATAGGCGGTGATGCCCTTGCCGATGCGGGCGGTCGCGACATCCGGCTGGACGGCATACCAGGACAGACCGGCAAGGGCGAAAGCGGCAACCAGGATCGGCAGCGAAAGACGGCTATAGCTGCGCCGACGGCCGGCCGGACGGTGTGTCTCTTCTGCGGATTCCTGGTGCATGGCATTCCCTTTTTGGCGCAACCTGTTCCGAATTGGCACGTGGACGACCCGGAATGGGCGCCGTGCTAACGGTCGGTTAAGAATTTGCAACGGCCATGCCAGATCCAAAGCTGATTGATCGAGATGCCTGCGCCGCGTGCAAAAACCGGAATGCCGGTGCGCGGTGCGCGCCGTAAGGTGACGTCCAACGACTCAACACAGTTCAGGAGGATGTCATGGTCGACGGATTGGCTCGCGGGGAGACATTGACTGCGGCCCGTCTCCAGGAAGGCCTCGACACATTCGGCTATGCCGAAACCGGTCCGGTTCTGTCGGAGGCGGAATGCGATGCGCTTTCAGCGCTTTACGATCAGGACAATGCTTTCCGCAGCCACGTCGTCATGAAACGGCACGGCTTCGGGGAGGGCGAGTACAAGTATTTTGCGCATCCGCTGCCGGAGCCGATCGCGCGGCTGCGGGCGGCGTTCTATCCGCTCTTGGTGCCGATCGCCAATCAATGGGCGGAACGCATGGGGCTCGACATCCGCTATCCGCCGACGCTGGAGGACATGCTGGCGCGCTGCCATGCGGCCGGCCAGGCGCGGCCGACGCCGCTGCTCCTCAAGTACGGGCCCGGCGATTACAATTGCCTGCACCAGGATCTTTACGGCGAACATGCCTTCCCGATCCAGGTCGCGGTCTTGCTGAGCGCACCCGGCGAGGATTTCGAGGGCGGCGAGTTCGTCCTGACCGAACAGCGACCGCGTATGCAGTCGAAGGCGGAAGTCGTGCCGCTGCGAAAGGGTTACGGCGTGGCGTTTGCCGTCAGCCAGCGCCCGAAACGCGGCACACGCGGCGATTACCGGGTCACGCATCGGCACGGCGTCAGCCGCGTGCGGGCGGGGTCGCGCTTCACGACCGGCATTATCTTTCACGACGCCGCGTGATGCGAAGACCTCAGGTCAGCGCAAGCCGCCATGCGGCAGCAAGCCGGTCGATGCCATGCTCGACGTCGGCCGGCGTATTGTAGGCGTGCACGGAAAGCCGCAGATAGGGACCGCTTGACGTCACGAACACGTTTTCCGCGGTCAGCGTCTTTTTGATTTCGGCGCCGTGGTCGCAGGGCAGGACGGCAATGCCGCTTTCGCCGGGCGGGCCGAGCGGCGCCGGCAGCCCCTTGGCTGCAAGGCCGGATCTCACATGTGCGTCGAGTTCGCCAATCCGTGCCCAGGCCGCGTCGATGCCGACCGTCGCAAGATGGTCGAGCGCGCCGCCGAGCGCGAAGACCGGGGCAAGCGGCGGATGGCCCATTTCGAGCTGGACCGCTGTCTGCGTCGGATCGATGCCTACCGGATCGAGCGCATAGGGGATGGCGGCGCTGCGCCAGCCATAGACCGGCGGGCGCCGGTCGCGCAGGCGAGGGCACAGATAGACCGCGCCGATCCCGTAGCCGGCGCACAGCCATTTGTAGCCGCTTGCCATGAGGATGGAGACGCCGCTGTTGCGCACGTCGACAGGGATTGCGCCGACGCTCTGGGTGGCGTCGACGATCAGGAGCGCGCGGTTCCGATCGGCGATCTCACCAAGGGCGGCAAGATCGAGGCGCCGGCCAGTGCGGAACTGGACATGGCTGATAACAATCGCTCCGGTCCGCTCGTCGACGGCATCGGCGATCCGGTCGGTCGACACGCCGCCATCGGCGTCGACCGGAACGGCGGTGACCGGATGGCCGCGATTGATCCAGGGCAGGGTGACCGATGGAAATTCATCGGCGATTGTGACGATCGGGTCTTGCGGATCGAGGTAACCGGTCACCGCATTCATGGCTGCTGACGCGCTCGACAGGAAGGCGATATCGTCGGGCCGGGCGTTGACCAGGTCCGCGAACTTGCCGCGCACGTCGTCGGCCCGGGCCAGCCAGTTGGGCCATTGCGCGTCGCCGTCGGCAAGCATTTCCTCGTAATAGCGGGCGCCTGCTGCCGAGGCAGCATGTGACAGAGGCGCACCGCCGGCCGTGTTCAGGTAGGTCCGGCCGTTCAAGGCCGGAAAAGCGCTGCGAAACGTGTCCCAATCGGGGACCGGTCTGGCGTCCATAGGCACGGGCCTCTCGTCTAATGCGGTGACGGGTAAGACCGAGTTTAGGCAGATTGGCCACGGCCCGCAAAGTCGGCACCGTCAACGGGGCCGTCGCCCCGGCCGGCACAAAAAAGTGAACAGGCTCGCCATCTTACCGGCGCGACCGCTGGTGTATGACAGCCCCGTTCAACACCATGCTATTTGAAGGATCGCATGCCATGAAATTCGCCCGTGCCGCCCTTGCCGTTTTGCTGATGTCCTTTCTGCCGTCGCTCGCCCTTGCGGATACCGGCATGATCTCCAAGAAGAGCGCTCATTCGGTCGCCGAGACGATCGACCGGCTCGAGGCGATCCTGAAGGAAAAGGGGCTGACCATCTTTGCCCGGATCGACCATGCGGCCGGTGCCAAGAAAGCCGATCTGGAACTGGCGCCGACCCAGGTGCTGATCTTCGGCAATCCGAAACTCGGAACGCCTCTCATGGCCGCCAGCGCGACCACGGCGCTCGACCTGCCGCAAAAGGCGCTCGCCTACCAGGACGCCTCAGGCGATGTGTTCCTGGTCTATAACAATCCGGCCTATCTGATGGCGCGGCACGACATCGCCGGGCGGGACGAGGTCCTGAAAAAGATTACCGGCGCGCTCGACAATTTCACGAACGCGGCCGTCAAGTAGGGCCGCCTCTTGCGGCTTTTTCGGAGCGGCATACCGATGCCGCTCCGAATTCCGATTATGCCCTAGCTGAACATGTCGGCCGTGATGCCGGCATACCAGCCTTCGGATTCCTGATAGGTCGCTTCGCGGACATCTTCCGACTCGCCGGTCTGAGAGATGAACTTGTCGACCGCCTCGATCTTCTCGGCGCCGGCCTCGTAGGTCGCGCCGACCTTCACGCCGTCATTCTTGGCGATCAGGCTCCAGCAGGTGTTCTGGTAGCGCGCCGGGAAGGCGCGCGATCCGGTCAGTTCGGAGCGCACGATGTTGGCCGCGACCTTGGCCTGACTGTTGGCCGAGAAGCCGGATTTCGGCATCGCCGAGGCGACCGAGGCGTCGCCGAGCACGGTGATGTTCTGATCGGCCTTTGAGCGCATCGAGGCCGGATCGATCGGCGCCCAGTCGCCGTCCGTCACACCGGCGAGTTCGGCAATGCGCCCGGCTTTTTGCGCCGGGATAACCGTTGCCGCGTCGGCCTTGAACGTTTCCAGATCTGTCTCGATTTCCATGGTCTCGGGATCGACCTTGAGCACGCCGCCGGACATGGAGGCCGGGATCCATTCGACCATGCCCGGATAATGGGTTTCCCAACCTTCCATGAACAGGCCCTGTTTGGAGAACTTCTCCTTGGGATCGAGCACCAGGATCTTGCCGGTCGGGTTTTTCGCGGACAACAGGCTCGCGACCATGGAAATGCGTTCATAGGGGCCGGGCGGGCAGCGATAGGGGTTGGGCGGCGCCACCATGATGAAGGTACCGCCTTCCGGCATGGCCTCGACCTGGGCTTTCAGGATCTGGATCTGGGTGCCGGATTTCCAGGCGTGCGGCATGCGCGTCTGGGCCTCGACCGAATAACCGGGCACGCTGTCGTATTTCATGTCGATGCCGGGCGACAGGACCAGATGGTCGTAGCCGAGCGTGGCGCCGGAGGCGAGGGTGACGGTCTTGGCGGACACGTCGACACCGACGGCCCAGTCGTGCACGACGTTGATGCCATAAGTGGTCGCCAGCGTGTCGTAGCCATGACCGATCGTGGCGTAGTCGCGGAATTCGCCGAGATAGAGGTTGGAAAAGAAACAGGTGTAGTAGCGCTTGCTGGCCTCGATCAGCGTGACGTCGATCGCGCCTTCTGAATCCTTTGCCAGATAGCGGGCCATGGTCGCGCCGCCCGCGCCGCCGCCGATCACGACGACCTTGGGACGGGCGCCCCGGGCAATGGAGGGCAGGCCGATCATGCCGGCCGCGGTGGCGGCGCCTGCAAGTGCTGTGAAACGGCGTCGGTTAAGGGTCATGGCGATATCCTCCCGGGTTTGCCCGTTTTCGGGCCGGTTCATTCTTGAGGTCTGAGCGTAGCAAAAAAAGCGGCCAGCGCGGCGATCTGTTCGCTGTCGAGGCCGCCGGCAATCATCTGCATGACGGGATGGGTGCGTTCCTTGGACTTGTAGGACAGCATGACGGCCGCAAAAGCCTCTTCGTCCCACCCGACGATCGGCGGGATGCCCTGGTCTGCTCCGGTCGTCTGGTGGCACGTGACGCATTGCGAGGACAAATACTCGCCATAGGCCACGTCTCCCGCCCGCGCGGGCATGCCGGCCAGCAGCAGCACCGCCCAGACTATGCAAAGCCTGGTCATCGTTTCCTCATTGTATTCTTATATTTATATTCTTGAATGTTTCATGATCTTGCGCACAAGATCAAGATCTAATTTCAGACCTTGCAAAAAAAACGCGTGGGCAAGTCTTGGTTTTCAGTAGTCCGCAGCAGCGACCTGGTCGACGATATCCGACAGGAAGGCATTGATCTTGGCTTCCACCTTGCGGCTGGCCTTGGACGGTCCAAAGACCGGCTTGCGGTAGCCGATGCGCACGACGCCGGGCTCGCTGCGCGCTTCGTAAAGGTAGACGAGATAGGGACAGATCGCCAGGTTCTGGGGGTTGGCGCTGACGGCTTCGTGGGTCAGGGCGGCCGAGCAGAACTGCATGTATTTGGCGTTCAGATAGGGCGAGGCACTGCCGCCTTCCGTGACGCTGCCGGCGGCATCGGCTGTGCGTTCCAGCATCTTGTCGACATGACCGGTGTAATCGATCACAAGGCCGCGTTCGATGATCGCGTCCTGCAATTCAAGCAGAACGTCTTCGAAGGCTGCCTTGACGGCACGGGTTTCCGGTGCGGCTTCGCCGCCGGCGGCCGATATCCATCCGACACTGACGAGGATGAAGAGGGCAAGCAGTTTCGATCGCAACATAAGGCGTCTCCTGTTATCGGGTTTTTCCAGCAAGGGGTGTTTCGGGCTGCGACGCTTGAGCGCCGTTGGCCGGGCGTGTGCGAAGCAGCCAGTGTGTGGCGCCGGCGCCGCCCCACATGGCGGCAAGCGCAATCCAGGCCGTGAGCGACAGGACCGATCCGCCGGTGATACCGGCGCCGACGGCACAGCCGCCCGCCAGCATGCCGCCGAAACCCATCATGGCGGCGCCCAGAAGGTAACGCGCCATACCGGTCTCGGCTGAGAAGGCCTGCAGACGGAAACGGCCGCCGGCAAGGGCCGACAGGCCGGATCCGATGAACACGCCGGGCACCAGGCCGATGCCG
>JANQQB010000152.1 GCA_028285165.1 Rhodobiaceae bacterium
GGGCATCGCCGCACTGGTCACGATGACCGGCGCCGTCAGCGAATTCATGGCAAAGCCCAGATATCGGCGCGAAAACGGCGTTTGTCCCGATCCGACGGCCATATCGAACAGAACCAGCAACGGGATGACAAATCCGACCAGAACCGGCAGCGCACAAACCGCCAGCGCCATTCCGGCCTGCACGCCCCGAAGCCGCACCGGTTGCATGGGCTCGGCCGGCCGACTGACGTCGTAATGCCGCTGCGCCCGCCGTTCCAGGCGCTCCAGAACCACGAGAAGCAGGGCCACCTGCAGCAGGCAGAAGGCCAGTTGCGCGGCCGCCGGTCGGTCACCGATCGAAATCCAGGCCTGATAGATGCCGGTGGCAAAGGTCTGGATGCCGAAATGGGCCACCGTACCGAAATCGGCAACCGTCTCCATCAGCGCCAGGATGACGCCGCCGGCAATCGCCGGGCGCGCAATGGGAAGACTGACCCGAATGAAGGCGCTCCAGGGCGAATGACCGAGCATGCGCGCGGCCTGGTAAGCCGTCGGCGATTGACGCAGGAACGCGGCACGGGTCAACAGATAGACATAAGGGTAGAGCACGAAAATCAGCATGAGCGCCGCCCCGCCGACAGAGCGGATTTCAGGAAACCAGTAATCCCGCGGCCCCCATCCCATGAAGGCGCGCAAGGCGGTTTGCACCGCGCCCGGATGGTCGAGCAGGTCGGTATAGGCGTAGGCGATCACGTAGGCGGGAAAGGCCAGCGGCAAGGCCAGCAGGATCTCCAGGACCCGCCGGCCCGGAAACGTATAGGCCGTGACGAGCCAAGCGGTCGACGCTCCGGTGACCGCTGTCCCGACCGCGACGTAGAACACAAGCTCGAGTGTCGTCCAGGCAAACCCGGGCAGGACCGTGTTGGCGAGGCTGGTCCACGTCTCCCAGTCTCCCGCCGACGCGGACACGACGAGCGCGACAATCGGCAGAATGCAAAGCGCGGCAAAACACCATGCCGTGACGATGAAGAGAGAACGGACCACCAGCACTGACCGGACAAGGGCAAAGAATGTGGAGTAATGCAGTCAGCTTTTGCGGTCAACCATGCGTTTCCGCACCGGCAGGAGCACCGCGCTTGCGTTCTAAAGAAAGAAACGCAGAGATCCTGCCGGCACCGGAAGCTACGGCGCCGGCAGGACGCCGGACTTGCTGGGTGTAGGTGGAACGAGTCCGACGATACGGAGACAACAGATTGCATGCAGCGTTACAGGTTCCGGCATGGGCGCCCCTGCGCCGACACAACGCGGGGAAGCTATGCCTGGCCCGGTCTTGACAGACCCCCTCCCAAGACCCGCGGTAGGCACACCAAACGGGGAGACAGTGATCCGCGGACGGGAGATTCCGCATTGACCATCAGGACGTGCGGCAACAATTAGGTCCCGGTCGAAACCGGGTCTGTTTTTAAAACGCCCTTCCCTTGTTTTCCGCACAATCACCCCAATGAACCTGTGTGATACAGCAATCTGTCCACACGACAGATATAAGCGGGCGACAAACGGAAGTCGTTGTCCGTGAGTCTCGACTTTGTTGTGTGTCAGTCGCTTCACCGGTCGCAGGCGCAACATCATCAAATCCGGGACCCTTCGGCCCGGCTACCGGACGAGACTCGCTTGAGCGCGAAGAGGATGTCAGGTCGTTGTTACCGCGACATCCGGCACGATCCCCGAACGGGTCACGAAGTCGGCGACATCAAGACCGGCAAACAGGCCATGAGCGGTGACCAGCACTGTCCCCAGTCCCGCAGCACGCCCGCCCAGGATGTCCGTGTGCAGCGTATCGCCGACCATGGCGACACGCTTCAGATCCGCGGGCTTGAGCCGGTCTCGGACCATTCGGAAGGCGTCGGGGAACGGTTTGCCGAAGAAAAAGGGGGGCTGGCCGGTCTGGTCCTGGATGGCGTGGCCCCAGAAACCCGGTTCGACCGACAAACCGGTGTCGCGCGGGGCGACGAGATCCGGGTTGGCGATGACAAGCGGACGCGGACGCGCGGCGAGAGCGCCGGCGAGCCGATCCTGCAGCGCGGCAGACCAGCGGATGCTCGACAGGAAAAGGAAACCGCCGGCGGTTTCCCAAAGGCCATCGTCTGCCAGGAGGTCGGACACATCGGCGGCAATATCCTCGAACGTATCCCCCTCGGCCGCAATTGCGGCCCACTGGACCCGGGGCGCGATCCGGTCCAGGTGGGCGGCAGCGACATCGCGGCTCGACACGATTTCGTCCACAGTGAAGTCGAAACCGAGGGCGCGATAGCGCGCCGCCGCTGTTTCGCGCGTATAGCTTGCCGCGTTGGTCAGCACCAGGACCGCCTTTCCGGCCGCGCGAAGATCGGCAATGCGGCCCGGCGCGCCGGCAATCGCCTGCTCACCGACATTCAGGACGCCGAACGCGTCGAGCACGAAGGCGTCGTACTGTCCGGCAAGCGCGGCCAGTGTTTCTGCCCGGGCTGACATCGGCGGGAATTCTGCGGTCGGCAGGCGCGGCCGGATCGCCTCATACCGCCGGAACGCCGCCTCCGCATCGAGCGAGGTGGTATCATACACTGGTAAAGCCGCCCTCAAGCATCAGAAGCGATCCATTGACGAGTTCGGCGGCGGGCGAAGCAAGGTAGAGCGCAGCGTCGGCAATCTCCACCGGTTCTCCGAAGCGACGCAGTGGCGTCGCCTCGATAAACGGGCGCGACTTTTCCTCCGGTCCCCAGACTTCTTTGCCCATCGGCGTCATCACGACCGTCGGGCAGATCGCATTGACCTGGACGTTGTGCCGGGCCCATTCGGCACAGAGCGACTTGGTGAGTGCGTTGAGGCCGCCCTTGGAACTGGAATAGGCGGCATGGTCGTCAAGCGCGATCACTCCGGCCTGCGAGGAGATATTGATGATCTTGCCCCATCGCTGGGCGATCATTGCAGGCGCGAGCGTCCGCGCCAGCAGAAACGGCGCCCGGAGATTGACCGCCATCACCCGATCCCAGTCGTCGGCCGCAAGTTCCAGCGCCGGCACGACATGGGCAATGCCGGCCGAATTGACGAGGATGTCGAGCGTTCCCCAGGCATCGAGCGCCTGTCTGCCGGCCGCAACGGGCCCGTCCGGGGTTCCGAGATCGGCTTCGATGATCAGGCATTCCCGGCCGGCCGTTCGCACGGCTGCCGCAACCTCCTCCAATCCGTCCCGGTCCCGGGCCACCGCGACAATGTCGGCGCCGGCGTCGGCAAAGACCTGGCAGATCTCGGCACCGATCCCTTTCGACGCACCGGTCACGAGCGCCTTGCGGCCCGCAAGCGAGAAGCGTTCGGTCCAGCCGGCCATGCCGTCACTCCAGATTGGTGTGGTTGGCGCGCATCGTCTCCGGTGTCACGCCGATCCGGTCACGCAGCATCAGCACCATGATTTCGAACACGATGTATTGCGCGCCTTCATAGAGGGATCCCATGGGCAGCACCGAAGCCGGCCTGTCCACCTGGTCATCGGCCATGGTCTGTGCCGGTATGGAGAGCACATGGTCACAGGTCTGCGGCACCGCGCCCTCGGGCTGCGCCGTGATGCAGGCCGTTGCCGCCCCGGCGGATCGGGCCACGCCGACCAGCGCCGCCATCGTCGAAAACGACCCCGGTCCCGCGCTCACCAGGAGCAGATCGCCGGGGCCGACCGGCGGGGTTGTCATGTCGCCGGCCACATGCGCATCGAGCCCCATGTGAAACAGTCGCATGGCAAGCGCCCGCATCATCAGGCCTTCACGCCCGACCCCGGCAAGAACAATGCGTCTTGCTTTGGCCAATGCCGCCAGCAGCGCGTCCATCTCGCCAGCATCGACGCCGCACGCTGCATCCTTCATTTCGTCGGCAGCCCGACGGGCGAGATCGGTTGCAAGGCTCATGGAGCGGATACCTTTTCGGCGAACACGGCATCAAGCGCGGCTTCGAACTGCCCGGTCTCGTCCAAGAAGTCGAGGACCGTATACCGGCTGCGGATGAAGCGGGCACCGGCTACTGTCTCACGCAGATGGCCAGGCGTCACGCCAATATGGCCTGCATCGCTTGGCGCTCCGGCTTCGGTGAGAAGCTCCGTCATCCGGGCGACCGGCAGGACCTGGCGTTTTAGCCGGTCGGCCGTTTCCGGCCAGACCTGCCGCAGGGTATCGAGCCGCGCTCGATGGGCCGCCGGCGACAAATGCTTTTCCCGGGTTTCAACCTTGGCGCGTTCGGCGATCTGCGGGTTCGCAAACCGGCGATCGATTTCCGTTTCCTTGTCCGCGAGCGTCGGCGCCGAGGCGATGATCGCATCCACATCGAGCGCACTGACATCCTGGTCAAGCAGCCAAGTATACAGACCGAGCGTCGCCACGCAGCCTACAGCGACACAGGCCCCGTGACTGACCCGTTCGCCGGCAAAGACAAGATCCTCCATCTCCCATAAATGGGCGATCTGGTGGTCGGCGCCCGATGCCGGCCTGGAGGATCCGTGGAATTCCATGGCCAGCCCGACAAGCGCCAGTCCGACAAACAAGTCCGCGATCGCCTGACCCTCGCCCCCGGCCAAGGCATCGGCTTTTGCCAGCCAGTCTTTCAGGCGGTCCTGTACCAGTGGCCAGGCGACGCCGTCGACCGGCTCGATGCCGAGCGCATCGGCGAGAATCCAGTCAGCCCCGGCCGGCACTTTGCCGGCAAGGTCGCCGTAGCCCCAGCCGGTCATGGCGCGCGGAGCGGCAGCGATGACATCAAGGTCGGCCACGATCGCACGCGGCGGCCGGCATTGGATGGTCTTTTTGAAACCGCGGTCTGACAAAGGCGATCCGGCGGATGTATAGCCATCCATGGAGGCGGCGGTCGGGACGCAGAGATAGCCGCGGCCGCGTTCGTTGGCGGCATATTTGACGAGATCGTTGATGACGCCCGATCCGAGCGCGACCGGCGTGCAACCCTCGCTTATCGCGGCCGCCAGAAGGTCGCCCAGTTCGCGGGTCGGTTTCACCCGCGGAATGCCGGGCAGAACATGGGTTTCAACGGACAGGCCGGCGCCCGTCAGCGAAGACGACAGGGCCTCTCCGGCCGCGCGCCAGGTGTTGTCGTCGGCAATCACAAGAACCGGGCCAGAGCCGAACAGGTCACGGCAGAGCGCACCGGTTTCCGCCAGTGCGCCCGGCGCCACGCGCACGGCATCCAGCCGATTGGAGCGCGCTGTCGCGGCATCCAGAATATCGAGAAGGGCGGCGGGCTCGCTCATCGATCAGGCTCCGAGCCGGCGCCCGTCGGTACCGAACAGGTGCACGCGGTCTTGAGGAAAGTCCAAGTCAATCGCATCGCCAGGCCGGCGATCGGATTCGCCATCGGTGCGCACCACGAGCGCATCGCCCGCCGGCGTCGTCGTGTGCAGATAGCTTTCGCTGCCGAGCGTTTCGCGGACCCGGACCGTAACCGAGAGCGCGCCGGTTCCGGGTTCGGCAAGGCCGATATGTTCCGGTCGGATTCCAAGCCGCGCCGGCATACCGGATTGCGGCACCGGCGTAAGCGCGGCTTCCCCATAGCGAACACCGTCGGCGGTCGGTGTCACGTCAAGAAAATTCATGCTGGGCGCTCCGATGAAGCCGGCAACGAACTCGCTGTGCGGCCGGTGATAAAGCTCCATCGGCGCGCCGACCTGTTCCACCCGGCCTTCGTTCAGCACCACGATCTTGTCCGCCATCGTCATCGCCTCGACCTGGTCGTGCGTGACATAGATCATCGTCGCTCCGAGATCGCGGTGCAGCGCTTCCAGTTCCACCCGCATCTGGATGCGCAGTTTCGCGTCGAGATTGGACAGCGGTTCGTCGAACAGAAAGACCTTGGGCTTTTTTACGATCGCCCGACCGATCGCGACCCGCTGGCGCTGGCCGCCCGACAATTGGCCCGGCTTGCGGTCGAGATAGTCTTCCAGTTGCAGGATGCGCGCGGCCTCCTCAATGCGCCGCTTTCGGTCGTCGGCGGCGAACTTGTTGACCTTCAGGCCGAAATCCATGTTCTCCCGCACGCTCATATGCGGATAGAGCGCATAGGACTGGAACACCATCGATACGCCGCGATCGGAAGGCGCCACCTGCGTGACGTCGCGGCCATCGATTGAAATCCGCCCTGATGTGATGCCTTCCAGACCCGCCACGGACCGCAGAAGCGTGGACTTGCCGCATCCGGACGGACCGACAAAGACCGCGAACTCGCCGTCCGCAATCGCCAGCGACACGTCCTTCAGCGCCTGTTCGGTGCCGTAATGTTTGTTGACGCCTTCAAGCGTGACCTCGGCCAACCGCTTGCCTCCCGCCGTGTCCGGTCAGTTTTCTGTTGACACCGGAGCGTTTCTTTACATTTGTATGAATGCTAATACAAATGCATGTCAAGCGCTGAAATGCGCATTGAACGGGAGGAAAGTCATGACTTTGAAAAAGCGTGCCCGCGCGCTCGCACTGGCGGCCGCACTCAGTGCCGGAACGGCGCTCGCGACCGCCGGCGGCGCCCTTGCCTGGTCTTTGGAAGAAGCGGCCAAACCCTATGCCGGCACGACCGTCGACGTCGTGTTCCTGTTGCGTCCGGGCTACGAAGCTGCCGAGGCGATGTTGCCCGAATTCGAAGAGGCGACCGGCATCAAGGTCAACATCATCAAACACCCCTATGAAAATGCGCTTGGCGAACAGGTCCGCGACTTTGTGGCCGGCGGCGACCTCGACATCGCGCTGATCGACCTGGTCTGGATCGGCAACTTTGCTGAAAACGGCTGGATCGAACCGGTATCCAAGTTCACCTCGAACCCGGACCTGACGGATCCGGAACTCGACATGGACGATTTCTTTCCGCTGGTCCTGAACGCGTTCGGTGGCTGGAACGGGGAGATCTACGGTCTGCCGTTCGACAATTATTCCGGCCTATTGTTCTACAACAAGTGCATGCTGGAAGAGGGCGGCTTCTCCGGGCCGCCGGAGACCTGGTCCGACCTGAAGGATGTCTACGGTCCCGCGCTGACGAAGGACGGCAAGTATGCCTTCGCATTGCAGTCCAAGCGCAACGAGACCCAGTCAGCCGACAGTTTCGCGCGCGTCCTGTGGCCCTTCGGCGGTTCTTTCCTTGACGCCGAATTCAAGTCCAACCTGTTGAGCGCGGAAAGCCAGGCCGGCCTGAAGTTCCGCCAGGACCTGATGCAATACATGCCGGACGGCATCGTCTCCTACGACCACGCCGAAACGGTCAATGCGCTCGCCCAGGGCGATGTCGCGATGATCACCGAATGGTCGGCGTTCTATGCCACGCTGAAGAACCCGGAAACCTCCCGCATTGTCGACTGCCTGGCGATCGCGCCGGAACCGAAGGGACCGGCCGGACGCAAACCGGCGCTCGGCGGCTTCTCTCTGGCCGTTGCCAGCCAGGCCGACGAAAAGGAACAGGCTGCCGCCTGGTTGTTCATCCAATGGGTGACCTCAAAGGCCAACGCGCTTGAATACCTGGAGCGCGGCGGCGTTCCGGCCCGGCAATCCGTCTACAAGCTCGACGGCGTTGCCGAGAAGTATGACTTCGTGCCGGCCCTCGTCGAAAGCTGGCAGGACGGCGTACCGGAATTCCGTCCGCGTTTTGCCGAATGGCCGGAAATCACCGAGATCGTGCAGGAATGGGGCACGAAGATCATGCTCGGCGAAGTTTCCACCGAGGAAGGTGCGAAGGAATTGGGAACCCGCATGGAAGCCGTGCTTGAAGAAGCCGGTTATTACAGCGGCGAAAAACCCCTTGCCCAATAGGTCGTGATCATGGCGGGGCGCATGTCGGTGCGCCCCGTCTCGTCTTTCCGACCGGGTGCCTTGCCCTTTGGGTCGGGACCCGTTTCAATTCTGTCTGACACATCAGGACCTGCGGCGAACAGGGGGCCGGAATGACCGCGCGCGTCAGCCGAAAGACGTTGTTTTCGTTTATCGGACCGGCCGTACTGGCACTGCTCCTCGTCGGCATCGGCCCCCTCCTCTACGCGGTCTGGACCTCCCTCCATTACTTCAACCTGACCAAGCTGCGGCGCGTCCGGTTCATCGGCCTGGAAAACTACGGCACGGTGCTGACCGACGGCGTGTTCTGGGAAGCGATGGGGCGCACCTTCACGCTGCTGGCCATGGCGCTGCCGATCCAGATCGCGCTCGGTCTCGGGATTGCGCTGCTCCTGCACCAGCCGGGCCTCGGCTTCCTGCGCACGCTCACCCGTCTCGGCCTCGTCTTGCCGATGGCCACCACCTATGCCGTCGTCGGCCTGCTCGGCCAGGTGATGTTCAACATCAAATACGGCGTCGTCAATCAGCTCATCGGATTTCTCGGCTTTGCCCCGGTGAACTGGATCGGCGACACGACCAACGCCTTCATTGCGGTGGTTTTCTGGGACGTCTGGCAATGGACGCCCTTCGTCGCGCTCGTCCTGCTTGCCGGACTGACGACCGTGCCCGGCGAGATCGAAGAAGCCGCGCGGCTTGAGACAAAAAGTTGGTGGACGGTGCTGCGCCATGTGCAATTGCCGTTCCTGATACCCGGCCTGGTCGCCGTTCTTATTTTGCGCACCGCGGATACCCTGAAGCTCTTCGACATGGTGTTCACCATGACACGCGGCGGACCGGGCGCGGCCACGGAATTCATCTCGCTGATGATCCAGCGTGTCGGGTTCCGAGCGTTCGATCAGGGTCTCGCCTCGGCCCAGGCGGTGATCCTCTTGATCATCACGATCGTGCTGAGCCAGCTTTACATCCGGCTCTTCTACAAGGACGTGCGCTGATGGCCGCGTCAGGACCATCGGCAGCCGCTCCGGGCCGCACGGGAGGGCTCGCCGCGCAGATCGTGCTTCTCCTGCTTATCCTCACGTTTTGTGTGTTCCCGTTCTACTGGATGGTCGTCACCAGTCTGAAGACCCAGATCGTGGCGCTGCAATCGCCACCGGCCTGGCTGTTCGAGCCGACCTTTTCCAATTACCGCGAAGTCCTGTTCGGCGACGGCGTCGGCGCCACGCTGATCAACTCGCTGATCGTCGCGGTCTGCACGACCGCGCTTGCCGTGGCGCTCGGCTGTCCGGCCGCCTACGCGCTTGCCCGCTTCGAGTTTCGCGGCAAGAAGGATCTCTGGTTCTGGTTCATCACCAACCGCATGGTCTCGCCCATCGTGCTGGCGCTGCCGTTCTTCCTGATCGTGCGCCATCTCGGACTGCTCGACACCCATCTGGTGCTGATCCTGATCTATCTCACGTTCAACCTGCCGATCGTCATCTGGATCTGCACCGATCAGTTTCGCGCCATTCCCTATGACCTTGACGAAGCGGCAACGCTCGAGGGCGCCTCGCACTGGCGCATCTTCCGCTCCATCTGCCTGCCGCTCGCCATGCCGGGCGTGGCCGTCAGTTCGATCTTTTCCTTCATCTTTTCCTGGAACGAACTGATGTTCGCGCTGGTGCTGACCCGCAACGATGCCAAGACCGCGCCGGCCATGGCGGTCAGTTTCATGGAAGGCTACGACCTGCCCTACGGCAAGATCATGGCGACCTCCACACTCATCGTGATACCGGTGATCATCTTTGCGCTCATCGCCTCCAAGCAATTGGTGCGCGGGCTGACCATGGGGGCGGTCAAGTAAACCGATGCGGCGCGCGCCCAAACTTCCGAATGTCGACACCGAGGAGCGCCTGCAGACCCGCATTGCCTGGGCCTATCACGTCGAAGGCCTGACCCAGAGCGAGGTCGCGCAGCGCCTCGGCATCACGCGGCTGCGCGTCAACAAGGCGCTTTCGGACGCCCGGCGCCGCGGTCTTGTGCGCATCACTTTCAACACCGCCCATGCCGCGTGCATCGAAGCCGAGACGGCCCTGCGCGACCGCTTTGGTCTGCGCCAAGCCTATGTGGCCCCCTCCCCGGCCGATCCCGCCGACGTACAGATGGTCGTCGGCGCGGCCCTCGGCAATCTCCTGTCGGAGATCCTGGCCGATCCCAAGATCCGATTGTTCGGCATGTCCTGGGGCAACACGCTGAACCTGGCGACCCGCTTCATGGCGCCACTCGACCGTCCGGATCTGGAAATCGTCTCGGTGATGGGCGGCCTGACACGGGGCTCCGATCTCAACAGTTTCGAAATCACCACGCGTCTGGCGGCACTGGCCAATGCCGAACACAGCTATTTTCCGGCGCCGTTGTTCGCCGATTCCGCCGAAAGCCGGCGCACCATCATGGCGCTCGACGTGTTTCGCGAGATCGTCGACAAGATCCGGTCCGTCGGCGCGCTTGCCATGGCGGCCGGCGACATTTCTCCGCGGTCGCTCCTGATGCGCGACGGCTTGCCTTCCGACACGACCATGCAGGACCTTGCCGCCCTGGGCGCGGTCGGCGATATCCTCGGAACGGTGATCGATGCAGCGGGACGGCCGGTCGACCATCCGGTCAACGAGCGGGTGATAGGCATCGGCC
>JANQQB010000158.1 GCA_028285165.1 Rhodobiaceae bacterium
GCCGCCGCGCCGCGCAACGCATTGCGGGATACCGGACCCGCATCGGCTTCGTCATAGGCGATGAAAACCGGCACGGCTGTCAGAACGGAGGCCAGCGCGGTCACGACCAGGGTGTTTTTCAGAACCTGTTTCATTGGGCCTTCTCCCCGTTCGCCCAGTTTTCCGTGGATTGTGTGCCGTCAGGACCGGTCACAAGGACGAGCCCGTCCGGTTTTCCGTCGACAAAGCGACCCTGGATCGTGCGCCCGTCTACGGCAACGACGGTCCCGAACCCGTTCGGCGTCCCGTCTTCGAAGGCGCCGACATAATCCTCGCCGTCGTTTTCAAGAAAGATGCCGTAGCCCGAGGCCTTGCCTTCGAAGAACTCGCCGAAATAGACGTTTTCACTGTCCAGAAGCAGCGACCCCTTGCCGTGCCGTTGGCCGTTCAGGATCTCGCCCAGATAGGTTTCATCGCCGTCTTCGAAGAAGGCAAAGGCCACGCCGACCGTTTCGCCGTTCTTGAATTCACCGCGGATGGTCGAGCCGTCCGGCGTGACGACGGTGCCGCGCAGATGCACCAATCCGTCCAGCACTTCGCCGCGGAAGCGATAGCCGGTATCGGTAAGCAATTCGCCCTCGCCGACGGGCACGCCGTCCTCGAACTGACCTGCGAAATGCCAGTAACCGGTGTCGTCCGGAGCCCGGAACACCACCTCGCCGGCGCCCGTTGCCTTGCCCGCTCGCATCGCGCCCTCAAAGCGCGCCAACAGGCCGTCTGTCGTGTGCCAGACGCCGACCCCCTCGCCGCTCGCCTTGCCATCCACACAATCGCCTGTCCATGTCACGCTGTCGCCGGGCGATACGCCGTCTTTCGACCACAATTCGCACCCGCCGACCGGGTCTTTGAGCCAGCTTTCGGAAGCGAACGCAGCCGGAGGCGCCGCAATGACCGCAATCAAAAGACCCGTTGTGATTAGCCTGGTCCTCATAGCTTTCGGTCCTTTCCTGTCCGCCCCCGTTTTAAACCATAGCGTGTTGATGTCGGTGTGACACGTCATTCGAACACGGTTTCGGTCACCTGGAATTGACATCTCACAAACCGGATCATGAAAAACACACGCACCGGCGAAATCACGATGCAAAGGTTTTCGCTTAAGATGTTTTGAGTTTTGAAACGAATTTCTAATGAAAATACTTTATCCAAGAGGCAGTTAGCTCAAGTACGCGACACGTATTGCCCATGCGGTGATCGTCAGCGTTCAATCAAACGCCCACCCAATCAGAGATAGTTCCATGCTCGGCAATCCAATAGACCAAATCGGGCTGGGCGGTTTTCTGTTTTTGCTTCATCTGGTGCCCATGCTTGCCGGGATCGCCATATGGTCTGCAAGGCACGTCAACAAAACCGCCATGTCGATTGTCCTGGACTTCCTTGGATTTATTGCAACGCCCGTGGCTCTGGTGATCCTGGTCGTTGTCTCCGAGGACCAATATCCGGGCGGAACCGCAGGTCATCCGGCCGGCTGGTTTTTGATCTTCTCCATGCTGACCATCGGTCTGCTGCCGTTGACCACGATCGCCTCCTGCTTCTGCTCCGGCAGGGTGATTGGAAGAGCCGTACATTGGTATCGCCGTCGGCAATGGTATGTGCCCGGTTAGGTTCCAGGGCATTTCCGGGTGCTCCGCAGGCCGATCGCCAAAGAGTTAACGGACAGGCGGTCTAACCGGACAATGCCGGGCCTTCCGTCAACTCTCGTTGTCGGAAACCTGCGCCCCCTCGCAAAGGCCGTTCGCCTGTACGAGACCGTGTCCGAACACCGGATCCTTACCCGGCTCTCCGAGATCGAGCGCGTCCTTGGCAAGCGCCTGCACGACGCCGTCATGGCCTTCGACACCCTCGGCGGCCAGGACCAGGGCCACTGCCGCGGTCACGAAAGGCGCGGCGAATGACGTTCCCGTCTTGTTGCGGGCGCCGCGAATGGAGGCGGCCGTCCACACATTCACGCCGGGGGCAGCGAAATCGATATGCTCGCCGCGCACCGCACGCCGGAAGATACGCTTGCCGCTATCGATTGCCGTCACGGCGATGACTCCCGGATAGGCTGCCGGAAAGGCCGGTTTGGCGCGTGGCCCGGCATTGCCCGCAGCGGCGACCACGACGATGTTGTCGGTGCCGAGCTGTGCGACCATGCGTTCGAGCAGGTCGTTGGCCGGACCGGCGAGGCTCATGTTCATGACAGCAACCTCACGCTGTCGGAGCAGGTCCATGGCCCTGACGATCGTATAGACATCGCTGCGCTCATCATTGCCCGCCCCGCGATAGAAGGCATCGACGGCAATGATCGAAGCATCGGGCAACAATCCGGGTGACCGGCTTTCAGCCGAGCCGAGCAGGATCGCGGCAACCGCCGTGCCATGCTGGCGGCTGGATTCCCGCTGCTCTTTGTCGGCAATCGTCAGCACTTCCAGACTGCCGCCGGAAAACGTCTCATGGTCGGGATTGATGCCGGTATCGATCAGGCCGATCGCAGCCCCGGCGCCGCATGTGCCGCCCGATCCCGGATTGACCGGCCAGCGGATCAGTTCCGGCGAGGCGCAATGCAGGCCGCTGCATTCGACGGGTTCGGTCTGTTCAAGCCGCGTGCCTTCCGATCCGGCACGGTAATAATGATTGAAATCGGCCAAAGCCTGCGGGTTGAGGGCGCCGACGGCGGCTCGGGCGTTATCGAGTGTCGTTCCGCTCGGCACCTGGAACCGGACGATGGTTCCGGCGAGCGCCTGGATCGTGTCCCGCTGCAACACGACATAACCTTGTGTGACGAGCTGGTCGATCTGAGGATCGGTCAGCCCGAGTGCGACGATCTCATCGCTCGCTCGCTCAGCCAGAACAACCGGTGCCCGTGCGCGCCGCGCCCGCCGCTGACGTTGCGGTCTGTCGCGCCGGAAGACCCGCATGATCGAGCGTCTGATGCCCCGGGCCGAGGGACCACGCCGGTTTCGGTTGCGGAAAATTCCTTCACCGCCGCCTTCACCGCCGCCAGCGGAACTGCCACCGCCTCCACCGGACGATCCGCCGCCCCCACCTCCGCCGCCGCCACCACCGCCGGTGCCGCCGCCATTGTCGCTGTCGCCATCGCTGTCACTGTCGCTGTCGCTATCACCGTCGCTATCGCCATCATCGGCGAGCGCGATGCCGTTGCCGGCCTGCCAGGTGAACGGCGTCGAATCAAAGGCGACGAGCGCCAAAAACACGAAACCGGAGAAGAAGCCTGCCTTTGCGATACTGATCAGCGCCGAGATTGCCGGTGCGCGGTACATTCCCGTCTCCCATATTGCCAACAGTGTCATGTCCTATATTACTTCAACTCAGGACAACGGCGGCCCGTGGACTTTATTCCACTACAACACTGATTTTCTTTGAAGGGGAGGATCGCCGGAATTATGGCGGACGCATTTGGTGAGGAATTGATTGCGCTCCTTCCGAACCTTCGCAGATTCGCGCTGTCACTCTGCCGGTCACGCGATGTTGCCGATGACCTGGTCCAGATCACCTGCGAAAAGGCTCTGGCGAACCGCGCGAAATTCGAGCCCGGCACACGCCTCGACGCCTGGCTGTTTCGCATTCTGCGCAATGCCTGGATCGATCGGGGCCGGCGCAGCCAGACCGAAGGCGTTCAGGTCGATATCGACGACACGCACGATCTTGCAAGCAAGGAAGGCGCCGCGGTCCCGGAAAACCGGCTGATGCTGGACGCGACCGCCAAGGCGATCGCAACCCTGCCCGACGACCAGCGCGAAGTGCTGGTTCTGGTCTGCGTGGAGGACCTGGCCTATCGGGAAGTCGCCGAAATGCTCGGTGTGCCGATCGGCACGGTCATGAGCCGCCTGGCACGCGCTCGAAAAAAACTTTCCGAAGAGCTCGGAATAAACGAGGACGAGGGTCGTTCTGATAGCAGGAAAGGACGCTCCATATGACCGATCTGCGCTTCAGTGACGAGACTCTCATGGCCTTTGCCGATGGCGAGCTGGACCGGGAAACCCAGGAAGCCGTGGAACGCGCCATGGAGACGGATGACGATGTGGTGAGCCGCGTCGCCCTGTTCATCGAGACCCGCGCCCGCGCCAAGGAAGGCATGGCGCCCTTTCTTGATGAACCGGTTCCGGACGCCTTGCTGGCGCGCGTTACCGAAATGGTCGAAAGTACGGCGGCGGAACCGGAACGGCAGGACAAGCACGAAACACCCGTCGAACCCGAACAGAGCGAAGACGAGGCCGAAGCGACCGTTGTCCCGTTTGCCCGGAGGTCCAAGCCCGAACGGCCGAGCACGCGGCCGGCCGCGATCACGGCCGGCCCCTGGGCCCTGCCGCTGGCTGCCTGCCTCGCGCTCGTGATCGGCGCGACCGGCGGCCTTCTGGTCGGCGGATCGGACAGCGGCGGCGGCACCAGCCCGCTGCAAATCGCGGGCTTCGATCAACCCGGCCTCATCGCGGCGCTCAACAGCGTGCGCTCCGGCGACGAAACGACGCTTGGCGAGGGCAGCGACCGGTTCCGGGCGATTGCCAGCTATCGAGATGAAGCCGGCACGTTCTGTCGCGAGTTCGAAATCGACCTGGAAACCCAATCCACGACCGTTGCCGTCGCCTGCCGGCCGCAGGAGACCTGGAACGTCCAGTTCACCGTGGTCGCCGGCCAGAACACGGACGGCTATGCTCCGGCCTCCTCCATGGAATCGCTGGAAGCCTATCTGAATGCCGTCGGTGCGGGTGAGGCGTTATCGGCGGAGGACGAGGGCAAGCTATTGGACGCGCTCAGATAAGACCAACGGCGGTCGATCAGTCCGCCGCCGACAAGTCGAAGTTTTCGCCTGGAAAATACTTTGCAAGCCGCACATCGGCAGTCCGCGCATGGCCTTCCATGCCTTCCAACCGCGATATCCGCGCACAGGACTGGCCGATTGCGCGATTGGCGTCACGGGTGGAACGCTGCCAGGTAACGGTTTTGAGGAATTTGCCGACCGACAGGCCACCGGTGTAATGCGCCGCGCCCTTCGTCGGCAAGACGTGATTGGGTCCGGACACCTTGTCGCCATAGGCCACCGTTGTTTCCTCGCCGAGAAACAGCGAGCCGTAATTCGTCAGGTTGTCCAGCCACCAGTCAAGCTCCGATGCCTGGACCTGAAGGTGCTCCGACGCGTAGGTGTCGGAGACGCTGACCGCCTCTTCGCGGCTCGCGCAGACGATGATCTCGCCGTAGTCACGCCACGCGTCCTCGGCGTTCCGGCGGTTGAGCTCTGGCAGGTCCGAAATCAGCGCCGGAATACGGGCCGCGACGGTCTCGGCAAGCGCACGATCCGTGGCGATCAGCCAGACCGGGGAATTGTAGCCGTGTTCCGCCTGGCCGACGAGGTCCGCGGCGACGATTTCGGGATCGGCGGACGCATCTGCGATCACCATGCTTTCCGTAGGCCCGGCGAACATGTCGATACCGACACGGCCGTAGAGGATGCGCTTGGCCTCGGCCACGAATTGGTTGCCCGGTCCGGCGAGAACACGCGCCGGCGGCGCGCCGAACAGGCCGAACGCCATGGCGGCAATGCCTTGTACGCCACCCAGATTGAGAATTGTGTCGGCACCGCACATATCGAGTGTGTAAACGATGGCCGGGTGAATCCCGACACCTGGACGTGGCGGCGAACAGGCCGTTACGTGCCCGACTCCCGCCACCTTGGCCGTGGTTACGGTCATAATCGCCGAGGCGATATGGGAGTATCGTCCGCCGGGCGCATAACAGCCGGCCGCGGAGACCGGAATCTGTTTCTGGCCCGCGATCAGGCCGGGAACGATTTCGACCTCGGTATCGGTCAAGGTGGCCCGCTGCACTTCCGCGAAACGGCGCACGTTGTCGTAGGCAAAACGGATGTCGTCCTTCAGCTTGTCGCTGACCTGCAAGGCGGCCGCTCTGCGCGCCTCGGCATCGACAACGATATCGCCTTCCCACTTGTCGAATTTCCTGGCATAGGCACGGGCGGCGTCATCGCCGCCCGCTTCGATGGCACCGAGGATTTCCTCGACCGCAACGCGCACATCCTGTTCGCCCGTGGCCGCGGTCTTTTCAGCCTTTTTCAGATAGTCCATCGCTCGGTGCTCCACTCGGCGCTTTACGCTTGTTCAGTCGGTTTTGTTGGCGAAGGCGGCCAGCTCCGGGGTATCGGCGACCAGCTGCATGTATTTCAGGTCGACGAAACCCGCAGGATCGAGCATTTCCTCCAGGGTCCCGGTCGAGGTCATGTAGCCGCCAAGGCCGGCAAACCATTCTTCCACCGTCGACTGACCGGCGCTTTTGTCCATGATTTCAAGCTGTTCGGACAGGGTGAACATCGGTCGCGTATCGATCTCGCGCTGCAGGTATTTCTCCGGCAGTTCGACACCGGTCAGGGCATAGAAGTCGGCCATCATCTTGACCGCTTCAGCCTGATTGTTCCGGATGTAATTGACACCGCGCAGGAACACCGCGAGGAATTTTGCGACCGTGTCCGGATTGGCTTCAGCGAACTCACGCCGGGCGATCAGAGCACCCGGGACGATGGCACCGGCATCCTGGCCGGAGCACAGGAGAACCGAATTGGCGCGTTCCTCCAGCGTATAGATGTTCGGCGCCCACAGGCCGGCGACCTTGCCGGTCCCCGTCGCGAACGCGGAAATGATTTCCTGCTGCTTGAGGTTCACCACTTCGATATCGTCCGGGTATTTCAGGCCCATGCTTTCGATGCACGCGGCCGAGGCATATTCGCCGGTGGAATTGGTCGTCACCAGCAATTGCGTGCCCTTCAGAACCGTCGGATCCGCCTTGATCGCTTCGATCTCATCGGCGCGCGCCATCATGGCGTTGCCGGCGCTTTCGTTGTTGGTGATGCCGATCGTCACAATGTCGAAGCGCGCAGCACCGAGCACCGCCGGCGCCGAACCGGTTCCGCCGACATCCCAGGATCCGGCGGCCGCAGCAGCCATTTGCGGTGCTCCGGACGGGAATGTCGAATAATCCGGTTTGTAACCGATTTCGTCCCACCAGCCCTTCTGGTCGGCAATGTAGAACGGCAGCGCCCAGTAGAGCGCAGGCTGGTAACTGACCTTCAAAGTCTCCTGCGCGGCCAGCGGGCCGCCCAGACCGATCGTGGCCACGGCGGCCATCAGCACTGTCTTCAGATTCATGCCAGTTCTCCCTCTCTTGCATTCGCGCGTCGGAAACGGGAGGAGTCCCGCCCCACGCTAACGGTCTCCGCCCATCTCTTCGCGGAGCAATCGCCACACCTGCCCGCGCAGGTGGGTGAAAGACGGTTTTTCCATGACGTCGTCGATCGGCTCCTCCGACCAATGTTCCTCGGACCGGGTCGAGGCGATGTCGATTACTTCCCGGATGCGGCCGGGATTGCGGCCCATGACCACGACCCGGTCGGCCAGGTAGACGGCCTCTTCAACCGAATGGGTGATGAAGAGCACGGTGCGCGGATTGACGTGCGACAGGCGCACCAGTTCTTCCTGCATGATGGTCCGGGTCTGCGCATCGAGCGCACCGAACGGTTCGTCCATCAAGAGCACACCGGGATCGATCGCGTAGGACCGGGCGATGGCCACCCGCTGCTGCATGCCGCCGGACAATTGGTGCGGATAGCTGTCCTCGGTGCCTTCCATCTTCATCAGGGTGAGATAATGGGCGACGGCCTTGTCGCGTTCCGCTCTCGAAGCCCCCTTGGAACGCATGCCGAAGGTGATGTTTTCGCGCACGGTTTTCCAGGGAAACAGCGCGAATTGCTGGAAGACCACGGCGCGATCCGGACCCGGTCCGGTAACGGTGTTTCCGGCAACCAGCACGCGTCCGTCGGTCGGCGTTTCCAAGCCCGCCACCATGCGCATCAGCGTGGTCTTGCCGCACCCGGATGGGCCGACGACGGCCACGAATTCCTTGTCCTGGACATGGAAATCGATCCCGCCGATCGCGGTGAATGTTCCACCGCCGCGCGGAAACTCCTTGGTGATTCCTTCGAACCGGATGTCGCTCACGCGCCCCCCCATTTTGCCCGCACCCGCGCTTCGGCAAAGCGCAGGACCCAATCGATGACGAGGCCGACAAGTCCGATGACGATCATGGCGGAAACGACGGTCGACGAACTCAGATTGCTCTGCCCCTGGACCATCACGTAGCCGATGCCCGACGACACCACGATCAATTCCGCGCCGATCAGGCTCTGCCATCCAAGGCCTGCGGCGATGCGCAGACCGGCGACGATCGACGGCAATGCACCGGGCAGAAGCACCTCGCGCGCGATCCGGAATTCCCCTGCCCCATGCGTTTGCGCCGCTTCAATCAGGTGCCGGTCGACAAGCTGTGCGCCGCGATAGGCGTTGATCACACAAGGTGCGAACGCGCCGGTGAAGATCACCATGATCGGCCCGCCGATCCCGGTCCCGAACCAGAGCGCTGCAAACGGCACCCAGGCGAGCGGCGCCACATAGCGGTACCCCTCGAAGAGCGGCGTGACGATGTCTTCCAGCAGCCGGAAGCGCCCCATCATCAGGCCGAGCGGAATGCCGATCAGCGCGGCCAGCGCAAAGCCGTAGAAAAAGCGCAGAAAGCTCGACAGCACGTGTTCGTGCAGCAGAAACCCGGCAAACGGCCGATCGAGCATGGTCAGCATGCGCTGCAGGACTTCGAGCGGCGGCGGCAATACGAAATTGGACACCAGACCGGCAGAAACCACGCCTTGCCAAAACCCGAAAAACAGCACCAGGCCGGCAATCGAATAGGGCCAATACGCCGTCGGTTTCAAAACGTCCTCCAGCGGATGACGCGGCGTTCCAACATGGCAAGCAGCCGTGTCGTCACCGCGCCGGCAATCGCGATTGCCACCATGGCGACCAGGATCATCGCCGTGTTGATGTCCCGATAGGCGATGGAAAGCACCCGGCCCAAACCGAGAAACGCGCCGACCAGTTCAGCGGCGACAAGCGTCGTCCAGGACGCCTGCAGCGACAGCCTGAGACCCGTGAAGATCAGCGGTAACGCGTCCGGCAGATAGACTTCGCTGAGCAGGCGCACCCGTCCCGCTCCGTGGACGCGCGCCGCCTCGATCAGGGTGCGGTCGACGTTGCGCACGCCTGTATAGGTGTTGATGACGGACGGTACGAAGGCGGCAACGAAGATCACCATGATCTTCGAGGCATCGGTCAGGCCGAGCCAGACGATCGCAATCGGAATCCAGGCGAGCGGCGGGATCGGTCGCAACAGGAGAAACACCGGGTTGACGAACGCCTCGATGCGCCGGTCATATCCCATGGCAAAACCGAGCGGTACGCCGACGGCAATCGCGACCAAGAAGCCCGTGATAACGAGCCAGAGGCTCTGGACCGTCTGACGCCAAAGCGTGCCGCCGGCATAACCGTCGACCGTGATCTGATAGAGCGCACTCGCAAAATCTTGAGGAGATGGAAAGCGATTTGGGTCGATAATGCCCGTCAGGGATGTCAGCACGGTCCACAGGGCCAGCACCGCCGCCACGGTCAGGCCACCGACAATGGTGGAACGGGTCGCTACGAAACCGCGTGTCGACCCCTGTCGGGATGTCGGCATGGCCAACGGCATGTCTCCCTGGAGACGCCGGCTGAGGATCCATTTGCCTTCATGGACACGATGCCGGCCTTACGATTTGTATGCGCATACATTACAAGTGTAAGCGCATACAAAAAAGAATATCAAGCTGATTGTTCGCACAATGCCACGACCTATAGATATTAAAAAAACAGTTACACAATCAGACGTAGCACGAGTTGCCGGTGTTTCGACTGCAAGCGTATCGCGGGTGCTGAACGGGTCCGAACTGGTCAAACCCGCGATACGCACCCGGGTCGAGGAAGCGATAAAGTCGCTGAACTACATACCGCACGATGCCGCCCGGTCGCTGGCCTCGCGCCGAACGAAAACACTCGGCGCGATCCTTCCCACTCTCAATAATGCGATCTTCGCCGAAGGCATCAACGCGTTCGAACGAACGGCGCGCGACAAGGGGTACACGCTCGTCCTGTCGATCTCCAATTACGATCTCGACGACGAACGCCATCTGGTACGCAAGATGATCGAGCGCGGTGTCGACGGCCTGCTTCTGATCGGCAACGACCATCACCCGGACAGTTTTGAGGGGCTCCGCCAGGCCGGCGTACAACATGTCTGCGCCTGGACCCATGTGCCTGATCCGCCGGCCGCCAATGTCGGGTTTTCAAATGCGGCAGCAATGGTCGATCTTATCGACCATCTGGTCGCTTTCGGTCACCGTCGCATCGGCATGTTGGCCGGCCTGACCGCTGCCAACGATCGGGCTCGCGAACGGGTACACGGTGCGCGCAAACGCCTTGCCGATCATGGTCTGGCTCTGCCGGACGAACGCGTCATGGAAATTCCGTACTCCGTCCGCGCTGCCCGACAGGCTTTCCCGAAGTTCGCCGAGCACGCTGTAACGGCACTCGTGTGCGGCAACGACGTGATAGCGATCGGCGTTCTTCTGGAGGCGCTGAAGCGCGGTGTGTGTGTTCCGGGGGATCTGTCGATCACCGGCTTCGACAACCTGACGCTGTCCGGGGAACTGCAACCGGCCATCACAACCGTCGAAGTTCTCGCCGAAACGATGGGCGCATCCGCCGCAAACCTGCTGATCAACGCGCTAGAAGACCATAGGCCGGTCGAGAGCCTGCAACTACCCACTCGCCTCGTGGTGCGCGAAACGACGGGCCCTGCCCCAATCTGAGCCAATTTCGGGATCAACCGGTGCGCTGCGATATCCCGATGGACATCTCGGCATCGCGACACGCGCGCACCGGTGCGGCGACCCGTCGGTCACTTTTGCATAACGCGTCTGTCACAAACCGACACCGGACCACCGCTTCCGCTTCCGGATTGAGAACGCGCCTGCCTTGAAGTGCCGGCCCTTAGGCGGCCTTGCTCCCGATACTTAATCTCACGCATCACTTCAGGTTTGCATGTAATGCCTGCCAGCTGTTGGGAAAATCCTCACGCAAAAATCACTTGGAGCCGTTTTTGCCTCACGCAAAAGCGCTTGCCGCGTGTCCCGTTGTGACTGGCTTAAGGGGCCTCCGGCGGCCAACGTCTGGCGCATCGCACGTCATTCGACGCGCGGCATGTGGAGGAGAGATCAATGACTGAATTGCGGGTATCGGTGAAGAACCTGAGCGACAAAGGCGGGGTGTTCACCACGCCGTTCTGGTT
>JANQQB010000174.1 GCA_028285165.1 Rhodobiaceae bacterium
GACCTGCAGGATTTCACGTTCGACGTCGCCGACCAGATCCCGGGCTTCGGAAACCGAAAAATTGCCGCGGGCCGAGACCAGCACGATCGCCTGATCCGGCTCCTCGTCGACAAAGAACTCGACGCCGGTCGCATGGTGCATGAAGTTGACCGCAATCACCGCACATAAGACAACCACGGCGCCGATCACCATGATGTTGCCGACCATGGTGCCCGCCAGTCCGGTCAGGGCACGCACATAGAGGCCGGTTGCCCCGCCGATCTTCTTTGGCTCGAACTTGGTCGACGCCGACAGGAGGTGTGCCTTGTTGGTCTGCGCCAGTTTCGAAACGGCATGGCGCATACGCAGCCACTTGAAGAACACGTAAAGGGCAAAGCCGACGATGAGACCGACCATGATGCCGAACAGTGCGATGGCCGCCTTGCCGATGAACGGATCGATGAACGCAAGATCTGCGGCATCGACGGGCAACGCGTTTCGCAGGGATGCCGCACCGGTGTCGTCGAACAGCACCTGGGAACCGATCGTATAGATCACATAGGCGATGCCGATGCCGGCAAGCGGGCCGACAATGATGGCCGCGTTGTGTCCGATGAAAGAGAAGACACGACCAAGCAAGGCGCCGGTCACCGGCAGGAACACCATGGCCGTCAGCAACGACGCCGACAACACGATGATCACCATGATCGGCAGATAGCTCATGAATTCGCCGGGCACGCCCGGCCACAGGAGCATCGGCAGGAACGCGGCAAGCGTCGTCGCCGTGGACGACACAATCGGCCAGAACATCAGCCGGGCCGCGCGGATATAGGCCTCGTTTTCCGGCATGCCTTCCGCGATCTTGCGGTCGGCATATTCGACAACGACGATCGCGCCGTCGACCAGCATGCCGACGGTGAGCACGAGCCCGAACATCACCATCATGTTCACGGTCATGCCGAGCAATCCGAGGATGAGAAAACCGACCATGAACGAGGCCGGGATCGCGATACCGACGAGCAGGGCCGATTTCAGCCCGAGCGCGGCGACGATAACGATCATGACCAGCGCAATGGCCGTCATGATCGAGGATTGCAGCGATCCGAGAACCTCAAAGATGAAGTTCGACTGGTCGAGCAGGTAATTGACCTTGATCGGTGCCGGCCATTCCTTGGTGAAGTCGGCGACGACCGCGCGGACATCGCGGTTGTTCTGGATGATGTTGGTGCCGATCCGCTTGACCACTTCGATCGCGATCGCCGGTTCGCCGTTGACCCGGGTGAAGACGGAAGGATCCTTGAAGGTCCGCCGGATATCGGCCACGTCGCGCAAGGTCACGACACCTTCGCCGCTCTGCTTGATCACCAGATTGGCGACATCCTTGGGCCCTTCGATCAGGCCCGGCACCTTCACGTTGAAGCGGCCTTTGCCGGTGTCGAGAAAGCCGGCGGCGACCAATTGGTTGTTCTGCGTGATCGCCGTGACCAGTTCCTGCTGGCTGATATTGTAGGATTCCAGCTTCATCAGATCGATGATGACTTCCAGCAGCTCTTCCCGGTGGCCGGTCAGATTGGCCTCCAGAACCGTGGACACGGCCTCGATCTCGTCTTTCAGACGGCGGGCGTGCTGGTAGAGCGTGCGTTCCGGCACGTTGCCGGACAGCGTGATGAAGATCGTCGGCTGCAGCGAGAAATTGGTCTCGGTAATGGTCGGTTCTTCGGCATCGTCCGGCAGGTCGGCCTGACCCTGGTCAACCTTGTCGCGGATGTCGGCGAGCGCTTCTTCCTTGTCGAAGTCGATGTTGAATTCGAGCACGATCCCGGCATGGCCCTCCGAGGCGATGGCGGTGATCTCCTTGAGGCCGTCGAGGCCGCGCAGCTTGGTTTCCATCGGCCGGATGAGCAGGCGTTCGGCATCTTCTGGCGAGATGCCCTGCTGGGCGATGGACACATAAAAGATCGGAACGTCGATGTCCGGATTGGCCTCCTTGGGGATCGTCACATAAGAGACGATGCCTGCCGCAATCATCACCAGCATCATGGTGAAGACCGTGCGCGGCCGGCGGAGGACATTTTCCAGGGCGTTGATCATTGCGATGCCTCAGCGGTCTCGATGACGGGGCGCACTTCCTGGCCGTCTACGACGTAATCCTGGCCGACGGTGATGATGGTGACCTTTTCCGGCAGTCCCTGAAGCCAGACGCCCTGGTCCGGCGTGTCAGCGAGGATCCGAACGGGCAGGAAGATCACGCGGTTTTCCTCGTTGATGCCGCGCACGCCTAGGCGACCGGCATCGTTCAGAACGAGGACGCCGGGCGTAATCAGGTGAGCACGCGTCGCCGGCAGCGGAATCCGCGCCGATGCGGTGAGTCCGTCGCGGATCCGGTGATCTTCATTCGCGAGCGTGACCTCGACACGGAAGGTCCGGGTTTCGGGATCCGCCGCCGGCGCAATGTACCGGATGCGGCCGGTCGCCTTGTCTCCGACAACCGTTTCGACCCTGGCCTCATCACCGATCGTCAGGGTCCCGATATCGCGTTCCGACACCTGACCGATGAACAGCATGGGATCGACATTGACCAGAGTCGCGCAGATATCGCCCTGTGCCAGCACTTCGCCAATCTCGACCATCGGGCTTTGGACAGTGCCCGATACCGGGGCGGTGATGACGACCCGGTCGAGTTCGATTTCGGCTTCCTCGAATTCGGCCTGTGCGGCATCCAGGGACGCCTTCATCGTGGCGACCTTGGTCTGGGTCGCAAAACCCTTGTCGCTCAGTTTGGTATTGGCTTCGAATTCGAGCTTGGCCTGGGCCAATTTGGCCTTGGCCTGCAGGACCTTGGCGCGGCGCGCGCCGCCGTCGAGGCGGCAGAGCACGTCGCCGGCATTGACCTGCGCGCCTTCCGTGACAAGCACCTTCTCGACCCGGGCGCCGGTTTCCGTGCGCACCGACACCTTGGCGTCCGCTTCCGTCCGGCCGCGGATCTCCAAGTCCGTATAACGTTCGCGCGCCACGAAGGTCTGGACGCGAACGGCGAACAATTCCGCCGAACTGGAGGCGTTCCGTTCCGCCGGAGGCGGCTCGGCATTGGAAGCATCGGCGCGCCCGCCGATGACGATATCGCCTTGCATCATCCACCAGGCTATCCCGCCGGCGATCGCGACCGCGAGCAGATAAGACCATTTCATGTCAGTCGTCCTTTGTTCGTTCGGCGGCGCCAGTCTTGGGCGGGCAGCCGCTTCGATCATCGGGTTTGTCACATGCGCCACTGGCAGGCGTCTGTTCGCCCGCGCTTCGGGGCGCGGGTTGGTGATTCATTCGGCTGCAACCGTGTCGCCCGGGGGCTCTCCGGCCGGATCGACTGCAATCGCCTCCAGGTCTTCACGCGTGGCCGCCAGATAGTCGCGGGACGCCGTCAGGCAGGTGATGCCGTAGCGAACCGACCATGCGACGCCGGCGCTTTCCGTGGTTTCGGCCACTTGTTTCAAATGTTCGATTTCAGCCGACAGGTCGGCAAGCCGCTCGTCGACCGCCTGGGCCACCCGCTCGCGCGGCAAGAGGTCCGCGCACATGGACACCATCAGGAACGCGGACCGAAAGACGTCCGGGCCCGGTGGCTCGTGCAGGGCCTCGATGAATTGCTGCCGGCCCGCCTCGGTGATCGAATAGATCTTGCGGGCGGGCTTGCCGGGTTGCGGCTCCTCACGGACCGTCAGGCATCCGTCGGCTTCGAGCTTGGCAAGCGCCGGGTAGATCGAGCCGAACGATGCGTCGACGAAATGGGCGTAGCGACCCTCGACCGACATCTTTTTGATTTCGTAGCCGGTCGCATCCCCGAAATAGAGAATTGCCAGGCACAGCGTGCGTACGTTCACGTCGATGGTCCCGTTCTGCCAGCCTCAAAAAGGGGCGGTGTCCTCTCCGACCGCACCATATTGTGCTTACGAGCGATATATTACGATTTGATATATGGCCATGTTTTATATTCTCAACCGATATATTTCAAGCCGAAATAAGGTCGGTTGCCTGTTCCGCATCAACCACGTCGGTTCGTGTGCATGGATTTGGCCTGCATGATCGGTTACGGATGGGACAATTATCAGGCGCGGCGGACCCCGGAGAGCGGCTATGGAACTGAACTTTCCGCGAAACATGATCGGCTACGGGCGCAATCCGCCGGACCCGCGCTGGCCGGGGGATGCCCGCGTCGCGGTCCAGTTCGTGGTCAATTACGAAGAGGGCGGCGAGAACTGCGTTCTGCACGGCGATGCGGCATCGGAAGCGTTCCTTTCGGAAATCGTCGGGGCGGAACCCTGGCCGGGGCAGCGCAACGTCAACATGGAATCGATCTACGAATACGGATCGCGTGCCGGATTCTGGCGGCTGTGGCACCTGTTCAGCGAGCGATCGGTTCCAGTCACGGTCTTCGGCGTTGCCACCGCACTCGAAAAGAATCCGGAAGCTGTCGCGGCCATGCGTGAAGCCGAGTGGGAGATTGCCAGTCACGGACTGAAGTGGATCGACTACCGCGACTACAGCCGCGCCCAGGAGCAGGACCATTTCCGGCGGGCGATCGACATCCACACCCGCGTGACCGGATCGCGGCCGCTCGGCTGGTATACCGGCCGGTGTTCCATCCATACGCGGAGCCTGGTGATGGAAGAGGGCGGGTTTTTGTATGATTCGGATTCCTATGCAGACGACCTTCCATATTGGCTGGAGGGCCCGTCAGGTCCGCATCTTGTCGTCCCCTATACGCTGGACGCCAACGACATGCGGTTTGCCACCTCGCAAGGCTTCAATTCCGGCGATCAGTTCCTGGCCTACCTGACCGATGCGTTCGACGTTCTGTACGCTGAAGGACGGAGCCGACCAAAAATGATGTCGATCGGATTGCATTGCCGGCTCGTGGGCCGACCGGGCAGGGTGGCCGCGCTGCAGCGGTTCGTCGACTACATCCAGTCCAAGCCGCAGGTCTGGCTCGCCACTCGGGCCGATATTGCGTGGCATTGGCAGGCGCATCACCGGCCGTAACGATATCTGTCGGTCGGTGTCCAACCCGTCGGCCGGCCTGCTGACAGTTTCTGCCCAATGCTGACAGATTCACCGATCATTCTGTGATAAAGCGCGCAGCATGCAATCACAGTTCGATCGGCATCCGGCCCGCCGGCGATATTCGCCTTGGCGGCAATCCTGTCGGTCCGGACCGGTTTCGGCGGCCTGACCCATGTACCGATTTTTCGAAAGACTCATCGATCCGACCGCCGAACCGGAGGTGCTGACGCCGCCGCGGTCGCTCGGCGCCTTCTACTGGCACTTTGTAAGCCAGGCCAAAGGCGTGGTGCTGGCTGTTCTTTTGATCGGTTCGATCACCGGCTTGCTCGATATCCTGACGCCGATCTTCTTCGGTCTGATCGTCGATATCCTGTCGACGACGACACCGGACCGGCTCCTGGCCGATCACGGCTGGACCTTTGCGGCCATGGCCGTCATCATCCTGCTCGTGCGCCCGGCCATGCATTGTCTGCACAACCTGTCGATCGACCAGGCTCTGGTGCCGACCTTCACCAACCTCATCCGCTGGCAATTGCATCGCTATGTGCTGCGCCATTCCTGGGAGTATTTCCAGAACGATTATGCAGGCCGTATCGCAAACAAGGTGGTGCAGTGCGGGCACGCACTGCGCGGCAGCGTCACGGCCATGGTCGGGTCGATCTGGTATGTCTCCGTCTATGCCCTGACCACGCTCGCCTGGTTGATCGCGACCGATCCGTTGCTCGCCGTGCCGGTGCTCTTGTGGTTTGCATTCTATATCGCCGTCTTGTGGATCTGGGTTCCGCCGATCAAGCGCCGCTCTGCGATCATGTCGGAGGCGCGGTCGGCGCTCTCCGGACGCATCGTCGACAGCTACACCAACATCCTCACCGTCAAGCTGTTTGCCCGCAAGGACCACGAGGACGCTTATGTGCGGGATTCGCTGAACGACCACACCGGCAAGTTCCGCGATCTGATGCGCCACATCACAACGATGAACACGCTGCATTGGATCATCAATGCGGGGCTGATGGCGGGTACGGGCACGGTTGCGATCTATCTGTGGCACGACGGCCGCATGACGACCGGCGACGTGGCCGCGGCGCTGCCGCTTGTGTTTCAGGTCGCCAACATGTCGGGCTGGATCATGGACGAGGTGACCAACCTGTTTGAGAATTTCGGCACCGTGGAAGAAAGCATGAACACGATCGCGCTGCCACGTACCGTGATCGATCGCCCGGAGGCCGCCGATCTGGAGGTCCGATCCGGGGCGATCCGCTTCGACGACGTGGTCTTTCACTACGGCAAGGAAAAGGGCGTCATCGACGGCCTTTCTCTCGACATCGCGCCCGGCGAGAAAATCGGCCTGGTCGGCCGGTCCGGCGCCGGCAAGTCGACGCTCGTCAATCTGCTCCTGCGGTTCTTTGATTTGGAAGGCGGGCGCATTCTCATCGACGGCCAGGATATCGGCGCGGTCACACAGGACAGCCTGCGCAGCAGCATCGCGATGGTGACCCAGGACACGTCGCTGCTGCACCGGTCGATCTACGACAACATCCGGTACGGCCGCCCGGATGCCTCGATCGAAGAGGTGATTGCGGCTGCCCGGAAAGCCCAGGCGCACGACTTCATCGGCGATCTGGTCGACGGGCGCGGGCGCGGCGGCTACGACAGTCATGTGGGCGAACGCGGGGTCAAGCTCTCCGGCGGTCAGCGCCAGAGAATCGCAATCGCCCGGGTCATCCTGAAGGACGCGCCGATCCTGATTCTCGACGAGGCGACGTCGGCACTCGACAGCGAAGTCGAAAGCGCCATTCAGGACAGCCTCGCGGACCTGATGGAAGGCAAGACCGTCATTGCCATCGCCCACCGCTTGTCGACGATCGCGCGAATGGACCGGCTTGTGGTGATGGATCGCGGCCAGATCGTCGATACCGGCACGCATGCCGAACTCCTGGAACGCGGCGGCCACTACGCATCGCTCTGGAAAAAACAGTCGGGCGGATTTCTGGCCGCGGAATAGGCCGTTTGCAATCCGGTGCGCGACCTTGACGCCGGTCGGCCGGGCATATCATGCTGCGGCAGATTTCGCGGGAGAAACCAACGTGACGGTGTGCATCGCCGGTGCCGGCATTGGCGGGCTGACCGCCGCCCTCAGTCTGCATCAGGTCGGTATCGACGTTCAGATCTATGAGGCGGTCAAGGAGATCCGTCCGCTTGGCGTCGGCATCAACCTGTTGCCTCAGGCGGTACGGGAACTCGACGATCTCGGCCTTTTGCCGGCGCTCGAGCGCGCCGGCATCGCGACAGGGCGGTTGTGTTACTTCTCCAAACACGGGCGGGAGATCTGGTGCGAGCCGCGCGGGCGCGCTGCCGGGTATTCCTGGCCGCAGATTTCAATCCATCGCGGTCTCTTGCAAAGCCTCCTCCTGCATGGCGTCAAGGACCGGATCGGCGCCGAACAAATCGTCACCGGTACGGCCATGCGGCGCTGGTCAGCAGCGCCGAACGGCGTGATCGTGGAGTTCCGCGACCGGACCGAAGACGAGGAGTTCGACTTTCCGCTGGACTTTTCATGCTTCGTGGCGGCGGACGGCATTCATTCGCAGGGGCGCAAGCGGCTGTTCCCGGGCGAGGGGCCGCCGCTGTGGAACGGATCGATCCTGTGGCGCGGCGTGACCCGCGCCAAACCCTTCTTGGACGGCGCGACGATGGCGCAGATCGGACACAGCCGGCAGAAATTCGTGACCTACCCGATCATTGCCTGCGACGACGGGACCCAGATCATCAATTGGGTGGCCGAACTGAAATTCGAGACCAGTCGCGAATGGAACCGGGAGGACTGGAACCGGGAAGGGCGCCTGGAGGATTTCCTGCCGGCCTTCGCCGACTGGCGGTTCGACTGGCTCGACGTGCCCGGGCTGATCGAAGCGGCCGATTCGGTCTTTGAATATCCCATGGTCGACCGAAATCCGCTGCCGCACTGGACCCATGGCGCCATGACGTTGCTCGGTGATGCCGCCCACCCGATGTACCCGATCGGCTCGAATGGAGCGAGCCAGGCGATCCTCGACGCTCGCGTGCTGGCGCGCGAGATGGCGTGGTCCGGGGAAACCGCAGATGCCCTGTCGGCCTATGAAAAGGAACGCCGGCCGGCAACGGCGGCAATCGTCGAAGCGAACCGCAAGAACGGCCCGGACGAAGTCCTGGACATTGTCGCGGACCGGGCGCCGAACGGGTTCAATGACCTGTCCGACGTGATTTCGACAGAGGAACTGGAGGAGGTCGCGTCCCGCTACAAGGCGCTTGCCGGGTTCAGCATCGAGGCGATCAATGCCGCGCCGCCGATCGTCCCGGATTCGGTGAAGGCTTGACGGGATGGCGAATCTGAGATCGATCGGGCGCAGACTTGCGCCTTGTCTGACGGGACAGAGAGTATGCCATGGCGTCTGACCTCCGTCCGGAGATGCGACGCGACACCGATCCGGTGCCGCGTTTTGCAAGTGTCGATCGTGTGCTTTCCGGTCAGCCGACCTTGCGCGTCTGGTCGGTGATCGTCACGGTCTTCGGCGATTCCATCGTGCCGCGCGGCGGAGAGGTCTGGCTCGGCACATTGAGCGCGATCCTTGCCGGCCTCGGCATTGACGATCAGGCCGTACGGGCCGCGGTATCCCGATTGACGAAGGATGGTTTGCTGGCACGCGAACGCGTCGGCAGAAACGCCTATTACCGCCTTATGGACGCTGCCGGGCAGGACTTCGCAACCGCCACCGACCGGATCTACGGATCCGAACCGGCGGCCTATGACGGTCAGGCGTGCATCGCGACAGCCCGCGGCGCGGCTCAGGCCGATCCGGACAGGGGGGGCGATTTGACCCGTGCCGGATGGGGCCGGATCGCGGCGGGTGTCTTCTGCCGGTTTGGCGCCGGCACCGATCGGCCGGAAAACGGCTTCGTGACATTGTGCGGTCCGCTTGATGCCGAAGAAGCGCGGGCGCTTGTTGCATTGGCCTGGGACCTGGCCGATCTCGCAGAAGCCTATGAAGGCTTCGAGGCCAGCTTTGCCGGGCTCGCCGATCGGCCCCAGGAGGATTTCGATGATCTGGAGGCTCTGTTGCTCAGAACGCTTCTGATCCACGCCTTCCGGCGCATCGTGTTGCGCGATCCGATGCTGCCGTTGGATCTGATGCCCAAAGACTGGCCCGGACGCCAGGCGCGCCGCACCGCGGCCCGCCTTTACCGGGCCTTGTCGCCCGGCGCTGCGCGCTGGCTCGATCGGCATGCCGTCGATCGCGAGGGTGCCCTGACAAAGGGCAACACCGCTACTCAAACCCGGTTTGTTTCTGTAGACTGAAGGTGATAACGTGTGACAAAATTCATTTGATTTTTTGACTTTTGTCACATATATCCTGAGCACAATGAGAGATGGGCTTGCGCGCCCGACAGGGAGGTCCAGTCATGTACACCCAGGCTCTGAATGCGGCAGATCCGACGACCGGTGACGAAGCCGGCCCGGACATGGATCGGTTTACCGCCCGGATCGCGGCGGAAGAAAAGATCGAGCCGAACGACTGGATGCCCGAAGGGTACCGCAAGACCCTGGTGCGGCAGATTTCCCAGCACGCGCATTCCGAAATTGTCGGCATGTTGCCGGAAGGCAATTGGATTACGCGCGCACCGACATTGCGACGCAAGGCGGCGCTGCTCGCTAAGGTGCAGGATGAGGGGGGGCACGGTCTGTATCTGTATGCGGCCGCCGAAACGCTTGGTGTGTCGCGCGAGGAACTGGTCGATCAGTTGCACAGCGGCAAGGCCAAGTATTCTTCGATCTTCAATTACCCGACCCTGACCTGGGCCGATATCGGTGCGATCGGCTGGCTCGTCGACGGCGCGGCGATCATGAACCAGATTCCGCTCTGCCGTTGTTCCTTCGGACCCTACAGCCGGGCGATGATCCGGATCTGCAAGGAAGAGAGTTTCCATCAGCGCCAAGGCTATGAGCTGATGTCGACACTGGCCAACGGCACACCGGAGCAAAAGGCGATGGCGCAGGATGCGCTGAACCGTTGGTGGTGGCCGAGCCTCATGATGTTCGGCCCATCGGACGCAAACTCCAAACACTCGGCCAAGTCGATGGCCTGGAAGATCAAGCGGTTTTCCAACGACGACCTGCGCCAGAAGTTTGTCGATGCAACTGTGCCGCAGGGCCATTTCATCGGGCTGGAATTTCCCGATCCGGATCTGTCCTACAACGAAGAATCCGGCCACTGGGATTTCGGTGCCATCGACTGGGACGAATTCTTCCGGGTGGTATCGGGTGACGGGCCGTGCAATCGCGAACGGCTGGCCGCTCGCGTCAAGGCCCATGAAGACGGGGCCTGGGTGCGCGAAGCGGCACTGGCCTATTCCAAGAAACGATCCGCGCGTGCCGCAGACGCCGAAATCGCTATGGCGGGGGCTGCCGAATGAGCTACCTGGCTGAGTTGAACATTGGCAGGCTCGTGGCTCCGGTTCACGACCCGCGTGTCCACGATTTTGTCGCCAACCTGAACCGCATCAATGCGCTTGCCGAACGCAGCAAGGGTTTCGTCTGGCGGTTGAAGGGCGACAACGGCAACGCCACCGAAATCACGTTCGAATCCGATCCCTCGCTGATCGTCAACCTGTCGGTCTGGGAAAGCGCCGAGGATCTGGAATACTTTGTCTGGAACACCGTCCACAAGCGGTTCTACCAGCGCAAGGCCTCCTGGTTCGAGCCGCTCAAGGAGCCGCATTTCGTGATGTGGCGGGTCGACGAAACGCACCGGCCGACGGTCGAGGAAGCCGAAGAACGGCTGATGCATTTGCGGGCGCACGGCTCGACGGATCACGCCTTTGGCTGGGATTACCTCCCGTCTACGCGGCTCTGGAAGGAACAACGCTGCGCCTGAACGCGGCGACAAACGGGATCGAGGAAATGTCCGATCAGAAAATGCCCCTTTGGGAAGTCTTTATCCGGTCGCGAACCGGCATGGCGCACCGTCATTGCGGGTCGGTGCATGCGAGCGATCCGGAAATGGCGCTGCAGGCCGCGCGGGACGTCTACACACGCCGCGGCGAGGGGCTGTCGCTCTGGGTTGTGCCGTCCGACGCCATAACCGCGTCGGACCCGCAGGACAAGGATGCGCTGTTCGAGCCGACGGCGACGAAGATCTACCGGCATCCGACATTTTACGACGTACCCGAAGAAGTCGGCAACATGTGATCCACGACACCGGCGCCGCGCCGAGCGGCTTTGCGGCGGGCATCGGACCTGTGGGTTCGCGCCTGCGGCGGGTTTTCCGGCCAGGTTGCCTTTCGTGGAGGAGAGGATTTCCATGACGCAGGTTCTGTTCGACTACACGCTTCGGCTTGCCGACACGTCGCTGATCCTCGGGCACCGGCTGTCGGAATGGTGCGGACATGCGCCGATGCTGGAGGAGGATATTGCGCTTGCCAATCTGGGGCTCGACCTGATCGGCCAGGCGCGCAGCCTTTACACCTATGCCGGAGAAGTCGAGGGGCACGGTCGCGACGAGGATGCGCTCGCCTATCTGCGCGACGCCCACGATTTTCGCAATATACTGCTGGCCGAGCAGCCGAACGGCGACTTCGCCGTCACCATGGTCCGGCAATTGCTGTTTTCGGCGTTCATGCATCCGTTCTGGTTCGAGATGTGCCGGTCGACGGACGAGACGCTCGCCGCGATCGCGGCCAAGTCGGAAAAGGAACTGGCCTATCATCTGCGGCATTCCGGCGAATGGGTTATCCGTCTCGGCGACGGGACCGATGAGAGCCGGCAGCGTGTGGTCGATGCTCTCGCCGCGCTATGGCCGTTCACCGGTGAAATGTTCGAGACCGACCCCGTCGACAAAGCGCTGATCGCCCAGGGCGTTGCCGTCGATCCGCTTGCCTTAAAGGAGACGTGGGAGGAGACCCTCGACCATGTCCTCGAAAAGGCCGGATTGGCGCGGCCGGACGACGGCTGGATGCAATCCGGCGGGCGCTCAGGTCGGCACACCGAACATCTCGGCTTCATCCTTGCGGACATGCAATTCCTGCAGCGGACCTATCCTGGCGCAACGTGGTGAGAGCAATGGCCGGCCAAGAGCAATCCGTCATCGATCTCGATCTGCAACGTGCGCGGCTCGCCGCCGCGTCGGTGGTCGATCCGGAAATCCCGGTGCTGACGATCGAGGATCTCGGCGTCCTGCGCGAGGTTCGACGCGGCGCCGACGATGGGGTCGAAGTGGTCATCACGCCGACCTATTCGGGGTGTCCGGCGATGAACCTGATCGCGCTCGAAATCGAAATGGCGGTGGAAGAGGCCGGCATTGAAAATCCGCGTATCGTCACCGTTTTGTCGCCGGCTTGGACGACGGACTGGATGAGCGAAACCGGTCGCGCCAAGCTCCGCGAATATGGCATTGCGCCTCCGGTCGGAAAGGCATCGCGCCGGGCGCTGTTCGGCGAAGTCGCCGTATCGTGCCCGAAATGCGGATCAGAGCAGACCGAACGCATCTCCGAATTCGGCTCAACGGCCTGCAAGGCGCTTTACCGGTGCCTCTCGTGTCGCGAACCATTCGACTATTTCAAGTGTATCTGACGTCCCGGATGTCCGAACAAGGGATCGGGCCGGCACTTTCCAACAGGGGTCTCAAACGATGGCGCCACGCTTTCACGATCTGACCGTCCGTGAAGTCCGGAGGGAAACGCCCGACGCGGTATCGGTTCTCTTCGATGTCCCGGAGGATCTGGCGGACGCCTATCATTTCGACGCCGGGCAATATCTCACGTTGCGCGCGACGCTCGATGGGTCCGACATTCGCCGGTCCTATTCGATCTGCTCGGCGCCAGATGAGGGCGGCCTCAGGGTTGGCGTGAAAAAGGTAGAAGGCGGCGCGTTTTCGACTTTCGTGAACGAAGCGCTCAAAGCGGGCGACCGCCTCCAGGTGATGACGCCGGAAGGGCGTTTCGTGCTACCGACGCCGCCCGGGGCGGGTGCGCGCAAGACCTATCTGGCAATCGCGGCGGGGTCCGGCATCACGCCGATTCTGTCGCTCGTCAAGACGATCCTGACCAATGATCCGGTGGCCGAAATCGTGCTGATCTACGGCAATCGCACGTCCAAGGACATCCTGTTCAAGGAAACGCTGGAAGACCTGAAGGACCTGTATCTTGAGCGTCTGTCCGTGTTCCACCTGCTGTCGCGCGAAAGCCATGAAATACCGCTTCTGATGGGGCGCATAACCGGGGACAAGATCCGTGCGGTCGTCGGCCCCGTGGTGAAGCCGGAGGATATCGAGGCCGCCTTCCTGTGCGGGCCGGGCGACATGACCGACCAGGCCGGTGCGACGCTAAAGGACCTCGGCCTCGATGCCGACCGCATCCGCAGCGAACTCTTCGTGCCCGCCGGCGAGGCCCGAAAGCCGGTTCCGTCCGCCGCCGCGCGGGAAACCACGGGCGCGGACCAGAGCGTCGATGTCATCCTCGATGGCAGCCGCTTTGCGGTGCAATTGCGCGGCGACGAAACCATCATCGACGCGGCGACCCGCATGGGGCTCGATCTGCCCTATTCCTGCCGGGGCGGCATGTGCTGCACCTGCCGGGCAAAGGTTGTGTCGGGCGCGGTCGATATGGCGATCAACTATTCGCTGGAAGACTGGGAACTGGATGCCGGCTTCGTCCTGACCTGCCAGAGCCGTCCGACGGAACCCGGAACGGTGCTGGATTACGACGCGATCTGATCGACTTGCGGCGACCCGTTCTATCGATCACGACAGAGCCATTTCTTTCACATCGTCCGGAACGATCAGCTCTGCCGCCGTTGCCTCCCGCACCTGATCGACCGTCGTGCCGGGACCGGTTTCCCGGAGAACAAGGCCGGCTTCCGTCGGTTCGATGACCGCCATTTCGGTGACGATCAGCGTGACGCGGCGGGCGGCTGTCAGGGGAAGGGTGCATTCCGGCAGAATCTTCGGGCTGCCCTTGGCCGTGTGCACCATGGCCACGATGACACGCTGTGCGCCGGCGACCAGGTCCATGGCACCGCCCATCCCGGGCACCATCTTGCCCGGGATCATCCAGTTCGCGAGATAGCCGCGGGCGTCGACCTGCAGACCGCCAAGCACGGTCATATCGAGATGGCCGCCGCAGATCAGGCCGAAACTCATGGCGCTGTCGATCGAAGCGGCGCCGGGCACTGCGGTAACAAATCCGCCGCCCGCATCGGTCAGGTCGGGATCCTCCATGCCTTCCGGCGGGCGGGCGCCGAGGCCGATCACGCCGTTTTCCGCCTGGAAGAACACGTTGACGTCGCTTGGAAGATAGTTGGCGACCATGCTCGGCAAGCCGATGCCGAGATTGACCAGCGTGTTCGGCCGGATCTCGCAGGCCACCCGGCGGGCAATGATTTCCTTGGCGTCCATCAGGCGGCCCTTTCCAGAAGGTGGTCAACGAGGATGCCGGGTGTCTTCACCGCGTCGGGCGAAATCACACCGACCGGCTCGATGTATTGCGGCTCCGCGATCACCGTATCGGCGGCCATGGCCATGATCGGATTGAAATTGTGCGCCGTCAGCGAATATTCCAGATTGCCGACATAGTCCGCTCGCCGGGCCGCAATCAGCGCGAAATCGCCACGGATCGGTACTTCCAGAAGATATTTCTTGCCCTCAACTTCGACGATCTGCTTGCCGTCCTCGACCGGAGTATCGAGGCCGGTTGCGGTCAGCACACCGCCGAGCCCGACGCCGCCGGCGCGGATGCGTTCGACCAGCGTGCCCTGCGGCACGAGCTCGACGTCTATCTCGCCCGCGATCATCTTCTTCTGGGTTTCCGGATTGAGGCCGATATGTGAGGCAACGACCCGCGCGACCGAACCGGCCTCAATCAGTTTGCCGATGCCGACCCCCGGCATGGCGGTGTCGTTGGCCACTACGGTGAGGTCGCGGATGCCGCGCTCCACCATCGCATCGATCAGCCGATGCGGCGAGCCGACCCCCATAAACCCGCCGATCAGGATGGTTGCTCCGTCTGAAATCATCGCCGCCGCGTCGATGACTTTCGTCGCCTGTTTCAAGAGACCCGCCTCCGTCCAGTCTTGAATGATCAGGTCGGAAAACTAGGGGTGCAATGTAACAGGACAATATCTCGGAACTCGAAGAGTGGTCCTATTCGGTGGAGTCACCGGTCGGGTTTTGTGCCGGCTGTCAGACGTCCAGTTCGTCGACGAACTCGGCGCGCTCCTGGATGAACTGGAAGCGGGCTTCCGGCTTGGTGCCCATCAGTCGGTCGACCGTATCGCGCGTGAGGCCCGTTTCGGCATCCGCCACCTGAACCCGCAGCAATGTGCGGTTCTTGGGGTCCATCGTCGTCTCCTTCAGCTGATTGGGCAGCATTTCGCCCAACCCTTTGAAGCGGCCGATATCGACCTTGGCGTTGCTCTTGAACTCCGATTTCAGCAATTCGTCCTTATGGGCATCGTCGCGCGCATAGAGCGTCTTGCCGCCCTGGGTGATGCGATAGAGCGGGGGCACGGCCAGATAGAGGTGATCGTTTTCAATCAGCTCCGGCATTTCCTTGTAGAAATAGGTGATGAGCAACGAGGCGATGTGGGCGCCGTCGACATCGGCATCCGTCATGATGATGACCCGGTCGTAGCGCAGGTCATCATCCCGGTACCGGGTCCCGGTCCCGCAGCCGAGCGCCTGGACCAGATCAGACAATTGCTGGTTCTGGGAGAGTTTCTCGCGGCCTGCGCTGGCAACATTGAGGATCTTGCCGCGCAGCGGCAGCACGGCCTGGTTGGCGCGGTGGCGCGCCTGTTTGGCCGACCCGCCGGCTGAATCGCCCTCCACGATGAACAATTCCGTGCCGTCCTTCTGGCCGGCCGAACAGTCGGCCAGCTTGCCCGGAAGCCGCAGCTTGCGGACCGCCGACTTTCGGTTCACCTCTTTTTCCTTGCGCCGCCGCAGGCGTTCGTCGGCCCGGTCCAGCACCCATTCCAGAAGGCGTCCGGCCAGTTGCGGCGACCCGGCCAGCCAATGGTCGAACGCATCGCGGATCGCCGCATCGACGATGCGGCTGGCTTCCGATGTCGCAAGCTTGTCTTTTGTCTGCCCGACGAATTCCGGTTCTCGGATGAAGACGGACAGCATGGCGCCGCCGGTCGTCATGACATCGTCGGCCGTGATGATCGACGCTTTCTTGACGCCGGTCCGTTCGGCATGGGCACGCAGCCCACGCAGCAGCGCGGTCCGCAAGCCGCTTTCGTGGGTGCCGCCTTCGGGCGTTGGCACTGTGTTGCAATAGGAATTCAAAAAGCCGTCGCCGGCAAACCAGCCGATGGCCCATTCGACGGATCCGTGCCCGCCAGTCCGGTCCGTGCGGCCGGCGAAGATGTCGTCGATGATACGCTTCTCGTTGCCGAGCATGTCTTCAAGGTAATCCTTCAGACCGCCCGGAAACCGGAAGACGGCTTTGTCCGGAATCGCTGACTTTTCGTCCAGGAGGCTTGCATCGCACGTCCAGCGGATTTCCACGCCGCCGAACAGATAGGCCTTCGAGCGGGCCATCTTGAAGAGGCGCGCCGGTTCGAAGCGCGCCGTCTTGCCGAAAATCTCCGGATCCGGATGGAAGCGGACGCGCGTGCCGCGCCGGTTGTGCACGTCGCCAAGCGATTCGAGACCGCCGGATGGCAGGCCGCGGTGAAACGTCTGACGATAGAGTTTCCTGTTGCGGGCGACTTCCACTTCCAGGTGGTCGGAGAGCGCGTTGACGACGGAAACGCCGACGCCGTGCAGTCCGCCAGACGTTTCATAAACCTTGGAATCGAACTTCCCGCCGGCATGCAGCGTCGTCATGATCACTTCAAGGGCCGAGCGATCGCGGAACTTCGGATGCGGGTCGATCGGAATGCCGCGGCCATTGTCCGTAACGGTCAGGTAGCCGTCGGATGCCAGGTCGACCTCGATCCAAGAGGCATGCCCGGCCACTGCCTCGTCCATGCAATTGTCGATGACTTCGGCGAAGAGGTGATGCAGCGCCTTTGCATCGGTGCCGCCGATATACATGCCCGGCCGCCGACGCACCGGTTCCAACCCTTCCAGGACTTCGATGTCGGCGGCTGTGTAGCCGGCGTCCTGCGAATCGGGCACGGCAAGCGAAGCCGTCGTACGGCCGCCGCCGGCTGCCGCCACCTGCTTGTCGGCCGCCGCCTTGCCGCGATTGGATTTGGCAACTTTCTTCAATTCCGAAACGCTGGCTTCCAGCTTGGCGAACAAATCTTTGGGATCACTCATAAGACAACGTGTTTCGTGGGTGCAGGGGGTGTCGCGGGTTCTCGGTATCGAAGGCGTTACGGATCCCGGCGGGTGGCGGACCGAATCGACGCCAAGTATGACAGTCTATTGACGCTCTGGCGAGGCTTGTTCTCTTTATGTTCGATTTTTTTCCAAGATCGAATCGCCCGCTTCAAGGTTCGCGCTTAGATAACCGGTTGTCGAATGCGCAACCGGACCACGTTTGTTTGCATTTGGTAACCAAAAGTGAACGATTCCCTTGCGGAAGCAGGCCGGTGGGCGGGGGAAATGTGTCAATTGTGCAACATAATTTTCACCGGCTTGATGTATACGAAGATAACCCACGCGCTGCCACCTTTGTGCCACGATATCCTGATGGAAAAGGCTGGCGGCTAGGGTAGGGATGTTCCGGCTTTTTGCACTTGCGCCGGGACCCCAGACAACAAACAAGGCCTACGCCGTATGGCACATGCCATGCATGCGGACCTATGGCCGGGAGACGCCTGGGACGCCGGAGACAATAATGGACGCGAAGACGTTCGATAAAAAACGCCTGACGGAACGGCATGTGACGAAAGGACCGAACCACGAGCCCAGACGGCCGTGCCGGTCTGCATTTAAGCCGATTTCCAAGCCGATTGGGCATTCGGTCGCTGACAGCACGATGCGTCGGCATGATCAGGCCGTGCCTTGTGTGCCGGCGATGCCGCGCGGCCCGGTCGGTTTGAACGATCCTTCACTCGCCGGAGGCACAGAGTGCCTTGAATGTGCCAATCCGGACGTGACCGGTATCGCGATGGCACAGGCGCGCAGGAGCCATAGTCCTGACGCGTCCCGTTACGGATTTGGCTGGAAAACCGAAATTAATCTTTTCGCGGTAGCTGAAACAGCGAACTCGACTTCCTATATCGCTGAGCAGACTTCGGGGAAACAGGCACAAAATTTGACGTCGACGCGCAAGCGCGATCCGCAGTGTGGGATGCGGTCGCTCAATCATGCGTGCGACGACATGGGAACCGCGCGAGACCAATCCGGTTCTGGCGCAGACGTGAACTATGCCTGGACGGGCGGTGCATTCGGGGACAGCGCCGTGACGTATCCGGGCGGAACAATGGAAAAGATCTGCTATGCGGATCAATAAAAAAACTGCACTTGCACTTGCCATTGTCTGGTCGGCCGGGTTCTCGGTCGCTCAGGCGGACGAAGGCGCTCAACAGACCCGCTCGTTCGATCCGACGGCGCCGGTCATCGAACGGCCGTCGGCAGCCGAAGCGCTTGCACCGCATTCGGAATATACCAAGGACCTCGCCGAAGACCTGTTCATTCGCGCGGCAAGCGCGTATTTCGACGGGGATTACGGTACCGCTCTTGCGACTTTCGAAAAGGCTGCCGAAAACGGCCATCCGTTGGCTCAGTGGAAGCTGGGCCGGATGTATCAGGAAGGGGATGGTGTCGGTGCCAATCCGGCCGAAGCCTTCCGGTACTTCAAGATGGTGGCCGCCAGCGGAAACGACATCCTGCCGTATTCCGAGACCGCTCCGTTTGTTGCCCATTCGCTGGTGTCGATCGGCGAGTATTATCTGACCGGACTGGAAGACATCGACCTGCCGAAGGATCCGGCCAAGGCGCTCAAGATCTTCCGGCATGCGGCCTCGCTGTTCGGCAATGCGGATGCCCAGTTCAACCTTGGGCGAATGTACTTCGACGGCACTGCCGGGCGGCGCGACAAGCATATGGCAGCCCGTTGGCTGAAACTGGCCGCGCTGAAGGGTCACCACAAGTCCCAGGCGCTGTTGGGCCGCATGATGTTTCTCGGCGACGGCATTCCGCAACGCCCGTCCGAAGGCCTGATGTGGCTGACGCTTGCCCGGGAACAGGCCAAGGGCATGGAAGACGACTGGATTCGCACGGACCAGGAGCGGGCGTTCGCGCTGGCGACCGAGACAGAGCGGCGCTCGGCCATGGCGCGGGCCGGCCAATGGGCCACGGTCTTTGCCGACCGCTGATCGCTCCTGCGTCTGAAACGCTTCCGGTACCCGAACCGGCGCCGCGATGATCGCGGCGCTTTCTTCCATCTTCGAGTGCGTCGTTTCGCGCTGGTTGCCGGGCATCGGAGATCCCACCCTTGCCGCCTGGATCGCGGTGGCTGCCTATGGCGTCGCCGCCGTGCTGGCCGGCATGGTGGTTTACCGATCTCCTGGCTTTCCCGAACCGTCGCGGTCTCGCGAGACGCGGTTCTGGCTGATCGTGCTCGTGGCAGTCACACTGCTCTTCGTGAACAAACAGGCCGACTTGCAATCCCTCGGACGGGCCATCGGGCGATGCGTTGCGCTCGAGGGCGGCTGGTATGACCAGCGCCAACCGGTTCGACTGGCAATCTTCGCGATGCTGACGATGCTGGGCGTCGGCCTTGCCCTTTACCTCGCAGCACTGTTGCACGCCATTGCCGGCCGGCATTGGGCGGCTGCATGCGGACTCGTTCTTCTGGGTGTTTTCAGTTTGGTGCGTATGGTCGGTTTGACGCATCTCGACCTGCTTGTGGGACTGAATCTCTTGGAATTGCCGGGCTTCTTCCTGGTGGAGATTGCCGGGGCGCTCTTCGTGGCGCTTGGCGCGCTGCAGGTGCTGGCGCGGATGCGTGTCGAATCGCACCTGTCTCACTAGCCGGATTGCGGATTGCTGCTTCGCTTGCCGGTCAGTTGGAGGGCCGGTCGCATAGGCCTTGGCCGGCCTGTTGTTCTGTTCGTGCGATCCAGGTGCGTCACGCGGCGCGTTCTATGAGATGGGTCCCCCGAACAAGTCGGGGGAGGACGGATCGGGGAGGGGATGACACCTACCTTGTGAGGGGCCGGCGCCTGCCAGATCCGCTCACCTGCTCGCTTCTTGGCTTCTTCGCCCGGTTTAACCGGGCGACCCGGCACCGGCTGCCGTCAGAGCGATACTCCCAGCACCTCCAGGCCAATCTTTCCATCTGGCCGCATCAGCCTTATGCAGCGAGATCGATCCAGACCGGCACGTGATCCGACGGTTTTTCCCAGGCCCGCACATGGCGGTCGATGGCGGCGCCGCGCAGCCTGTCGGCGGCACGCGGCGACAGCAGCAGATGGTCGATTCGAATGCCGTTGTTTTTCTGCCAGGCTCCGGCCTGATAATCCCAGAATGTGTACAGCGGTGCCTGGGTCGAACAGGCCCGTACCGCGTCGGTCAGGCCGAGATTGACGAGCCGCCGGTAGGCGGCACGGGTTTCCGGTTTGAACAGGGCGTCGTCGATCCAGGCGTTCGGCGCATAACAGTCTTCCGGTTCCGGAATGACGTTGTAGTCGCCGGCGAGCACAAAGGTCTCCTCCGCCGCCAGGAGCGCTTCGGCACGGGCCTGCAGGCGGTCCATCCAGCCAAGCTTGTAGGGGTATTTTTCGGTGTCGGGCGGATTGCCGTTCGGCAGGTAGAGACAGCAGACCCGCAGCGCACCGTTCTCGGTCGAGACCACACATTCGACAAACCGGGCCTGTTCGTCGGCGTCATCGCCCGGCAATTGTTCGACGACTTCGTCCAGCGGCAGCTTCGACAGGATCGCGACCCCGTTGAAGCCTTTCTGGCCGTGGACAGCCAGATTGTATCCAAGATCCTCGAACGCGCCGGCCGGAAAGGCTTCAGTGACCGACTTGATTTCCTGCAGGCAGGCAATGTCGGGTTGGGCTTCCTTCAGCCAGGCCAGCACGTTGTCGATGCGCGCCTTGACGCCGTTGATGTTCCAGGTGGCGATTTTCATGGGGCGTGTCTCATCCGGATGGCGCGATGGGGCAGGGTATTGCTGCAGGCAGCATATCGCGCGCCGGGATGAATTGCACCGGAATCCAACAGATATCCGAGGCATTCCTGTCGAAATCGGACAGCACCGGTCGTTGCCGACAACCCGGTTGCGTCGTCGGGGTGCTGCCTGACGGCGACGCTGTCTGTGCGGTTCAGATGGAGAAACTTGTGCCGCAGCCGCAGCCGGATATGGCCTGCGGATTGTTGATCTGGAACGACTGGCCGATCAGGTCGTCGACAAAATCGATGACGGAACCGCTCATATATTCAAGCGAGACCGGATCAATGAAGACTGTCGCGCCGTCGCGCTCGAGGACAAAATCGTCGGCCTCGGCGTCGTCCACGAGTTCATATTTGTACTGAAATCCGGAACAACCGCCGCCTTCGACGCTCACACGAAGCGCGGACGCGGACTCTTGCTTGGACATGATGGCGACAATGCGCTTGGCAGCGCTGGCGCTCAACGATACGGGCAGGGCGTCAACTGTCATTGGATATCCCGTTGTTTCGAGCCGGCGGGCCGCGTCTCGGCCCGTCATCGGCTTGCAAACAGATTCGCTAGATACTTAGGTTGATCCTAACGATAATTCAATTCGGGCGCAGCGCAAGGAACGGGTCATGGCAACGGTCAGTGGCGGGGCGTATGCCAACAGAGCACCCTATGCAGTCGATCCGGGCTTGAGCCGCGGCCGGCTGTTTCCCGAACCGCCCAGCCCGACACGCACGCCCTATCAGCGCGACCGCGACCGGATCGTGCATTCTACGGCGTTCCGTCGCCTGAAACACAAGACCCAGGTGTTTGTCTATCACGAGGGCGATCATTACCGCACTCGACTGACGCACACGATCGAGGTCTCTCAGATCGCCCGGTCGATCGCCCGCTCCTTGCGTCTCGACGAAGACCTCACAGAATGCCTCGCGCTCGCCCACGATTTGGGGCACACGCCCTTTGGCCATACCGGCGAGGACGCGCTGGATGCCGCGATGGCGGCGTATGGCGGGTTCGATCACAACGCCCAGACGCTCAGGATCGTCACGAACCTGGAGCGTCGTTACGCCGATTTCGACGGTCTCAATCTGGCCTGGGAAACCCTGGAGGGGCTGGTCAAACACAACGGGCCGATGACCTTGCGCGATGGCTCGCCCTGCGGGCGCTATGCCGGCAAGCCTTTGCCGCATGCGATCCGGGTCTACCAACCGATCCAGGACCTGGAACTCCATACCTGGCCAAGCGCCGAGGCACAGGTCGCCGCGCTTTCCGACGACATCGCCTACAACGCCCATGACCTGGATGACGGATTGCGGGCCGGCCTGTTCACTCTCGCCGACCTGCGCGAATTGCCGTTGCTCGGCGACTTCCTCAACGAGATCGAAAGGCGCTATCCGAACCTGGAAGAAAGCCGGATAATCCACGAATTGGTGCGACGCCTGATCACGACGATGGTCGAGGACGTCATCACGCTGGCATCGGGATTTTTCGAAACCGAACGGCCGGCTTCCGTCGCTGACATCCGACAGGCGGACAAGGCCGTGATCCGGTTTTCCGACACGATGGTTGCAGCGGATCAGGCGATCAAGGGATTCCTGTTTCCGAACATGTACAAACATCCGAACGTCGTGCCGATCCGAGAGGATGCCGACAGGATGGTGCGTGGCCTGTTCGCGGCGTTTTACGACGACCCGGAAAAAATGCCGGCCGAATGGCGGCACAATCTTGCCGGACTGAGCCCGGAGCGGTTGGCGCGACGGGTGTGCGACTACATTGCCGGCATGACGGACCGATATGCGCTGGCCGAACACCGCCGCTGGTTTGACGAAACAGCGGAATTGCGTTAGGGCCCGCGGGCGCTGCGGGCTTTTGCAAGGAAGCTCGATGCGCTTTCTTGATTCAGGCGCCGACAACGCGAAACTGCACCGGTTCTCCGACCGGATGCGCACCGTGGAGGGCCGATCGTCCCGAAGAACGCGCAACAGACCCATGAACATTTTTGCCGACTTCTCACAAAAGTTCAAAAAAGCGATTGAAGCCTCTGAGTTTCAAACGAAAGACGGCGATGCGCTTGATCTGAGCGCTATCGGATCCGAGCCGCCTCGCGATCCGGCTCATGGCGACATTGCGTGCAATGCGGCGCTGGTCCTTGCCAAGCGCATCGGTGCCAAGCCACGGGACATAGCCATCAGGATTGCGGCCGAACTGGCCAGCGACCCCGACGTGGAAACGGCGGAAATCGCAGGACCGGGTTTCCTCAATGTGCGGATCAGCCAAGCCTATCGCAATCGAGCCCTCGGCTCGATCCTCGAGGCCGGCGCGGATTACGGCCGCGCGACACTCGGCGGCGGACGCAAGATCAACGTGGAATATGTCTCGGCCAATCCGACGGGACCGATGCATGTCGGCCATTGTCGGGGCGCTGTTTTCGGTGATGCGCTGGCGTCGCTTCTGGACTTTGCCGGCTATGACGTCACCCGGGAGTACTACATCAACGATGCCGGCGTTCAGGTTGACGTGCTCGCGCGTTCTGCCTTCCTGCGCTATCGCGAGGCACTCGGCGAAGAGATCGGGCCGATTCCGGAAGGCCTGTATCCGGGGGATTATCTGGTGCCGGTCGGAGCGGCGCTAGCCCGCGACCACGGCGATAAGCTGCTTTCCCAGCCGGAAGAGACCTGGCTCCCGATCGTGCGCGACCGTACGATCGACGCGATGATGGACATGATCCGCGGTGATCTCGCGTCGGTGAATGTCACCCACGACGTCTTTTTTTCGGAACGATCCCTCTCGCGCCCGGACGCCAACCGCGTTTCCGGCGCCATCGATGCGCTGCGCAACCGGGATCTCATCTACCAGGGAACATTGCCACCGCCGAAAGGACAGCTCCCCGAAGATTGGGAGGATCGGGAGCAGACGCTGTTCCGGTCGACGGATTTCGGAGACGACGTCGATCGGGCGCTCTTGAAATCCGACGGTTCCTATACCTACTTCGCTTCCGATATTGCGTACCACTACGACAAATATCTTCGTGGTTTCAACGAGATGATCGATGTGCTGGGGGCCGATCACGGGGGATACGTCAAGCGCATGCAGGCGGCTGTCACCGCCATGACAGGCGGCGAGGGCACGCTCGATGTCAAGCTCTGTCAATTGGTGAAGCTGTTTCGTGGCGGTGTTGCCGTCACGATGTCGAAACGCTCCGGGAATCTGGTGACGTTGCGCGAGGTGGTCGACGAGGTCGGTCGGGACGCCGTGCGTTTCATGATGCTTTATCGCAAGAACGACGCACCGCTCGACTTCGATTTCCAGAAGGTAACGGAGCAATCCCGCGACAATCCGGTGTTTTATGTCCAGTACGGTCATGCGCGGGCGCAATCGGTGTTTCGCCAGGCGGTCGAGGATATGCCCGACCTGGATGTCTCGCTTGCAGCGCTTCAGGCCGCCGACCTGTCGCGCCTGAGCGATTCCGGCGAGATGGCGTTGATCGGTCGCCTGCTGCAATGGCCGCGGTTGGTCGAAAGTGCGGCCGCGGCCCACGAACCGCATCGGATTGCATTTTACCTCTTCGATCTGGCAAGCGACCTGCACAGTCAATGGAGCCGAGGAAAAGACGATCCGCACTTACGGTTTATTAAGGCTGACGACCCAGAGTTGACCGTGGCAAGGCTTGCGCTGATCCGCGCGGTAGCGTTTGTGATCGCATCCGGACTTGGTATATTGGGCGTGGTGGCGCCCGACGAGATGCGCTGAACGAACAGGGAAGAACAAGCGGCGATCTCCGACCTTGTCATTGTGTGAGTAACTCGGGGCGCGCGATGGGACATGCTATGACAGGCCGAAAGGCTTACGGGGAACATGACAAAGCCGGTTCCGACACGCAATCAAGCCAGTATGAGGATCCGCTCGTCGAGCTGGCGCGTATCGTAAGTGAAGGCGATGAGTTCTGGCGCAAGAAGGCGCTGGCGGAAAAGCAGGAGCGCGAAGGCGACCTGCAGCCTCCCGTCGCGGCCGAACCGCACCCTGACGCATTCCAACCGGCCCCGGACCATGGGAATGCCCCCGGATATGCACAGGATCCCCAGGGCTATCCACAACCGACAGACACGGTAGCGTACCCGTCCGGCGGATATGCCGAGGCAGGATACGACGAGACGGATCCGGATATGCGCGCCTTCGTCGAAGATGCGTATGCGCCGGACTCGCTCGATGGCGTTGCCGCTGCCGCTGCCGAAGCGGCTGGGCCGGCGCCGGTTCATGCCGAACCGTTTGCTCCGCTACCGTACGAATCAGACGACCGCTTTGCCGACCAGGACGCTTCACCGTCCGAAGAAATGCCAGTGCAGGACGCGCCCGTGCACCAGCCGGACCTTCCGGATTTCGGGGCGGTTCCGGAACCCTATGCCGGCTCCGAGGATTATGTGCAGGACGGCTTTGCGCCGGCGTCTTACGCCACTCCGGACGCCGCACGGTCCGAGCCGGAAGGCTCGCCCTATGGCGTGCCGGAGGATGTCGCTGCCGAATTCGCACCCGAACCGGCCCCCGAACCGATCTATGACGACGCTGATTCCGATCATCGCGAGCCCTACGATGTCGCGCCTGCCTATTCCGAAGACGACAATGTGTCCGATCATCCGGAGGCAACCGATCCCTACGCCGCGCCGGTCTATCCGCATGAGGACGTTGAGGAGCGCGGCTATGCCGACGATTCGACGCCGTCGGACGCCGCCGATCCCGAACCGGAGCCCGTCGCGGAAACGGTTCGCCGACCGGAAATCCGGCTGGATCCGGCGGACCTGCTCGATCCGTCTTTCGACCCGGCACCTGGCGCTGCTGCCGAAACCTATTCCATCGATTTCGATGATGAGGACCCGTATACGATCGACCCGCGCCATCGCGCGGCGGTGAGCGAAACGGACGCCGAAGCAACCTTGGCCGGTGCCGGAAATGCGCGAGACTTTTCCCGTTCGGGTCCCGTGGCAGAGGGCGCAGATCCGCTTCCGGAGACCGGCGAGGCCGATGGGACAGGGGGCAGCCCGACGCCCGAACCGCATGTCGATGCCCGACCGGAACAGAAGGCTTCCTGGGGACTTGGTTTCAAGGCGATCGCCGCGATTCTTGCCCTGACGTTTGTCGGCGGCGCAGGCCTGTTTGCCTACCGCACGTTCAGCGGCGGCGGTGCCGGTGGCGAGCCGGTGATGATTACGGCGGACACCCAGCCGTTCAAGCGCCGGCCGCAGCCGACGGAAACGGCAGAGACCACATCGCGTCCCGGATCGGGGGTGTATCAGCGGCTTTCGGGAACCGAGCAATCCGACAAATCGCAGGAGCGCATCGTGGTCGGTCGGGAGAACCCGGTGACGGTTGCGCGGAACGATGAGACCAACACGGTTCCAGAACTGCCAAAGACGGTGAAGACCGTGATTGTCAAGCCGGACGGGACGTTCGTGGAACGGCCGCCCGCCGCCACCAGAGCCGCAGATCGTACGGCAACCGGGAGCACGGCCAGGCAATCGGCGCAAACGCCGACAGGATCGGTAGCCGGCAACCCGGCGGCCGACGCGTCCGAAGGCGCCAACGGCAATGCGGAAAAATCCTCCGCGCGGGTCGTCACGACGCAGCCGATCCGTACCGTTACCACCGCACGCGAACCGGATGCGGAACCGCAGACGCCAGCGGCTGCCGACACGGCGCCGGAACCGAACGTCAACGTGGCTGAACGGGCCAATTCCGCAGCCGATACGATTGCCGGCGCGAATCCGCCTGTCATCACCTCGCTGGTGGAAGCCGGTGCGCAG